>SUSX01000060.1 GCA_015063195.1 Thermoplasmata archaeon | reverse complement strand
ACTTCAAAAACAGACTCGGACTCCAGTGGGAACTTCTGCAGGATGCCGATAAGAAAATCAGTAAGGAATACGGTGCAATCGTAGGCCCAGGACACCTTGTATCTGGATTCACCAACCGTGAATTCTATCTCATAGACAGGGACGGAACAGTGAAGTTCGTCTGGAGGTCGGAGATACCGAAACAGTTACCGACATTCGATGAGATCTTTAACGGAGTCAAAGACGCACTCTAAATCTATTTTGGAATCAGGCGGACACCTTTTACATTCAGTGTGCCCGCACTGCGTTCCATCAATTTTTCCGAATCTGTGATTTCCAGATATGAATTGTAAACTGGAGAGTCCAATGTCATTGACTCATACTCTCCGCCTTCACCCATTATATTGACACCGTATTTTCTCCTAAGTTCCAGGAGCTTGGATTTCATATCCGAATCCAACGGCATTCCGAGATGTTTTTCATTCAATCCTTCAGCAAACACTCCGGCAATAATTGCTTTAATTCCTGCAGAATTCATCTCATCGTACAGGAGATCCTGATCCTTTCTCCAGAGAGGTGCAATGAATTTCAGATCCAGTTCACCGCAGATCATATTCATTCTATCCCACTGATAATCCGACCATAACGCACCGGCGACCACTCCTTCAACATCCAATCCTGTCAGGACATTCCTGAGTGCTGACATGTCCCCTTCTTCCGTACCGTCACTCTCAGCTGTGATGAGTTCCAATCCCATTGCTTCAGCCATGATGGGAACAATGGAAAGATTCGGAGTGTGAAAAATCCATGATGCCTTATCTGTAGGTCTGACTGTGACGAGACATGTAATCTCATGTCCCATCTGCATCGCTACGTACATCGCAAAAGCTGAATCTTTTCCCCCGGAGTAAAGGGCAGCCAATTTCATGAGTTATAATCACGGATGTAAGTTATATTTCTGATGGATAAGATAAAAAACACACGGCCGGTTGCCCACATACCACAAAACAAACATCTCTATTATCTCTATATAATAAGGGCAAGGTTTATCAAATACCCCGATATAAACATGGGCAGGGAGATTTAATGTCCAACGATGCTTTGAAAAAGGCTGTAGCCGAACGCGCAGTTAACGATTACGTAAAGGACGGCATGGTCGTCGGTTTGGGAACCGGTTCCACCGCATATCACGCTATCAACAGAATCGGTGAACTCGTTAACAAAGAGGGATACAAACTCACATGTGTAGCTACCTCTGTGCGCAGCGAAGAACAGGCAAAATCACTCGGAATCACTGTTGTCGATGTCAACGATGTAGAATCTATCGACGTTACGATAGACGGTGCCGATGAGGTTGACCCGGACATGCAGCTCATCAAAGGCCTTGGCGGAGCACTCATCAGAGAGAAAATCGTCGCGGCAGCATCACAATCCGAAGTCATCATTGTCGACGAAACTAAAGCGGTCGACATGTTGGGAACAAAATGTGCACTTCCCGTAGAGGTGCTTAAATTCGGATATCAGAAGACCAAATACGCCCTTGAAGCACAGGGATGTAAAGCAACTCTCAGGATGAACGGTGATGAACCGTTCGTCACGGACAACGGCAACTACATCTACGACTGTAAATTCGAGTCCATCAAGAACCCGTTCTTCCTGGAATCCAGGATCAATGTAATTCCGGGAACGGTAGACAACGGACTCTTCCTCAATACCGCTTCCACAGTGTTAATCTCCCATTCAGACGGTACGATTGAAAAAAGAGGATTATAAAGGATAAAACATGTTCGCGGTTCAATCCCGAACCAATGTTTTTTTATATTACCTCCATATTAGCCAATTCCTACCTCATAAATAAGGTGAAAATAATGAAAATGCCCAGAGCGATCAAAACATACTGTCCTTACTGTAAAACCCACACAACACACGATGTTGAAAGGGTAAAAAAGAAGAAGGCAAGTGAACTCAAATGGGGTCAGAGGAGATTCAGAAAGGTAACCGCAGGTTACGGAGGTTTCCCCAGGCCTAAGCCCGACAGAGACAAGCCCACCAAGAGGGTCAACATCAGATACAGATGCACAACATGCAAGAAGGCACACCTTACAGCATGTATCAGGGCAAAGAAGTTTGAACTCACGGAGTGATCAAATGGCCAACAACTTCATCAAGATCAAATGCGCCGACTGCGGAAATGAGCAGATCGCATACAGCAAGCCTGCAACACAGGTATGCTGCCATGTCTGTGGCGCAACACTCGTTCGCTCTACCGGCGGTAAGGGCGACGTTAAGTGCGAAGTCCTTGAGGTATTGAACTGATGTCCCGTACCAGAGGCTTCCCCGAGAACGGAGAGCTTGTAGTCTGTACTGTCACAAGCGTAAAGAACTTCGGAGCATTCGTCACACTCGACGAATACGACAATAAAGAAGGATTCGTTCACGTAAGGGACGTTGCCACTGGTTGGGTTAAACACATCAGAGACTTCATCAGAGAGGGACAGAGAATCGTCTGCAAAGTTCTGGGCGTCGACTCCTCCAAAGGTCACATCGACTTGTCCCTCAAATCTGTAAACGAGCACCAGAAAAGAGAGAAAATTCAGCAATGGAAAAATGAGAACAAAGCTGAGAAGCTTGTCGAAATCGTTGCTGAAAAACTCTCAATCTCTGTTGATGCAGCTTATACCGAATTCGGTAACGAACTTCTCGAAACCTATGAGACATTGTACGGTGCATTCGAGATTGTAGCATCATCCCCTGAAGACTTCCGTCAAGACTTCGAGGGAGATTGGGTCGAGACATTCATCGAGGTAGCAATCGACAATGTTACACCCCCATATGTTCAGATTGACGGAATTCTTGAACTTAAATCAATGGCACCCAACGGTGTCGAGATTATCAGAAATGCACTTCTCCAGGGACTTGATGCCGTAGAGGGTGCAAATGTTGAAATCACCTGTATAGGATCACCGAAATACAGAGTTGTTATCACCGCTGACGAATACAAGGATGCAGAAGAGATCATGAAGAAGGTCTCCAACAAGACTATCAACGCACTTGTTGCAGCAGGCGGAGAAGCATCCCTCAAGCGTGAAACAAAGTGATTATCCATGAAAACTGCATTGAAAAAATGCAAAAACTGTTCTGTATATACACTTGATGATAACTGCCCCCAATGCGGACGCAGTACTGTATCTCCGATTCCTCCGAGATATTCCCCGGATGACAGATACGGAGAATACAGAAGAAGAAGCATAATAGAGGAGTATGGAGAAAATGGAAAGTACAATAAGATACAGTGAAAGACCTGAATTGGACAGGCCCATCCTTATCGAAGGTCTTCCAGGTGTCGGTAATGTTGGAAAGATTGTGGCAGACTACATGGCACAGAAACTCGACGCCAAACATTTCGCATCGGTGATCTCCAAATACCTTCCCCCGCAGGTACTCGTCAACCAGGACAATGTTGCAGTGATGGCATCCAATGAGCTGTTCTATGCCAAGGATGTGGGCGAAAGCCATCTCGATGTCATCTTCCTTCTCGGCGATTTTCAGGCAACAACACCTGAAGGCCAATTCAAACTCTGCGAAGAAATGATGGATGAAATCTTCCTGAAATATGATGTGTCAACCATATTCACATTGGGAGGATACGGAACGGGACAGATGGTCAAAGAACCACGTGTTCTCGGAGTCGCTTCCGATCTTGAAATGAAAAAGAAAATGGAACCGTACGGCATCGAATTCGCACCCGGGGAGCCGGCTGCAGGAATCGTCGGTGCAAGCGGAATATTCATCGGACTCGGACAGTTCCACGGTATCGAAGCAGGATGCATCATGGGTGAAACATCAGGATACTTTGTAGATTACAGAAGCGGACTCCGTGTTCTTGCTGTGATGGAAAAGATCCTCGGAATCACATTTGACAAGACAGAAATGGAAGAGAAATGCCAACAGATTGATGAACTTGAAGGAAAAGTTCTCGAATATCAGGCATCTCAAAACAAAGAGAATCTGGGATACTTCGGATAATCATCCGAAAAACCCATTTTTCTTTAACTTTTTACCAGGTAGTTTTAAATAATATTTCTCTTATCTCAGTTTGTCCTCACTTAGCTTAGCCTGGCTAGAGCGGCTGACTGTAGAGTGTTCTCGGCATTGCCGATACAGCCGCTGAAATCAGCAGATCCCCTGTTCAAATCAGGGAGTGGGGACCACTTCTATCCAGATCATCCGGCGAAGAGCCGTTTAAAATTCTCGATGAAAATTTGACTTGTACCACTTTTGAGGCGGAGCCCTCGACAAGTCAGGATTTGACGAGTACCATTTTTGACACCCATCGGGCAGGATGGGATTTCGACCCTATGGACCTCATGTCCAAACTCGTCAGAAGGGAGATCCGTATGGATGACGACAGTCTCCAGAACGACCTCCTCACATGGATGAGGGATGAGGAATCCTAAATTGGTTGATTACAGAATTTGAAACGGATATCACAAAGGCCTCAACGAAAGATACACCACAAAGAGAGTAGCGAATTGATTTTCAACACAGAATAGACTATTTAAGAAGATTGTCATCCGACAACCCGTTTAAGACAAATACAGTGTCAGATCCTCTGCTGCATACTCTTCAACTAATATCGTAAGGCCGTATGTATCCTGGATCCAATCGACAATGTCATCCACAGTATCATCGTTGGTGAATGTTACCATATACACCATCGTAATCTTATCTACAGCAACAGACCCGTTCGCTATTGCCGCACCTGATGCCTCATATGCTGTATATCCGAGACGGAACTTACCTGTAATCTGATTCTTTATTGCATCATCAATAGGTGTAACCTCTTCCTCGGACATATCTCCGAATCCGACATATATTCTGTAGACGTCTTCTTCGCCGTCATCGAAATCTGACATCGCAGCCATCACTATCGCACCGGCAGAAGCCAGCAATGCCACGATTGCGATTGCTGCAGCAAAGATTACGAACTTATCGTTGTCCATATTTCTGAATTATCCTATATGTCTTTAAATTGTGCTGTTTCTACATGATTGTACAATTGTCTTAGATATCTAGATATCATAAGACATATGTCTAAGATATCTTTTGTATATTATCGATATAAATAAAAATATCACAAATAACACAATATTCTACAATCGAACATGTTCGCAATCTAGATTAATTATCACTTATCCGATAGAATTTGTAAGGTAACCAGGAGGAAAGAAATGTTCAACGTAACCCCTAGGAACAGATTCTTTCAGGCCATGAGGTGTGAACGGACTGACAGGCCGCCAATATGCGGAATCACCGATTCCACCACATCGGAACTGATGCAGAACCTACAGATCGATTGGAACGGAGCAAGTACAGACCCGTGGAAGATGGCAAAGCTTGCACTGAACGCATACAGACAACTGGGACTTGAATCAATAAGAATCCCGTTCTGTCATACGTATGAATCGGAAATACTTGGATGCAAGGTGTATCTGGGTAATGATAAGGTGCCGCCGATGATTGTCGACAGCCCTTATCTCAACGATCCCGATGCAAGACTCATACTGATGGATCAGGACGATGTTATGAAACAGGGAAGGAACTCTGTAATCGACGCGGCAGTGAAACTGCTGTATCAGGAAGTTTGGGTCGATCTGCCGAGAATACTCGGGTCCACAGGGCCGTTCACCATTGCCGGAAATCTTGCAGGACCCGAGAATCTTCTGATGTGGTCATACAACGAACCTTCTGTCGCCAGGAGATTCATAAACTATGCCACAGAATATCAGAAGATGTGGATGGATGAGGTCGGATGCATGAATATCGACTGTGTCGAGATGAATGATCCCTTGGCATCAAATGACATCCTTACAAGAGATCAGATATCCACAATGGTTATCCCCAATCTGAGTTATGTGTTCTCCCCACTGAGAGAAACAATGAAAGTCGTTCATATCAACGGAGATGTAAGCCACATACTCAACGGAATCATATCCACAGGTGCGACAGGAATATGTCTCGACGATATGACGGACCCCCGTATCGCATCCGAAATCTGCCAGGACAGGGTTGC
>SUSX01000059.1 GCA_015063195.1 Thermoplasmata archaeon | reverse complement strand
TGTAGTTGATGGCATCGACCACTTCGCAGAAATTGTGCGGAGGCATGTTGGTTGCCATACCCACCGCAATACCCGATGAACCGTTCAGTAACAGATTGGGGAACTTTGAAGGTAACACTTCAGGTTCGAGAAGCGATTCGTCGAAGTTCGGAACGAATTTGACAGTATCCTTGTCGATATCCGCCAGCAGATCGCTGGAGATCTTGGACAGTTTTGCTTCGGTGTACCTCATGGCCGCCGCGGGATCACCGTCGACGGAACCGAAGTTACCCTGACCGTCCACCAACGGGTACCTCAGTGAGAAGGGCTGTGCCATCCTCACCATCGCATCGTATGCTGCGGTATCTCCGTGCGGGTGGTATTTACCTAAGACTTCTCCCACTACCCTTGCCGATTTCTTGTGTGCCGAACGGTATGACAGACCCATGTCGTTCATGGCGTACATGATCTTCCTGTGTACCGGTTTCAGACCGTCACGTACATCGGGAATGGCACGTGAGACGATGACACTCATAGAGTAGTCGATGTATGAGTTGGACATGGTCTTCTCAATGCTCTGAGTGACCAGTCTGGGCTGAATAATCTGTGAATCGTCAGACATGGTATCACACATCCAGGTTCATTACCTCGTGGGCATGTTCGATGATGTACGCTCTCCTGGGTTCCACTTCGTCCCCCATGAGTGTGGAGAACAGCTGATCCGCAAGAATTGCATCTTCAATGGTGATCTTCTTCATCAGACGGGTGGAGGGATCCATAGTCGTCTCCCAAAGCTGCTGGGGATTCATCTCTCCGAGACCCTTGTACCTGCTTGCCTGGGCACCCTGACCTATCTCTGCCATAGCTGCCCTCATTTCCTCATCGTTGTATGCGTAGATCTCCTTCTTTCCCTTGTACACACGGTAAAGCGGAGGCATGGCCAAATACACATGTCCTGCTTCGATCAGAGGTTTCATCTGTCTGTAAAACAGAGTGAGAAGCAGTGTAGCTATGTGTGCACCGTCCACATCCGCATCGGTCATGATAATGACGTTGTGGTACCTTATCTTGGAAACGTCGAACTCCTCGCCGAATCCGCCTCCGATGGCGGTGATGAGATTCTTGATCTCCTCGTTGGCGAGCATCTTGTCCTTCCTTACCTTCTCGACGTTCAGAATCTTACCGCGGAGAGGAAGGATCGCCTGATACATCCTGTCCCTTCCCTGTTTAGCGGAACCGCCTGCAGAGTCTCCCTCCACAATGTACAGTTCGGATTTGCTGGGATCCTTCTCGGTACAGTCTGCCAGTTTTCCGGGAAGGGAATTGGATTCGAAGACACTCTTTCTTCTTGTAGCGTCCCTTGCGAGACGTGCGGCCTCCCTTGCCCTGTAGGAATCGTCCACTTTCTTGATGATGATCTCGGCAACCTTGGGATTCTCGAGGAAATATTCTGCCAGTTTCTCATTCATCAGTGAACTGACCGCGGACTGTGCTATACTGCTTCCCAATTTGGACTTGGTCTGTCCTTCGAACTGCGGTTCGGGAAGCTTGACGCTCAGTACCGCCGTAAGACCTTCACGTACGTCGTCACCGGAGAAGGCCATGTTTCCTTTCACCAGGTTGTTCTGTTTCGCGTAATCGTTGATGGTCTTGGTCAAAGCTGTCTTGAAACCGGAAAGGTGTGTTCCTCCTTCCGGCGTGTTAATCGTATTGACAAAGGAACTGATGTTGTCAGTGGAATA
Organism: Thermoplasmata archaeon; assembly: GCA_015063195.1. Taxonomy (GTDB): domain Archaea; phylum Thermoplasmatota; class Thermoplasmata; order Methanomassiliicoccales; family Methanomethylophilaceae; genus SIG5. Next base: position 4,340 of record SUSX01000059.1, on the reverse strand, counting down.
TCCGTCCGTGTACTGCAGTGCCATCTCGATATCCACATCGCCCTTCTTTCCTGCGATGTAAATCGGGACAGGGTGCAGCGGCGTCTTGGAGGTGTTCAGATACTGAACGAATTCGGAGACTCCTCCGTCGTAATGGAACGTTTCCTCCTTTCCGGACCTGTCGTCCCTGAAGTTTATCGTTACAATCCTGTTCAGGAAGGCCTGGTTCCTGAACCTGTTCTGCAGTACGGAGTAATCAAACTCCGTTGTCTCAAAAATTTCCCCGTCGGGGAAGAATGTGATCTCGGTTCCAGTCTCATCGGTTTCGCCTATGATTTCCACAGGTCCGTCGGGGATACCGATCTTGTACGACTGCCTGAAGATCTTTCCTTCTCTCCTCACAGTCGCTGTAAGTGATGTCGACAGAGCGTTGACTACGGAAATACCGACACCGTGCAGTCCTCCGGACACCTTGTAACTGTTACTGTCGAACTTTCCTCCCGCATGCAGTTCCGTCAGAGCGAGCTCCAAAGCCGACTTTCCTTTCTTGTGCATTCCTGTGGGAATACCGCGTCCGTCATCCTTGACGGTACATGATCCGTCTGCGTTGATCGTCACCTCGATCTTATCGGCGAAACCTGCCATGGCCTCGTCGATACTGTTGTCCACTACCTCGTACACAAGATGGTGAAGACCTCTGGAGTCCGTGCTTCCGATATACATACCGGGCCTCTTCCTGACGGCCTCCAAACCTTCGAGGACGACGATGTTCTCCGCACCGTAATCCGAGTTGTTCTGAATCCCATCCATGAAATATTCCTCTGGTTGGGTGGGGTTATGCATCTTTATTATATATAGTAACGCGCACGACTAAACGCGCGCACGCAACACCCAGGGCAGGATTCACATTTATATCCGGGTCGCCGATATGTAATCCGATGAGCACCATCATGGAAGAGGCACGCAGAGGCGTGACACCACTCATAAGGAAGATTGCAGAGAAGGAGAAAGTCAGCGAGGAATTCGTCAGGAACGGTATCGCTTCCGGAAGGATCGTGGTCCCGTGCAACCCCGTACACTCCCCGGAACCTGGAGCCGTCGGAGAAGGAATGGGGATCAAGGTCAACGTAAACCTCGGAACATCCAGAGATCTGATATCCATAGACAACGAGCTGCAGAAACTTGACGTAGCACTCAGATACGGTGCAGATGCAGTAATGGACCTCAGCACAGGCGGGGACATCGATTTCATCAGGAAGACGATTCTCGATAAATGTCCGGTAATGGTAGGTACCGTGCCCATCTATCAGGTAGGGCTGACCGCTGCAAGAAGGGATGCCGTGGTTGAAATGTCCGAAGACGACATATTCAACGGTATCGAACAGCACGCCAAGGATGGAGTGGACTTCATGACGGTACACTGCGGAATCACCAAAGAAACAGTGTCCTGGCTCAAGAATTCAGGAAGGCTTATGGATGTGGTTTCCAGGGGAGGATCATTCCTTACCGCATGGATCCTTCACAACGAAGAGGAGAATCCGTTGTACAAAAACTTCGACTATCTCCTCGAACTTGCAAAGAAATACGAATTCACCCTTTCCTTAGGTGACGGTTTCAGACCGGGATGCATAGACGACGCATCTGATGCCGCCCAGATTTCGGAACTCATGACTCTGGGAAAACTCGTGAAGAGATGCAGAGAAGCAGGCGTCCAATCCATGGTGGAAGGTCCCGGACACATGCCTATCGACCAGATAGAAGCGAATATGGTTATGCAGAAAACACTCTGCCACGGAGCACCGTTCTATGTACTGGGTCCTTTAGTAACGGACATAGCACCCGGATACGATCACATCGTAGGTGCCATCGGCGGAACCATAGCAGCAAAGGCCGGAGCGGACTTCCTCTGCTATCTTACGCCCGCGGAACACCTCAGCCTTCCCGATATCGAGGATGTACGTGAAGGCCTCATAGCTTCGAAGATTGCAGCACACGTAGGAGATATGACCAGAGGCAAAGGTCATGAAAAGGACACAATAATGGCCAAAGCGAGGAAAGCACTCGATTGGGATACCATGTTCGATGTCTGCATGGACAGAGAAAAGGCGGAAAGGTACAGGAGCAGAGGATGCACCGAAAAAGAGGACGGATGCTCCATGTGCGGTGACGTCTGCGCCGTGAAAATAGTGAACAGATACCTTACCAAATGAGTGTATTCGATCCGTAAGGATTGATCAGGCTTGAGGGGATTTCCCCTCAAGCAACCAGTCCTGGATATTTACAATTCTTATCCCGTCGATATCCCTCAAAGGATACTTTTCAAAAGTTATCACAGTCTTTGGGTAATTGTCAGGGATTGCTTTCAATGAACGTAACTCTCTTTCACGCATACTCTTCTCAGAAATATCAGTACATACCTGATAATATGATGGTGAACCTCTCGGATCCGCAATGAAATCCACCTCGTAACCGTCCACTGAATATACTGCCGCCTCCCCGTAACGGAACATGAGTTCATTATACACCAGATTCTCCATTATACCGTCAAGATCCCTCTCCGAAAACGGAATCAGATTATTACGGATTCCTAAGTCCGAAGCATAGAACTTATCGGATGTGCGAAGATACTCCTTAGACTTGGAATCCATCCTCCCTACTCTGTCGAACAACTGAGCATGTTCAAGAGCATCAATATATTGTTCAACAGTCTGCGCTTGAACTTTCATTCCCTTACTGGTCATGTAATTTGCAGCACCTCTGACCGATGTCCTGTCACCGATGTTTTTCATCAGATATCTCAGTAGATTTCTCACAGTACTCGCATTCCTAATGGAATTTCTCAATACCACATCTTTAGTAAACACAGTATTGTATATGCCATCCAGGATTCCGATGACCTGAGAAGGCATTGCATCCATGGCCAATGCAACCGATGGGAAACCACCATATCTCAGATAATCCATGAAAATCTCCGTTGTGTCCCCCGGTTCTCTGAAATCCAGATACTCGGAAAAGATCAAAGGACGTACACGTATCTGCTGACACCTTCCCGATAATTTTCCTGAAATATCAGTCGACAGCATTTGGGTATTCGATCCAGTCACATAAACGTCCGCCCCGTTTAGATACAGGGTAGAGACGGCCCTTTCCCACTCTTTTACATTTTGGACTTCATCAAGGAAAACGTATGAGCCTTCATAGCCCCCAATTTCTTCCCTGATTCTCGATAGTAAGTCCCTGAAATCGTTGATTTCTAACTCTTCATCATCCAGATTGATGTATACCGTCTTCTCTTCAGGAACACCCAAATGCTTTATTTCATCCAGAAACATCAACATGAGTGTGGATTTTCCACATCTGCGTATTCCTGTCAGGACTTTGATGAAATCAGAATCCCTGGATTCACGAAGTATCGACATATAGTGTTCTCTTGGAATTGGTTCTGTTTTCATCTTCATATTATGACATGTTATAACATATAGCATTTATAAATCATTCTAAAAATGATGCGATATAACATATCAATTTTCTAATCATTATTAAGTTATAGATAAATTCTTAATAATACAACCCTTTTCATTATCTATGCCCATCATAAGTGCATCCCTGGACGACGAAAGCATAGAATCCCTCGATTCCGTGGTATCATCCTTAGGACTCAAAGGAAGAAGTGACGCAATCAGACACTCCATACGCTGTGCAACCGCCGAACTGAAGGAGATGGACGACTTCGGCGACATGGTGGAAGGTGTCCTCATTGTCATCCACGAAAACCACAACAACCAATGGATGAACAAAATCCAGTACAGATATGAGAGGATCATAAAGACACAGATGCACTCACATCTTCAGGACAGAAAGTGCCTGGAGATAATGATCATAACCGGTGACGGTGAATCCGCCGTAAACATGATTAAGGAAATCCGCTCGGTAGGTGAAGCGGAATACGTGAAATTCGTCAGAAGCTGAATGAGCCAGTGACAATCAGACCTGTTGAGAATTATAGAGCCGTTGGAGGGATTTGAACCCCCGACCGACTGATTACGAATCAGTCGCTCTACCCCTGAGCCACAACGGCAGTACAAGTGGCAATGCCCACTCACTTTATAAGAGTTGTCTTGGACTCAGAGAGATTTGAACATCCTCTTGAACACCACCGCATCTTTCTCCTGCAACGGTGATTCACAGATGAACGTACAGTCCTTTCCGCAGTCCTCGACAGCCTCGGCGAACAGTGACATATCGGGATCCGCAGCCTCGAGAGGAAGATGGCTTATCTCCCCTTTCTCACCGTACTTTATGCAACTGATGTGAAAATGCGGAATGTCTCCTGCCAAAGGAAGGAATCTGTCCAACAGATC
>SUSX01000058.1 GCA_015063195.1 Thermoplasmata archaeon | reverse complement strand
CGACCATTTTCCGGGATATGAACGTGAATTCTCTGGACGGTGAAGCATGATGAACTTTCCGTCTATGACAACTACCGATGAAGCACATACTGTTTCCTTTACGTCAGGGAGCTCCACAACACCTGTATCGGCATCGACGATGATTCTGTCCCCATCCTCGATGAGCTCGACATCGACAGAATCCACCATTGGAATGGACGAGATTACTGCTCCGGTAGCGACTATTGTCTCAGCAGATGTGTTGATGACGGCAGACGGTGCCTTGCCGTGAACCATCAGATCGTACATGACGAATGATCCGACAGTACTGCCTTTTCCTCTTGGAAATACAAGTATTTTACCTGCAACATTCCCGCCGTTCTCCACTTTGACTTCACCGGTGGCTGCCTCTACGCCTCCAAGAAAACTCAACGGCTCCTTCAGTTTCAGTACCGTACCATCTGCAAATCCCTTGGCGATTGTCCTTCCGGTCATCTTCACTGTATCACCTTCAGTAACTCTGCGATATCCTTACACATGGCCTTCTGAGAACAAAGTGTCGGCAGATAGTTCCCTGCTTTACAGGAATTTGTACCTGTTCTGGAAAATGTTCCTTCGATGGGAGCTACCACCATGCATGTATCTGCCAGGACAGGTCCGAATTCCTCCAATATCCTGACATCGTCCGAACATTTCTCCCTGATAGCTTTGGATGTACAGAACCAGATCTCGACATTACCTTTCTTTTTCTTTCCCTTGAGCAAAGATGCGATTTCATGTATCTCCTTCTCGGTTAGATGCGGACATCCCAGTGCTATTAGCTGTATATCGTCGGTGACGTTGAGGTGATCGTAGGCATCTTTCAGCTCCTTTTCGCCTATGTGTATTACTTCCAGCTCAGAAATGTCATATTTTGATGCTTCGGGCGTTACACCTTCCACATGGAACATTGCCACGGATCCAGATGCTGCCATTGCCGCAGCCATGGTCTTACCCTCTTCTAGCCCCGGTTTAATTCCCCTGTAGTACGGGATACCGTTACCGATCCTCATTCCCACAGCCTGACCTAATAATGAATGGTTGAACAGTGTATCTTCGATTTCCGCTTCGATCACAACGGTCGGAGCACGGTTCTCTTCCTTATGTAATCCGTAATTTGCAGTCTTTCCGAGAATTGCCGCAGCGAGTGCACCCGGTCCGCCTTCCCTGTTTGTCCTGGCACCAATCATGGAATTGACAAATGACAGTGCGGATGACTCGGCCCATGCGACATGATCGCCAAATTTGGGTACATTCACACCAACATACGGGGTACAGGAACATGTCGTCTTGATCCCCATCTTCCCGTAGAGGTCGACAATACGGTTCTGCTTAACGGCAAAATCCTCAGAGATGTGCATCTCAGCCCATCTCTCCCTGTCCATTCCGATAGGATTCAATGTGGATGGAACAGAAACCTTGGATCCTCCGTTGACCATATCCTCCAGATATTTCAGGCCCCCGTCACCGATGGTCTTGTATGAAGCTCCCGACAGATGTGCTGATGTAATATCCACCAATCCGTCTGCCCCGTAGATCTTTCCCAATGCGACCACGAGCTCCATTGCCTTCTGGACACCTTCGCCCTTTTCACCATCGAGGATTACCTGCTCCTCATCCGTAAGATACATGTCAATACGTATGTCAAATCAGATTATAAAAAGCACCGAAGATGCAGATACGACATATTTACTTCTTTGAAAAGGATGACAGAACTGTCATATTTTTCTACAATAACACCAAAAATCTGGTAGATTTCTAGTCATCTTATAGTTATCACGACACAATCACATTCATGAAGCTTGCGAAGCAGATTGAAACAGGAACTAAGAATGCAATCAACAGGACCGAACAGGGAGTTGACTCTGTGAAGTACAACCATGAGATCCATGAGCTCAACGAGAAGGTGGAGAAGGATTTCAAGAAACTTGGAAAACTCCACTACGATCACTTCAACGAGAAGAATCCAAAGCTCGATGAGATGACCGCAACATTGATCTCAGAAATCAAGGCGTATTATGCAGAGATTGAAAAACTCCAGAAAACCCTTGATGAGACCATCGGTGAAAAGACCATGGAAAGGGAACACAACAGGGAAGTTCTTCATGAATACGAGGAAGAAAAGAAGAGACTGAAAATGGAGAAGAAAAAGAACGAGAAGACTAAGATTCAATAAGCTGTCATATCTCTCCCTAAATTATTTACTGCCTTCATCAGCCATCTGATGAAGGCAGGTTATGATTACAGGAAGGTTACGTCTGCCTTCTTACGGTGTGGGATTCTTTTGAACTCTATATCGGGAATGCCGACCATCAATGCGCCGGTCACTACCTCATTATCTTTCACACCCAGCATCTCACGTATGGGCGCATATTCCAAAGCACGTTCCACAATCCCTGCCCAACAGGTAGCAAGTCCCAATGAGGGGGCATATATCTCAGCATGTGTTATGTAGATCACCGAGGTCTCACGTGCCTTGGGATAGTTTCTGTCCGATACTGTAAATATTAAACCAGGAGCACCTCTGGTAATGGAATCATAACCTCCTTCATAAAGAGACATTATTTTCTCATACATCCTCTTAATCTCATCATCGGAGTTTTTAATGAATTCTGCAGTCAGATCTGCTATCTTTTTGACTTTGTCTTTGTCGTTGATAACAATGAATGATACCAATCTTGCATTCACAGCAGTCTGTGCTGTACAGGCGTACGTAAGAAGTTCATCGATGTCTGAATCGTTGGGCTGAAGATCTTTGTAACATCTGACGGACCTCCTTGATCTCAGATATGAGTATAGCTGTGATTTTACAGGTTTCTCTTCAATCTCCTCTGTAAGATTTAGCGGAGAAAGGACATTGTCCAATGCACCGGTCGGACACACAGACACACACTCTCCGCATGCCATACAGAATTCCGCTTCAGTGTATGGGATGCCGTCTTTCAATTCGATGAGCTGAGAAGCACATGTCCTGCAGCATTCTCCGCATGAAATACATTTTTCAGAATCCACTGAAATCAATGAGGCCATAAATGGAAATGTGCTGTCAGATATAATAGAACACTACAATCATACAGAAAAGTGTGTTATGAATATCACAATAGCGGGCCGGCCGGGATTCGAACCCGGGTCAGAGGCTCCGGAGGCCCCGATGCTATCCAGGCTATACTACAGGCCCATTTCAATCTAGAATAATAAGAACGAAGAATTTTGGAAGGGTAAAATGTTTAGCCGTCGATGAACCGGCGATCCTGTGGCCCCGTTGAGAGGGTGGAGCCGAATGAAGATTGTTCCTTCCTTATTCTTTCTTGAACTCGGTGTATCCGCACTTTCCACAGGATGTACGATCCTTGTGTGTTGCCATGAATACTCCGGGTCCGCACTTGGGGCAAACGGGTTTTGTCCTTGAAACAGCATCTCCTGATACTTCGTATGCTGCGGATTTCTTTACTGATGCCTTAGGTGCCGCTGCTGCTTTAGCCATATTTATTCCTCTGCGGGTGCCTCAGGGACGTACTCGGGTTTCTCGATTCCGTTCCTCTTAAGGACGTATTCAGATTCGATCTCAAGTGCTGCATCCTTTGACTCGTAGACCTTTGCGTATCCGTTGGATTTTCCGTTTCCGAATACTGACTCTACGGACTGGAGAACGACCTCGTTCTTTGATGCTTTCATCTGCTTTGCGATCTCGTCAACAACTGCTCCCTTTGTGGGTGTTGCCTCTCCCTTGTGGTCGATGACAAAGTAGACCTCTGTCCTCTTAAGGAGGGGGTTGACTTTCTTCTGGGTAATTTCCATCTTCATTCTATTGCCTCCATCTCTTTCCAGAGTTGTTGGATTTCCTTTCGGATGCTCTCGTCTGTGGTTACGAGCATCATCCCTTTTCCCGGCCAACCGTATACGATTCTCGTGCCGTCGGGAGAATGAAGGATGCACGGCATTAATGCCAAATCCTCCTCACCGTCGACATTGATTATCGCGGGCTTTTCGGATTTTAAGACGTTTCTGATAGCATCGTCGAGTTCACAGGAAATCATCCCTGCGGGATTGGAGATTACTTTTTTCTCCTTGCATTCGTTTTCGACGAAAGCTGAGAAATCAGTCATCTCTCTCCTTTCCGTATATCCGTCATAGAGGGACAGATGCGGAACGATGCCGAGTTCCCATACTGTCAGCGAAACCACATCGCCGACAGTAATCACCATGTTAGCGTTATCTTTTTTCAATTCTGAAGGTTCTATGAGTTTTCCAAGCGGTTTCTTGAATAAATCCCTCTTCTCTTCCGGGATCTTCCAACCGCCGACCATGAAACTCAGCGTACCCTCAAGGCATACTTTCCGTTAGAAGAGATGCCCATTTTCTTTGCGATTTCGGATTTCTCGAAATCTGTCACAATGAGGTAACCCTGCCATTCTTTGGAGGTCTGTCCCCCACAGCGGGGACATGCGTCATCCTCACTGATGAAACTGCACTGTTTGCATGCTTTCATTACAGGTCCGACCATTATGCCTCACCCTTTCTGTGATCCTCTTCGATCCACTCAGGTCTTCCGAGACCGGGCTGACGCATTGTCAATCCAATCTTACTGTCCTGAGGGTTCTTCTCATTGAGATCCAAACTTACAATCCTTGCTTTGACACGGTCTCCGACATTGAGTGTCCTACCTGTGTCCTTTCCTACAAGTCTCTGGTTCTCTGCATCAATATCAACACGGTCGTCCATGACCTGACTGATGTGGAGAAGTCCGTCCAAGGGTCCGAATCTTACGAACGCGCCGAATTTCACTACTTCGACAACTGTTCCTTCAACGACCTCATGCTCCCTGGGTTTGAAGACTACCTGATCGAATTTGACTGTCTGGTAGACTGCCCCGTCTCCGTGAACGATACGTCCGGGACCTACAGGTTCTACGTTTTTGATAAGGACTGTAACTGCCTTATCCTGACCGAGCTTTCCTTCGAATGCCCCCCATGTGAGCTCATCGATAACCTCATCGATGTTCTTTGAGAGCTTTGAAGGCGGGATGCGCACAACCCTTTCTGCCTGCGTTAACATGTACATGTTGGATCCTCTTGAATAGCCGAGTTATGGATATCTCATATTTAAAAATGACCGCGTGCCCGATATGACGCGCGCGTATAATAATAAGAAAGTGCAAAGATTTGGATTTCAAAGTGTTTGAGAGGGGGTAATTCCCCTCTGTGTTTAGATGTACAAAATCGCTGTAACCAAACAGATGGTTGACAGGAGTTTGACCAAAACGTGGATTGAAGGTCCGGCTGTGTCCTTGAAAGGATCTCCGATTGTGTCTCCCACAACTGCTGCTGCGTGTGCAGGTGACTTCTTTCCACCGTGGTGTCCCTCTTCGATGTACTTCTTTGCGTTATCCCATGCTCCTCCACCGTTGTTGAGGAAGTTTGCCATGAGAATACCTACAATTGTTGCAACCATGATGAGTGCTCCGACTGCATAAGGTGCGAGTACCTGGAACTCTTCAGGGAGTGCATATCTGTAGAGAAGTCCGAAGACGATAGGTGTAAGGATGGGGAGAAGTGCGGGAACAACCATTGTCTTAAGAGCGGACTGTGTTGCGATTGCGACACATGTTCCGTACTCGGGCTCCTTCTCTCCTGCCATGATCTTTCCGTCTGCGAACTGCCTGCGGACTTCCTGAACCATGTCACCTGCTGCTGATCCGACTGCACGGATTGCAAGTGATGCGAAGAAGAAGACGAGAACTGCTCCGATAAGTCCTCCTACGAAGATGAGGGGGTTACCGAGGATGACCTTGTTCATCTCGAAGATGATTGAGGTTCCCTTTCCTTCAGCGACAATCTCGAAGTATGCTGCGAAGAGCAGGAATGCTGCGAGTGCTGCTGAGGACATTGCGTATCCTTTAGTGAGTGCTTTTGTTGTGTTTCCAACTGCATCGAGCTTGTCGGTCCTGTTCCTGACTTCCTCAGGCTGGTTGGACATCTCTGCGATTCCACCTGCGTTGTCAGTGATAGGTCCGAATGTATCCTCTGCGAGGATGAATGCGGATGATGCGAGCATTGCAATTGTTGCGATTGCGGTTCCGTAGAGACCG
>SUSX01000006.1 GCA_015063195.1 Thermoplasmata archaeon | reverse complement strand
CCTATGGGATAAATGACCGGAGTGATTCCGTTGTTAAGCAGATCGAAGATGACAACCTCGTCTGCAGAAACGACCTCCCCGACATTTATGAGATCGACCAATACTTCCTTTCCGTCATCCACTACTGTGTATGGCTTCCTCCTTTCGAATGATGCTACCATGTATCCGGGAAGGCCGAGGGCCTCTACACCTGCATCCTTCATTGCTAGCACTACATCCGCATTGATCTGCCTGAGCACCTTCTCGGCAACTTCGAGAGTTGCATCGTCCGTTACCCTGACCCCTGCAACCTTCGTAGGAACGAGACCTATTCTTTCCATCTCGGCATTGATCTCAGGACCCCCTCCGTGAACGAGGATGATCTTGGCACCTTCCTTGATGAGTCCCGATACTTCTCCGGCAAGACGTGCCAGATCCTTCTCTCCCTTTATGGCGTTGCCTCCGAACTTCAGGAGATATACATCATCCATACAGACACCTCATGTAGCGTATTCCGCGTTGATACGGACATAGTCGTATGTAAGATCGCATCCCCATCCGACTGCTGATTCATCTCCGTTCGCAAGATTGAGTATGATTGCGACTTCTTTGTTGTCCATCGCCATACGTACAACTTCAACGGAACGTTCCTCCTGGAAGACAGGCGCACCTGCATCAAGGATTGGAACTTCCATCTCTCCGCCTTTGATCACAAGGCGTACCTCTTCGAGGTTAAACTTGACGCCGCTGTTACCGAGTGCCATCATGATACGTCCGTAATTGGGATCAGATCCGAAAATTGCAGATTTGACAAGAGGCGAGTTGATGATCTTACGTACTGCTTTACGGGCATCTTCCTTTGTTGCAGCTCCGTGTACCTGTACTTCAATAAGCTTCGTTGCTCCCTCTCCGTCCACTGCGATTGTGCGTGCGATCTTCGACATAACAATCTTCAATGCTTCATAGAAGAGGGGATCGTCATCGGCACATGCTCCTTTTGCCATTCCGTTGGCAAGAAGAATACATGTATCGTTGGTAGACTGATCTCCGTCAACGGAAACCATATTCATACTGTCGTCAAGAATCTCCTGCCATTTTTCACGGAACTTGGGAGAAAGTTTCGCATCCGTTGTGACAAGGGACAGAGTGGTTCCGTGGAGTACCTTCATGTGGGGTGCAATCATTCCGCTTCCCTTCGATACTGCACCGATGTACACCATCGTACCGTCGGAGAGACGTACACGGACTGCACATTCCTTCTTTATTGTATCAGTGGTCATGATGGCTTCTGCGAACAGATTGTCTGCCTCGCGACCCACTGATAACTCTCCTGCTGCCTTGCTGATTCCGTATTTGATCTTCTGCATATCCATGAAACGTCCGATGAGTCCCGTGGACATGACTCCGACCTGTTTAGGATCGATATTAAGCTCGGATGCAACCGTTTCCTTCATTGTGATCGCATCCTGGATTCCGCGGCGTCCTGTCAGTGCGTTTGCGTTTCCGCTGTTAACGACAACTGCAGTAAGTGTAGGGGAATTTTCCTCCATCATCACCTGAACGGGTGCTGCTTTCACCTCGTTTGATGTGTATCCGACAAAAGCACTTGCGGGTACCTCGGAACGTACAAGACCGAGATCCAAGGAACGGTACTTCACTCCGCTGTGTACTCCGATCGCTTTGAAACCTTCAGGAGTTGTGACTCCTCCGTCTATGAAATCTACCATTTTTAAACCCCCAATCCCGGAGCGTTGAGTCCGGCTGTTTCGTTTAATCCTAACATTAAGTTCATGCACTGTATCGCCTGACCGGAAGCACCCTTGACCAGATTGTCGATTGCTCCGAAAGCAATTACTTTGTTACCGATGGTCGATACACTGACCTGTGCATGGTTTGATGCGACAACACTGCTTATGGATGCATCGGATGTCACATGAACGAACCTCTCTCCGTCATACTGCTTCTTGTAAATCGCAGTCACCTCCTCGGGAGACATCGGCTCTTTGAGTGTGAAATAACATGATGAAAGAATTCCGCGTACAATCGGTACAAGGTTGGGTACAAAGAGAACGTCGGGACTCTTTCCTGTGAATTTGTTCAATACCATCTCTATCTCAGGTGTATGGCGGTGGGTTCCCACACTGTACGGGATGATCGATTCACCGCAGTATGAATGGTGAGTACGTACGGTCGGAACCATTCCGGCTCCGGATGTACCGCTCTTGGCATCTACGAATATATCGTCATTTGCTACGCCTGCATTGACCAAAGGTGCGCAGGCCAGAATAGTTGCGGTAGCATAGCATCCGGGATTTGCTACAAGATCGGAACCTTTTATTTCGTCACGGAACAGCTCTGGAAGACCATATACTGCATCCTGGAGATTTTCCACATCCGTGTGCTCATGACCGTACCAAAGTTCATAGGTCTTTACATCATGAAGACGGTAGTCTCCGGAGAGATCGATACATTTTATTCCTGACTCGAGAAGTGACGGAACCTCTTTCATCGCTACACCGTGGGGTGTTGCAACGAATGCAAGATCAATTTCCCTTGAGATCTTCTCACTGAATTCTATGTCCAAATATCCGTCAAGGTACGAATGTACATCCGACACCTTCTTTCCGGTATTCTGACGGGATGTCATTGAGACAATCTCGATGTCGGGGTGCGTGCAAAGAATGCGTGCCAACTCCCCTCCTGTGTAACCGGTACCTCCGATTATGCCTACTTTCTTCATTTTATACACCTGTATTGAGAATCAGACCATTGTGATTGTGATTAAAAATATATTGTCTGAAATAAGACAATGAATGTTCACCCTGTTTCCCACACATCGGTTTTGATTCCATTGTTACAACTTGATGTTCAGGGAACAACGCAGTTGGCCGGAAAACGACACGGCATAAAAGACAGATTTTTCGAAGAATCCTGATGATTGTGTTTGATTCTAATCAACAGATAATATCGGAAATTTATTTTCGAATCATAAGAACAGCATATTTTCCTTTAGCTCAATATATCTGATTATTACACCATGTTGAAGTTAATTAAAAAGCTAGAGATGAAGTAACCTTTTAATATTCACATGACTGTCTTGGATTCGTATTTTAGAGGTCGAACTATGAAATCTAAGTTCAGCGCAATTATGGCCCTCGCCCTTACAGCTATGCTTTTATTAGCACCTATTGTAGGGGGGGGGGATCGGATGCTGCTGACCCCAGCCCCGATGTGATTTACTCTAAGGATTATCCCGACAACACAAATCTTGTTAATCAGATTTTAAATGAAGATAACAGAGGCAAGGTCCTTTCTTTTGCAGGGGACAGCGACAGGACTATCAATTTCACAAATGAAAGGGACTGGTATCCTGATGTAGACCTTGCAGGGAAGACAATCACGATAAAGGTCACTACTCACAGTGAAAAACATGGAGTGTACCTCTATGCGGACAACTTTGTCGGAGGAACTGCATCCGACAAAGGAACAGTAATCTTCGCACCTGAAAAGAACGGATGCGATCACGGAAATGACTACCGTGGATTCTGCCCTCTTGAAAGCGGAACAGTAACCTTCTCAAATGTTAATTTCGAATGGGATGCCACTGTCGGAGGAATGCTTGTCAGGACAGGACCAAGGGACGTGAACCTGAACGGATGCAACTTCGGTTCAGAGGACACGAATACAGGAATAGGATTCTATGTCAGCGGAGGCGACGGTGCAGGAATCAATGTCTCAATTGCGGATTGTACTTTTACAAACTGTGAAAAAGACATTGAAATGAATCATTGGAACTGTGCAGACAGTATTGACGTCCCCAGTGGAGACTGCCCCGAAATCTATGTGTCCACCAGCAATGAGTCCGAGTTGGCTCAATTTGTGAACAAGATCACAGTGCCTGCAGGGGAATCTCCTAATGTCATGGCCAAACTCTCAGGATTCCAGCCTGCTGATTCAATTCTTCCGCCTGCACAGTACACAATCTCCTTCGATGTTCTTTCATCCACAATCACTGCAACAGAAAGCCAGCCTGTCTCACTTCCTGCACTTCCTGTAAAAGAAGGATACTATGCAGTCGGATGGGCATATAACGGAACACTTGTCGGATACATGTTCACAGTCACTGATTCAGACGTAGTACTTACCGCATGCTATGAGCCGATTCCAGCAGGAGACGGAGAATCTGTCGTTATCCCCGGACCTTCTCAGACAGTAACTGAAGAGGCATCACTCGGAACAGATGACATTGTTGTCATTGCTATGTGCGTTCTTGCACTTTTAGTATTAGGCTTCTTGTTCTTCATAATTAAAACCTCTTAAGGGGATCGTTAGATCCCCCTTTTTATTTTTTTATGCACACCAATACAAATTCTCAAATTTTAAACTAAACATTTTTCACATTAAAATCAAATCTTGATCATTCGGAATAACGTAGATTTCACACAATATTCCATTCAAACAGTAATGTCGCATACAAATGACATTGACCGTAAATGAACACAATCTACACAAGAGTGTATATTTAGTTGCTATACCTTTATACACACCCGCGTTTTACCCTGTTCCTGATAATATGGTCTCTGAAAACGCAGGCAACAGAGAAAAGGTCGTTTTGGCCTACTCAGGCGGATTGGATACATCCGTCGCTATCAAATGGTTACAGGACAAGTACAACCTCGACGTCATTGCAGTCGCTATCAATGTAGGACAGCCTCCGAGCAGCGATGACATCGTCGCACGTGCACTCAGGAACGGAGCAATCAAAGCCGAGTTCGTCGATGCAAAGAAAGAATTCGTCGAGGAATACATCTGGCCTTCACTCAAGGCAAACGCAATGTACGAGGACGTTTACCCCCTCAGTACAGCAATCGCAAGACCCCTCATCGTCAAGATCCTCGTAGAGATTGCACAGCGTGAGGGAGCAAAATACATCGCACACGGATGTACAGCAAAAGGAAACGACCAGGTTCGTTTCGACGTAGGTATTGTTTCACTCGACCCCTCAATCGGTATCATCGGACCTATGAGGGAATGGGTTATGACCCGTGAGGAAGAAATCGAATACGCACAGCAGAACAACATCGAAATCATCGTCAAGAAAGAGAACCCCTTCTCAGTTGATGAGAACCTCTGGGGAAGAAGCTGCGAATGCGGTGTCCTCGAGGATGCATGGATCGAACCTCCGGAGGAGGCATGGGGATGGACAACAAACCCCAAGGATGCTCCCGATGAGCCCGAGTACGTAGAAGTTGAATTCGAGAAGGGAATTCCGAAGGCACTTAACGGAGAAAAGCTCGACGGTGTCGAACTCATCCAGAAACTCGATGCAATCGCATGCAAGCACGGAGTAGGACGTATCGATCACGTCGAGGACCGTCTCGTAGGAATCAAGAGCAGGGAAACATACGAATGCCCCGCAGCAACTGTCCTTACACTCGCACACAGGGCACTTGAGTTCCTCACACTCCAGAAGGATGTCCTTGAATTCAAGAAGATCATTGAACAGAGATTCTCACAGATCGCATACAACGGTCTCTGGTTCGGAGTCCTCCGTGAATCAATCGACGCATTCGTCGACCAGACACAGGAATTCGTCACAGGAACAGTCCGTGTAAGGCTCTTCAAAGGAAACGCAATGGTCGTAGGACGCAAATCACCCTACTCACTCTACGAAGAGGGATTGGCAACATACGCTGTCGGTGACGAGTTCGACCACAAGTCAGCAACCGGATTCATCTACTGCTGGGGACTTCCCAACAGGACTGCGGCAAAAGCACACAAGAAGTGAGGCACATGTCACAGCAGGCACTATGGTCAGGTAGATTCGCAGGAGGGATGGCAGAGTCCACCCTCGACTTCACAACATCCCTGGAAACAGATTCGGCATTGGCATTCTTCGATGTCATGGGCTCATTGGCTCATGTAAGGATGCTCAAAAAATGTCAGATTATCCCCGAGGATGATGCGGACCGTATTATCGAAGGTCTCAAGACCATAGTTGCCGAGATGGAGAACGGCGAATTCAAACTGGACTTCTCCCTCGAGGACATCCACACCAACGTGGAATTCAGACTCACCGAACTGATCGGACCCGCAGGAGGAAAACTCCATACGGGAAGGAGCAGGAACGACCAGGTCGCCACGGACTATAGGATGTACCTCAGGGAATCTGTCCTTGAAATCGTTTCATCCATCGATGCTCTTATCGATGTAATGGTGAAAATCGCGCAGGACCACGGCAACACCATCCTGCCCGGTTTCACTCACATGCAGCATGCCCAACCGGTAACTGTTGCACAACATTATCTTGCATATGCATTCAAACTCAGCAGGGATGCCGACCGTTTCATGGATGCATACAACAGGATGAACAAATGTCCGCTCGGAGCCGCAGCCCTCGCAGGAACCACATATCCTATCGACAGAAAAATGACTGCAAAGGCACTCGGTTTCAACGGACCTACAGAAAACTCACTGGATTCTGTGAGTGACAGGGATTTCGTATCCGAGATTGCATTCGCCGCATCACAGACACAGATCCACCTTTCCGGACTCTCCGAAGAACTCATCTATTGGTCTTCACAGGAGTTCGGTTTCGTAGAAATGGATGACAAGTACACAACAGGATCGTCCATCATGCCGCAGAAGAAGAACCCCGACATCACCGAACTCATCAGAGGAAGGACAGGATCCGTCATCGGAACTCTGATGAACATGCTCGTGATGCAGAAGGGCCTTCCGCTTTCTTACAACAGGGACCTTCAGGAAGACAAGAAGGCACTCATGGATTCTTTGGACTGTCTCCTTCAGTGCGTCAACATCATGTGCCCTGTTCTTTCAACCATCAGATTCAACACGGACCGCATGAGAGCCGCCGTAGAGAACGGATTCATTAATGCCACGGACCTTGCGGATTATCTTGTAGTCAAAGGAATCCCGTTCCGTGAAGCACACGGTATCGTAGGAGCTGCAGTCAGATACTGTATCGACACCGACAAGAAACTTGAAGACCTCTCACTGGAGGAGTTCGGCAAGTTCTCCGACTGCATCGGCGAGGACGTGTACAACTGCATCACCGTCGACATGTGTGTCGAAAGACGCAACTCCCTCGGAGGAACATCATCCGCATCCACGGACGAACAGATCCTTACTGTCATCGAACAAAAGATGGTAAGGTACGAGAATGTCCGCCAGGAAAACCAGCTTCTTGAGGCCTGTTGGAACGAACTTCTTGAGTAATTCGGCGATTCGGGCGATTCGGTGACCTCCCCCTCAGAGCCTTATATACTCTGAACACCAACACAGTAATGGTGAAAGGATGGGTTCACTTGAATACGGTTACGTCAAGAACGCATACGTGGAAATAGACAAAAGAGAGGACAGGATCCATTTCGAAGAACGCTGGTTCAGATATGTATTCTGTACCTCTGTCGTTTCCCTCATAATATGTAATATCTCAATTATGTCGCATCAGAGTACGATGGTCCCCTCCATCCTTGCTCTTGCGATGAACTGTGCATGCTGCCTGTTGATGATGAAAGAAAACAGGAAAGAGAATACCGATAAGATTCTGTCTGTGATGACAGTTATCGGTACTCTGTTCATACTTGTATCAGTAGCACTGATGGTTTAATCGAATGCGATGTTGTCATTCTCGGCCGATGTGAACTTCACATGGGCTGTAGACAACATCTCAGAAATTTTTTCTCCGATACGCCTGACATCGTTTGCCTTTCCTACGAATGTGCGGACGTACATCTCCTTACGGTCCATGGGGAAAATGAGTCTGTACTTACCCTTTCTGTTGTATCCCTCAGGCTTTCTGTTCTCCTCGAGGTCGTACATGTTCATTGCGATGAACATCTCACGGTTCTCTTCATCTTCCTGTGACTGGAAGTGATCGTTCTCGGCGAGAATAATCTTCAAAATGTCAGGGAAAACCGGAAGAAGGTCCCTGTACTGTGTGTTATCGTCGAAAATGAAGTGGTAACTGTAAGCTTTCATCGTCTCTCGAACCGTGAGACATAATATAAACCTTGTTACCGAATCCTTCACCGCAGGATGATGAATACCCGAAAACAACTGGACATCTGACCGATAATATCACAGACAGAGGACGATTTCCAAAGAGCCAGATTTAATAGTATGATGTTATAACCGGGATTATGAGATGCGCACTATCAATCGCAGGTTCAGACTCTGTCGGTGGCGCAGGTATACAGGCCGATATCAAGGCCATGAGTTCATTGGATGTTCACTGCTGTGCGGTAATAACAGCCTTGACCGCACAGAACACTACAGCTGTTGAAGAGATTATGCCTGTGCCGGCAGATATGATTCAGGCACAGTTGGAAGCAGTACTCAAGGATGTCGACATCAAAGCCGTAAAGACAGGAATGCTCTACAGCGCAGAAACTGTCGGTGTTGTCGCAGATATCCTCGAGGATCATGAGATGCCTCTTATTCTCGACCCCGTCATGGTGGCCGGAGTGGGAGATTCATTGGCAAGAGACGATCTCGCCAAAGCCATCAAGAGAAAACTCATTCCTATGTGTGAACTGATCACACCCAACAAGCATGAGGCCGAAGTACTCTCAGGTATATCCATCAGAGATGAGGAAGATGTAAAATATGCATGTGAGGTCATCGGAAAGGACGCATCATCCGTCCTTCTCAAAGGCGGACATATGAACGGAACATCGGTAATCGATTACCTGTATCTGTCGTCAGAATTCACAAGGATAGAATATCCCAGACTTGAAAGGGCAGGTCACGGAGGAGGATGTACACTGTCATCCTTCATCACAGCAAATATGGCAAAGAGTGTCGATATCGTTAATTCAATTCTCATCTCCAGAAAGATGATTCAACAGTCTATCGCGGACATGTATGTCATCGGACACGGAGACAAACTGGTTAATCCGATCATCAGACAGATGGGAGACAAGGAGAGATTCCGCATCCTGGATGATCTTGACGATGCAGCCGATGCACTTATCAACATCACACCTGAGGAAGTAGTTCCTAACAAAGGAGTAAACATCGCATTCGCAACCAGGAATGCAGCAGGCCCCGAGGATGTTGCTGCCATTGAAGGCAAACTGTCATTCCATAACGGATCCATGAGGAAAAACGGCAAATCCAAATTCGGTACCGCAGGACACCTTTCCTATGCAATTCTTGCAGCAATGGAAAAGAATCCTAAAATCAGGTCTGCATTCAACATGAAATATTCCAAAGACATGGTTGACGTCATGGAAGAGGTTGGACTCTCCATCGAATACACTGACAGGAAGAAACACAAGAATGCACTCTCAGGAGAACTGATCAGATACGCCATTCAGGATGCAGGATACGTTCCCGATGTTATTGTCGAAAAGGCGAGTAACAAAGGTGACAACATCATCCGTATCTTCGGAAAGAATCCCGAATCCATTCTTGAGAAACTCGAGCTCATATTCTGAGCTCTTTTCTTTCTTTCATACAAGACAGGAAAAGAAATGAATACAGGATTCAGAAGAATTGCCATCTTCCTTGCTGCAGCCGCAGTATCTACGTCGGCGATTTTCACCCTTTGGAGCGATGCATCATCAATAACGTTGGTATTCTATAGGATGCTTTTCGCTTCCCTGATCATCCTTCCTTTTCTTTTGATCGGTTGCAGAAAGGAACTTCGTTCCCTGAAATTGAGAGATCTGATTCTATGCATCATCAGTGGTTTTGTACTGGCTATCCATTTTGCAGCATACTTTGAGTCCCTTAGATTCACATCCATCACATCAAGTCTTGTCCTTGTGGATACATCTGTATTCTTCATCGCTGCCATCATGCTGATATTCTTCAGGGAGAAGATATCGGTCAAAGGTTGGATTGCCATCATGATAACATTCGGAGGAGTCGTTGTTATTGCTCTGAACGATTTCCATTCGGGTAACAACAGCCTTTACGGAGATATACTGGCACTTATTGGATCCGTCATGTTTGCCGGATATGCCGTAATCGGCAGAAGACAGAGAAGCCGTATGTCAACCACCGTATACACATTCATTGTGTATCTTTCCGCTGCTTTGACCGCATTGTTGGTTTGTATATCGGTCGGTGATGAGATAATATGCGATACTGCCGATTTGCTATGTGCTCTCGGAATGGCAGTGTTCTGTACTATCCTGGGTCACTCCGTTTTCAATTGGGGACTCAAATATGAGAAAACATCGTTTATTGCAGTATCCAGTCTGTTGGAACCGGTTTTCGGCTCCGTTCTCGGATTCCTTGTTTTTTCCGAAATTCCTGCAACTCTGATTATAATCGGTTCGCTGATTGTACTCTTCGGAGTTTATCTGTTCTCGGCGAACACAGAACCGGAACTTTCTGAATGAAAAGATGAGGCCTTTCGGCCTCTGTTTTCAATCAACTGTCGTTACTTTCTTCATACTTTCTCAATTCCTCCGCAGTAGGTTTCCATGAATCCTTCTTCAGCCACCTGTCGATTATGAAAGGAGGCAGTACTGAGATTACTATGACTGCAGCGAATACACCGATGATGTATACGACTGTCATAGTCTCGCTCAGCGTTTCTGACGGGTACAGTCCGAAGATGAATCCGAAGATCAATGTAGCAATGGCTACCCCGCCTACTAGATATGCTCCCACCTTTCCTCCGGGAAGCTTGAACGGACGTTTGACATTCGGCTGTGTCTTCCTCAGTTTAAGGAAGGCTGTGAACATGAAGAGATACATGATGATGTTGATCAATGATGTGATCGCAACCAATACCCAGTATCCATTAATGTTCAGCGCATCGAGTACCAGATACAGTATGACGAAACCTGACGATACTGCTGCCTGGATTACCAATACTCCCACGGGTGCTCCGTTCTTGTTCACCTTACGGAACAGAGGGGGAAGGTCTCCGTTGTATGCAGCTGGTGCAAGACCCTTTGCAGGACCCATCATCCATGTTGATAGCTGAGCTACGATACCGACAGCAAGCATGAGTCCGAGAGGAACGATCATCCAACCGAAGTTGAAGCTGTCAAGTGCTACCTGGAATGCCTGTATCACACCTCCGTTCAGTCCTTCAGGTCCGTTGAGGAAGCTTGCAGGTACAAGGGTTCCTACACTCCATGTTCCGAGGATGGAGACGACACAGATTACCAATGCTGCAATGAACATCGCAATAGGATAGTCTTTCTGAGGATTCTCAGTCTCCCTGGCGTGATATCCTGCCATCTCCATTCCTGCGAACATCAGGACAAGACTTGCAGCGAATGTGAGCATACTGAAGTTCATATCGGGAACCAATGCTGAGAGTGTGAGGTCACCCATCTCACTTACATTTCCCTGAGCCAACCATGCAAATGTCAGCACCACCAATATGGTAATCGGGATCAATGCTCCGATAACCGTACCTATTGTGGACAGTTTTGTAGAGTGCTTCATTCCTGTGAAGTTGAAGAATGTGAGTATCCACATCACTCCCAACATAACGACTGCCATGAAGATCGTGTTATCTCCCAACGCAGGTTGGAGAATAGCATATGCAATGGTAACCATGATGAATGAAACGACGGTTGGGAACCATACGATATTATTCACCCATGAACACCAAATGGTGATGAAACTTCCCTTTCCAGGGAATGCCTCTTTCACCCACGCATATATACCTCCTGCCTTCGGCCATGTTGATGCCAATTCAGCAGCAACCAATGCCGTAGGTAAGAGGAAACATACAGTGAACAGAACATACCAAAAGATCATTCCCCATCCTTCCACAGCCATTGCAGGGAAGTTACGGAGACTGAGAACCGCAGCCACATTGATCAGTGCCAATGAGATGATTCCCAATTTCTTATTGGAACTCTGTTTCTGATTCACATTATCAGACATATTATCATTCCTTTACACAATACATATAGTACTCCCCATCGATGACCTCGATTCCGTGTGAATCGTGTTCGAATCCGGGGAACTTTTTATCAAAATCCTGTAATGTACGCAGATACATCAGAATGGGTTCGTTCTTCCTTCCTGTGAATTCACCGGGCATGAGAACCGGTACTCCGGGAGGATATGGTACGATTCCTGTAGCGGCAATACGGTTCTCCGCTTCGGATACCTTTACATGCTCCACATTTCCTGTGATGAGTTCCCTATATGCATCGGCAGGGGTCATCTTCTGTTCGGGAAGCATTGAAGATGCCATATTGGCAACATTTGTCTGTTTCCTCTCTTTCATAAACCTGTGCATTTCTGAAGCCAGCTGTTTGAGAGTGACATCTTCGTACCTTTTCGGGTCAGTTGCATAGATTTTGGGTAAGACCTCCGACACTTTCTCGTCGGAATCGAAGAGTCTCTTGAACTCGCAGAGCTCAGAAACGAGAGTTCCCCATTTTCCGTTAGCAACACCCATTGAGAATAAAAACAGAATATTGTAATCTCCTGATTTTTCATTGACTATACCTTTTTCATCCAGATATGAAACTACCATCGCTGCGGGTATTCCGAAATCGGAGTAGTTTCCGTGTGCATCTATTCCGGGCGTCAATACAGTAACCTTGATGGGATCCAGCATTGCCCAGTTATCCTCTATGTTCTCAAAACCGTGCCATGAATCGTATTTACTGAGAATCCAACATGAAGATTCGGTTCCCAACATCTCTGCAGGAGCATCTTCAAATCTGCATCTTTCATGTGTTCCCGGGACAGTCACATATTCAGGCTGCCATACTCCGAACCACCAATCGTTCTTTTTTTGAGAACCTATCCTTGCCATCATCTGTCTGAATCTTATGGCCTCATCGATAGAATCCTGAGTCAGATTGTATCCGCTGGAATCCATCATCTTTGATGATACGTCCAATGATGCAATTATTGCATACTGCGGCGATGTGGAGGCATGCATCATGAACGTCTCGTTGAAGATTGACTTCTCAATCGGTTTCTTTCCGTTCCTCACATGAACCATAGATGCCTGTGACAGTGCTGCCAGCAGCTTATGTGTAGACTGTGTTGAGAATACTGTCGCATCCGATTCCTTGACATCCCTCATTGCAAAACGTCCCTCATACAGAGGATTGAATCTTGCATACGCATACCATGCCTCGTCGAAATGGATGTTATCAACGGATTTTGATAGGAGATATTCCGCATGTTCCGCATTGTAACATATTCCGTCGTATGTGGAATTGGTGACAACTGCCAAGGTAGGTTTGATTCCTTTCTTCACATCCAGGAACGGAGATTCGGATATCGATTTCTCAATTGCTCCTGGAGTCATACCCTCGGGCGGGATAGGACCCATAATTCCGTATCCGTTCCTTGATGGAACCATGTATACGGGAATTGCATGACTCATCGTCAGTGAATGTTCGATGGATTTGTGACAGTTCCTGTCAACCACCTCGACACCTCCTGGAGGTGTCAATGCCATGTGAACGACTCTGTTCGATGTGGATGTTCCGTTGGTAACGAACATGGTGAAATCAGAACCGAACACCTTTGAAGCATACTTTTCAGCAGCACCGATGGGTCCGCTGTGATCCAATAAGGAACCGACCTCCCCCACTGAAATTGACAGATCCGATCTGAACAGCTGTTCTCCAAAGAAATCGTAGAACAGACGCCCGGTAGAATTTTTCAGGAATGCTGCTCCTGCAGTATGTCCCGGTGTGTGCCATGAGTATTCATAGTCCTCAGAAAACTCCACCAAACTCTTGAACATGGGCGGAAGTATGGTTTTCCTGTACCTCCTGCATGAAGCAGCTATCCTCCCTGCCATGAAAGACGGAGTGTCTCCGAGAACCCAAAGGAACTCATCGACATTCGAAACAACATTCACAGGGATATCACTCAGGGAATCTGGATCGGCCATCAGGAATATTCCGATATCCGAATCGGACATCCTGATGTTATCGATCATGGATTCTGCATTGTACAGATCCCAATCCAAAACAACTGCATCTGCATCCACACTCAGTATACGTATGTTTTCGGTGACGAAATCGTTGTCATACTCGATTATGGTGTTGACTCCCGACTCCTCCAGTTCGGAAACAATGTTATCCAATGCCTTCGAAATCTGACTGCCGTCGTGCAGTCTCTGCGATATTATCAGAACTGCTAGTCCATCTATATCTCTAATCGATTCACCTCCAGTGAAATTCTGTGTGTTTCATCATGTGAGGGATTTAAACTGATTAGTTATCTAACAAAAATTTAGTAGATTCACTGATAAAACAGTAAATGACGGAAGTGAATACAGAAGGATTTGAGAAAAAAGAGTTTATAGATGATAAGGGGAAAATCCCCTTATTCTGTTTCTGCGGTTTCTTCAACGAATCCGACAACCTTGATGTAGAAGTAGAGTGTCTCTCCCTTCTGCTCTTCCTGGTTGGCGTTATCCTCTGAACCGACCTTGTACTTGTATCCATCTCCGTCCTGTGTTACAAAGATGAATCCGTTGTTGTCGATTGCGAGGAACATTCCGTTGTTCTCAGAGAACTCGTAGTTTACATTGAATGAAGTTTTTCCAGTTTCATAATCGATTGTAAACTTAACATCTGCATCACATGTGAGTTCTTTTGCTTCGGTTGTTGACTCAACGCCAACATACTGATAGTTGACTTTTCCAGTAATTTCATTGTATGATGCATCGACAGAAAGTCCAAAGGGTGTTGAAACTCTAATCATTCCATCGAAATCATCTGAATCGTATGACTTGTCAACGAACTCGTTGAAATCTGCAAGTGTCATTGAGTTTGCCATTGAGATTGTGACGGTTGTGTTGAAATCCTTGACATCTGCGGTTCCGTATCCCTTATCTGCGGGAATTGCAACCTCAACGGATTCTCCGATCTTCTTTCCGATGACGGCATCGCCAAACATCTTGAGGACGTCACTTCCACCGACTGTGAATACAAGAGGATCGTATTTTCCTCCCTTGAAGGTGGGGCTCTTTGCGTACTCTGAATTTGTAGCTGCACTCTTAACGTTTGTATCGAAAATGACTGCTCCTTCCTCGTCATAGAGTGCAAAGTATGATCCTACATACTCAACTTCGACCTTATCTCCGTTAGCAACGACACGGTCGTCTGACTCGGGAGAGATGAAATTTGCGTTCACATATGCGCCAATGACAACTGCAAATGCCAAGATCAAAACAACACAGCATGTGAGAATGATCGGATCGGACTTACGAACATAGTTCATGAATCCTGATGACTCTTTGCCTTTTGCCTTCTCGCGACTTGCAACAACATTTTTGGAATCCTTGGTTTCGATTTTGACATCCATGTCTACATCGATGGGTTCCGAATCGGCCTTAACCTGAGGGTTTTTGGCCTTCGTTCCTTTATTCTTGTTTTTTGCAGCCATTTTAAACAGGCGTACATGAGCCGTTCCTTATAAAAAGGTTATCCGCACGCATACGCGCTTTTCTATAATATAGGACAGAAAACCGATTAAATTATAACTGTCGCCTATTATATGGATTCATGAATTTTTCCACCTACATGGATAAGGTCAGGAACGACAGACCACTCGTGCACATCATCACAAACTATGTCACAGTCAATGATTGTGCCAATGTCACCATCTGTGCCGGCGGATCGCCCATCATGACTGATGAGGTGAAGGACATCAATGACATTTCCAGGATTGCATCTGCCGTCGTTCTTAACATCGGAACTCTTAATGAGAGAACAGTAGAAGCCATGATCCATGCAGGTGTAATCGCCAACAAAAACTCCGTTCCAGTTATTTTCGATCCTGTAGGAGCAGGTGCCAGCAACTACAGGAATCAGGTTGTTGAAACAATCCTTTCCAAAGTAAAGGTTGCAGTCATCAAAGGTAATGCAGGTGAGATCAACTTCATAGCAGGAATGGGCGGAGAGGTAAGAGGTGTCGATTCCGTATCTCAGGGAAGCGATTCCTCAGCAGTAGAGGCTTTGGCAAAGAAATACAACTGTATAGCCGCAATGAGCGGTGAGACGGATTTCGTTTCAGACGGAGAAAAGACCCTGAAACTCTCGAACGGATCCGCCCTCATGGACAGAGTCTCCGGAACCGGATGCATGCTCTCGTGTGTAGTAGCCAGCTATGTAGGTGCAAACGGCCCTTCCGTCGAATCTGTTGCATCCGCAATCACCGCATTTACCGTTGCTGGAGAATTGGCAGAACCTAACTCCAGAGGCCCGGGATCGTTCAAAGTATCCCTTTTCGATTCGCTGAGCAACCTTACCGATGATGAACTTGACAGTATGGCAAAGGTGCAGTGATGAATTACGACCTTTACGTGGTAACGGATTCGCAACTGTCAAAAGGCAGATCCCATCAGGAAGTTGCAAGGCTTGCCTGTGAAGGGGGAGCCGACATCATCCAATTCAGAGACAAGGATATCGATGATGCGGAATTCCTGAAAATCGCATCGGAAATCAGAGAGATCACAAAGAGGTACGGAGTCACATTCATTGTGAACGACCGTTTGGATGCTGCCATCAGATCCAATGCGGACGGCATACATGTCGGACAGGACGATATGCCTGTGCCAGATATCAGAAAACTGGTTGACAGGAACTTCATAATAGGATGTTCGGTCGGATCCGTATCGGAAGCTGAGAAGGCGATATCGGACGGTTCCGATTACATAGCCCTGAGTCCTATTTTTGACACATCATCCAAATCCGATGCAGGTTCAGGACACGGCATCGAGATGCTGAGAGAACTCAGAAAGATGACTGATCTTCCGATTGTAGCAATCGGCGGAATCAACAGGGAGAATACACCTCAGGTTATAGGGAACGGTGCGGACGGTATCGCCGTGATATCTGCTGTGGTATCCCAGGATGATATCCCGTCGGCGTGCAGGGAACTGAAATCCGTCATCAAAGCATCGAAAGATCGCCTGTAATCTTATCCACAACGGATTCTCCGGTCGGACCGATTCCGATGCATGTGACTGTACCGGGTGCGATTTCCGTACGGCCTGCATCGGTAATTATGGAATTTACGAGACCGTTGGCATCCACTGCTGCCTTGATCTCGAAAAGTTTGGCTTCGGAATCCACCTTCAGCACGACCTTACGCTGACCCTCATTCATCCACTTGTCGAATGTTTTGGGATCCTTCTTCTTTGCAGCGAATGCGCAGTTGACTGCGGCATGTGAGGCCTGAGCTGCAATTTTACCCTTGCTCATCTTGAGATCCGATCTCATGACAATTACCATTTTCGTTTCATCTACAGGGGCTTTTTGGAAGGGGGCTCTGAATGCCATAACTCAGACATTCGCACATACGTCTTAAAGGTACTGTGCAAAACCCTTATTTCATATGTCGATTATCCCACGCATATGGCAATGATTGACATAGAATACAGATTCTCAAACAAAGCACTTCCTGACAAGGATATCAGAAGAAAGACAACCGAAGAGATGGAACAGTATCTCAGAGATCTTGTGTTCGAAATGCAGTCGGCAGACATCTCATCCCAGTACAAGGGCGTACCTACCGACGGCGTCAACCAGCTTTTCATCAACGGAATGGAGGTCAAGGATATCCTCAACGGATTGGAAATCAAGATGTTGGAACCCGATGAGGAAACATGCGGATGCACTCCCAGACCCATGATCATCCAGCGTCCCGCATTGGAATGGGACCAATCGATTATTGAAGACATTCCGGACGTACTTGTCAAAAATGCCATTTCAAAGGTCTACTGTGATATACAGAAGAACAGGATCATGTGATTAGATGTTTGAAGTAGTAAAGAGAGACGGACTTGCAAGAATCGGTAAGTTCCATACAAGATCCGGTGTGCTTGAGACACCTGCACTCCTGCCTGTAGTCAACCCTAAGATTTTCACAGTCCCCCCCAGAGAGCTCTACGATGAATTCGGTTTCAGGGCACTCATCACCAATTCATACATCATCAAGAACAACGCCGACCTTAAGGAAAGGGCGTTGGAAGAAGGACTCCACAAAATGCTTGATTTTGAAGGAGTCATCATGACTGATTCAGGAACTTTTCAGAGTCACATGTACGGTGAGGTAGAGGTCACCAACGAAGAGATGGTTCAGTTCCAGAAGGATATCGGAACCGATATCGGAACAGTCCTCGATATCTTCACCGAACCCTACTGGACCAAAGAAGAGACTGCAAAGTCCATCGAGGTCACATTGGAAAGGATGCAGGTCGCCTGCGACATGAAAGGAGAGATGATGATCAACGGTGTCGTTCAGGGTTCAGTATATCCGGATCTGAGAGAATACTGTGCGGAGAAAATGGCCACCATGGATGTGGACGTACACCCTATCGGAGGAGTAGTGCCTCTGATGGAACAGTACAGGTATCTCGAATTGGTCGATGTCATCGTCTCATCCAAGAAGGGACTCAACCCCAACAGGCCCGTCCACCTTTTCGGTGCAGGACACCCCATGATTCTTGCTTTGGCAACATTGCTCGGATGCGACCTATTTGATTCCGCATCATATGCAAAGTTCGCAAGAGATGACAGACTTATGTTCATTGACGGAACATTCAGACTTGCCGATATGCAGTCACTTGACTGTAACTGCCCTGCATGCCGCGGACACACCCTCGAATCACTGAAAAAACTCACCAAGGATCAGCGTACGAAGGTTATAGCACGTCACAACCTGTACCAGATCACATCGGAACTCGCACTCGTAAAGAGATACATCCGTGAAGGAAGACTTTGGGAACTTGTAGAGATGAGATGCAGGGCACATCCTGCTCTTCTCGATGCCCTTAGGCGTATCAAGGAACACTCTGAATTCCTCGAGCTTACCGAACCTATCAGCCGTGACGGTGCAATGTTCTACACAGGTGTTGAATCAAGAGCAAGGCCTCTTTTCAACAGATACGAGAAGAGAGTCATGGAAAGATACGTACCTCCCACCGACAAGGCTGCAATATTCCCCGACAGCGGAAAACCCTACAGTAGGGCATGGGCAGCCGAATTCGATAAGGTCAGGAGATCAGGATACACTCCGATAGTCATATCTCCGTTCGGACCGGTTCCTGCAGATCTCGATGAGATCTATCCTTTGGCACAGTCTCTCTTCCCCAAACTCACCGATGCGGAGACAGAAAACACCGCTGATGCACTTACCTTCGATTTCATCGAGAAGATGGGATTCGTAGAAGTGAAGGAATACGATGAGATAGACAATGACGGAACGATGGAATACGATGCAGACCAGCTCCGTGCAAGAGCCATCTCCAACTACCAGTTCGGAATAGAAGCAACAAACGCTCTCTTCCGCGGAAAGATAGATATCGTCAAGAGCAGGAAGACAGGAAAGATAAGAAACGTCATCTCGGACGGAGAACACATCCTGTCTCTCAGAGCAGGAGACGGATTGTACACCCTTAGGGCCGAAGGTGCCGCAAGGATTCTTGCTTCCGTACCCTCACCCTTCATGAGAGTGGTTGTCAACGATGATTCCGTTCCGTTCGTCTCCGAAGGAAGGAATGCATTCTGTCAGTTCGTACTCGACATGGATCCTGAAATCAGACCCATGGAAGAAGTGATTGTAGTAGACAAGAACGATAAATTCCTGGCAACCGGACGTGCACTTCTCATCAAGAAGGAAGTTGAATCATTCAAGAAGGGAATCGCTGTCAAGGTCAGAAGCGGAAACGGAGACGAGGCCTAAGGCCTCCTCTGCGATCTTCACACACGCCAGGAGATCGTCCATTGCGGATCTCATCTGACCTGCGTTTGCAGCTTTCAGATTGAATACCACGTCATTTCCCTCAATTGATGATGTTACATAACCGTCATCATCAGGGACTATTGCGTTGTACACTGTCAATGCGGACGTGGAATCCGCGTAACTCATCCTTAACTGCATCTCCATCATTGTATCCGCAACTATAGCAAATTTCTTTAAAAGATGTTGCGGAGCACCGGAAGGTGCCCCGTTTATAGTTTTATTCGGAAACCCAAACTCCGTGGATGTTACAGAGTTCCTCTGCCTTTATCACGGAAGCATCGGTCTTGAAGAATGCCTCGGGTTTGTCTCCGGGCTTGAGGTATTTCCTCATGATGACACCGTCTGCCTCGATCTGAATGTAAACGATGTAGTGGGCATCATCCATCGGGTGTGCTGTCTCTTTACCGACCTTGACCAATACTCCTCCGTCGACCTTCTCGACGTAAGGTACGTGCTTCTCTGTTGAGTAGTCTGCAGTCTTAGGCTTCTGGAGGATCATCTCCTCTCCGCAGCAGGAAAGTTTTCCTGGGCCTTCGAATTCGACTTCAACAATCTTTCCGCATTTTGTACATCTGTAGATGTCTGCCATACTGCATGTTATCACTTATGTGAATATAAAAATCGCTAATCAACAATGATTCCTGATGCCCCTAACTTTCGTCAGACTTATTTAATCATAGAATATCCCGACATCTATGAAGAAAATGCTTGCGGTCAACGGCAGTCCGAGAAAGAACGGTGCCAACGCTCAGATCATAGAGAAAGCTGCAGAACTTGCATCAAAATATGATTACGAAACAGAAATCATCAACGTCTATGACCTCGGACTCGGGGGATGCAAATCCTGTATGGCCTGCAAGAAAACCGGAAAGTGTGTTCAGAAGGATCAGATGAACGAGATCCTCGACAAAATCAAGGAAAGTGACATGCTGCTCTTTGCAACACCTGTGTACTTCAGCTCGGAAACCGGTCCGCTGAAGACATTCCTTGACCGTATGTATCCTCTTGTAACAGAGAATGAGAAGGGAATCAGTGCCGATCTCGGAAAGGTAAACAAATTCTCGGTTGTCGTTACATGCAACTCCCCTGACGGACTTCTGTACAGCAGCATCATGACCAGATACATCAACACAATGAAATCATTCGGAATATCCGATTCATCAGGTTCTGTGATTCCCGGCGTAGGAATGACAGATTTCATCAACTCCGATTATGTTGAAGGATATCTGAACAGTATCGAATTCCAATTAGAGATGTGATTCTGCTGATTCCCATTATAGCGATTTCAGGAAAAAGAGGAGAGTTCGTTTCCGGAAAATTCTCTTTCAGAAACGGGAAACCCTACCTCACTGAGAGGTCAGACTTCATTGAAAATGTGAAAGAACAGTGTGCAAAATCCAATACCGTAGGCATTCTGGATATCGACGGATTTTCATCACGGTCTATTAACAGCGACATTATCAAAGAGGTCAAGATAAGAAGAAGGGACACCATCCTGATCACCCGTATCGAAACACTGGATGATGTGTTCGACACGCTCTGTTCCAATTTCGATACCATCGCTATCCCTAATCACACATCCGAGAAAGGACTCATTCACGACGCACTCGAAATATCAGACTCTGTGATGCCCATAGGATTCTTCGTTAACGGTAAAGAGATTGAATCAGGGAAGACCAAAACTGAATACATATCCGAAACCATCGGAATAATGGGCAAAGTTCTCATTCTTGACGCGGACACAGGTGAAATGGAAGGTTATGATTCCCTGGTAACTGCTGAGTAAACCTCATCCCAGAATTTTATCGCATCGCCGACAACATTGTCCTTTGTACGGTCGGTACCGATTGATATCGCATCGCCGACCCATTCTCCCCCGAAAGAGTAACAGAAAGATCTGAAAACAGTTCTCATCGGACGGATATCAGGATTGTCGGAACCGCTGTTGGCCAAAAGGCACATAAATCTCTTCTTATGACTCACTTTTTCCGGATTGTTCCAAAGTTCCTGGAAACGATCTATCATCGTTTTTATGACAGACGACGGACCGTTGAAACGTACAGGCGTAGCGAATATCACAACATCCGCTTCGGAAAACAAATCGAAGACAGAAGGCATATCGTCATTCAGAAAACATGTTCCCGATTCAGAACAGACGTTACATCCTCTGCAGTGACCTATCTGAAGTTCAGACAGAAGGATATATGATACATCCAATCCCTGAGATTTCACATAATCGGACAGGGATTTACACTGACAATCCGTGTTTCCTCCTCTGAAACCTCCTGACAGGATTAGTACCTTCATAAGCAGGACTAGGCATTTCTTTTTTATAACCTTTTAACCCATACCCTATACTGGATGGAGAAAATGGGAGACGAATTTACCAAGGCAAGGTCGATGGAATTTCCAAGGAATGTGCTGATAGGACATGACATCGTCACTGATATCGTTCCACTCAGCAAACACCTGAACTTTTTGAACACTGGAATGATTATCTCCGGAAGTAACACGTACAAATCCGCCGGAAGTCAGATCAAAGATCTCCTTACCGATGACGGATATTCGATCTCCGATTTTATGACAGGCGAAGCAACCCTGTCAAATGTGGAAAAGGCCATTGAACATGCAAAGGAAACGAAATCCAAATTCATAGTTGCTGTAGGAGGAGGAAGCAAGATTGACATCGCAAAGATGGTTGCCTCCAAACTCAACATTCCTTTCATCAGCGTACCTACATCGGCTGCACATGACGGTATTGCATCCAACAGGGCATCGCTGAAAGCAGATATGGGGCCTAAATCTGTAGAGGCAGTTACCCCCACAGCCATTCTTGCAGACACAAAGCTGATTTCAGACGCTCCTTACAGATATCTTGCATCCGGATGTGCAGATGTCATTTCCAATCTTACCGCATTGAAGGATTGGGATTACGCACACCGTCTCAGAGCAGAACCTTTCTCGAGTTCTGCACATTCACTTTCATTGCATGCAGCAAACACCATCATGGAAAATGCAAAGATGATCAAACCGAACTCCGAGGAAAGCGTTTGGCTTGCCATGAGACCGATAATCATCTCAGGAATATCCATGGCTGTTGCAGGAAGCTCCAGACCCACCAGCGGATCCGAACATATGTTCTCCCATGCGCTTGACATAATGCACCCCGGAAAGGCGATGCACGGCGAACAGTGCGGTGTCGGATGCATTATGATGATGTATCTCCACGGAGGAGACTGGAAATCCATCAGGAACGCATTGATGAAGATCGGTGCACCTGTCAATGCTACAGAATTGGGACTCAAGAACGATGATATCGTCGATGCCCTGATGACCGCACATAAAATAAGGCCAGACAGATTCACCATCCTCGGGGACAACGGACTCAACCGCGAATCCGCTGAGAATATCGCGAAACTTACCATGGTAATTGAATGATGATAAAATGTCACTTGTCACTTTGATCGGAGATACACAGGCCCGCATCGGGAACAGATTCTACTTTAACGGTCCGTCCACAGAGTGTAAAGAATGTAAACTCAGGAACGTCTGTTTCAATCTCGACATAGGTTCGTTGTATGAAGTAGTCGGTCTCAGGGACACGAGACATGAGTGTAAGCTGCTAGAAGATCAGGTACGTGTCGTCGAAGTAGAAAAGAAGGCATTCTTTGCCTCCGTGAATAAGAAGTACGCCATAGACGGCAGCAGAATATCCATGGAAAAAAGAGAATGTGACCACATCGGCTGTGAGAATTACAAATACTGTTGCCCGAGTAACATCAAAAATCCCGATAAATTCACCATCGTGAAGATTGTGGAAGACATAAAGTGTCCTCTTGACGAGAAACTTACCTTGGTCAAGATCGAATGATTCCGTCAATACGCAATTGTTACGAATTATTAACCGAATCATTAAATCATCGCTATCCAGACATAATACGGACAGACGTTGAGTAGGGTTTTTATACACTTATTTCAGAATATTTTTATCCGTGCGATTCGACAAAAAATGAATCAGATACTTTTTTAAACTCTACTTTTCCTATATATTTTAGGTAGGAAAATGGTGCTGAGTTTTTTCAAAAATGACAATGAGCTTTTGAATATTGCCAAAGACCTTGTTAAAAGGAAAGAGTATTCAAAAGCCATAAACAATCTGGAAAAAGCAATAGACAAGGATAAGGACGGTGACATCACACCTCTCTGTAAAGCAATGATTGCAGTCCTTACTCTTCATGATCAGAGAAGTAACATCAAAGCTCATACGGATGCATCGGCCGCACTCAAAAACCTTGGATCGGATACGTTCGAACTCGGACTTTCAACATTCGTCGTAGCGGATCTCGCCCTCGAATGCGATATGATGGCCGAATTCATCAGAGTGAGATCACTGCCTGGAGAAAAGGATTCCGCAAAAACCAAAGGAGATGCCCTTATCGAATGTGCAAAAAAATTCCAATCACAGATGTGGAACAAGAATATGCAACTGGTTGAATTCTTCGACGGAATAACCAGAGACGGGGCAAAATATGCACTGATGCTGATGGCTGAAGCTAATGAGTCGTACTCTCTAGCCGAAGCGTGGTTGGATCCCAAAAAGGCTGCAGAATTCCAGCAGCTCGCAATGAACTACCGTAAACAGATGGGAGAGACAGGGGAAGATAACCAAAGAAAAATCGAATCCTATTCAAAATCTGCAACATGTTGGATTTGCGGCAGAGACTCCACCGGAGAGGGAATGCACTTCTTCCCGATGAGCAGCGATATCAGCCCACAGGCAAGAGAAAAGAAAGACATCCTTCCTGTTGCTGACGAAGGATATCAGTCCATCTATGTTTGCAGAGCATGCTACACGGCAGTGAGCAGGAAATCGGATGAGATCTCCAAAAGATATTACGATGCATCCATACGCGAACTGAGAGCAGCAGAGGCGCGCCTGGAATCCCAGATAAGATACCTTGAATCGAGAATCAACAGTATATCGTACAACAGGTGATTGTGTGTTAGGGGAATCGGTAGCACTCAGATGCAAATACTGTGGGGCACCCCTGGACGGTGACGATGTGAAGACGGATTCCGAATACGTCACATGCCAGTACTGCGGAACGACACAGCAGCGTATCGATGCAAAAGCATATCTGGATCAGCTTATGGGACAGGTAAGGTCCTGGATAAGTAATTCCATACCAACCGGGTTTAACATGGCAGGTGCCGAGAATGTGGATCCTGTCGCAAGACACAACATATTTGTAAACAACATCAGACCCAAAGTAGAATTGGAATTAAACGAATACAAGTTCAGCACCACATCTCTTCTCGGAAACTCTCTGATAACGCTGCCCTTCTCCACGAAGGGATCGTTTAAACCTGTACATCAGTCATCCAAAGCATTTGAATTCAATGAGAGGGTCAAATCGATATCCGCATTGGCAGTGGACGATTCCAGCCAGGAACTTATCAACGAGGCACTTACGATATCTCAGAGCTATGCGATGATGATCAACAACGCCAACCTCCTTACGGATTCCAAAGACGGTAAGTTTCACATAATGTCCAATAACTTCAAGGAATCCATCAACACTCTAAAGAAGGGAAGGGGCAACGAATTGGTGATTCAAAGGTTTGAAGCACTCTCCAAAGTATGTGACGGTTTTGAGAACCTCCTATCCGGCAACATAATGACTGCCGAATCCGACATAAAGAGCGGAAGGAACATACTTCAGAGTATCAAAGACCCCATATTCACAGATGTGAACTACGGCATCATGTACCAAGCAGTCGAACAGGAAATATCGATTTGCGACGTGGTACTGAATATAATCGAGATATTGAACACATCAGGCGGAGATGCACTGTCCATGCTCAATATCATCAAGAACGTCATGGATATGCCTTTGGCGAGCAACCCGAAATGGACATACCTCCTCAACAACAAAGAAAGGTACAATGAAGTGTTCAAGAACGTTGCTCATGCACTATCTGCCAAAGCCGGCGGAACAATTCCTGTTACATCTGGTGACGGGGACATCCTTGTACCGTTCTGGGAAATTGATCTCAGATACAGTTTCGAAACAGGCTCTCTGTGGAAGAAAAAGAGTGTCGAAGTAAAAGAGGATCTGCTCATATGTGCAGATTTCGTTATAGATCAGAACTGTCTGAACAATCCTAAGTTCGCAGTGACAGACATTTTCAAAGAACGCCCTGAAAGCAGTTTCCTCGACAGCTTCAAAGGTAAAGAGACAAGCATCAGTGCCGGAGAAGGAATCGGATCCATTCAGGATTCCGTAGGCGAATCCTCCGCTGCAGGCAGGAAGATCCTGCTCCCGTTGAGCACATTCTCAGAGGCAGAAAAGATGTGTATGGAGTATTTGTCACAGTGCACATCATCATATAAGAAACTCAAACTAAGTAAACCGGATGTGAGAAAACTGATCTACGTTCCGTGTAAACTCAACGGCAATACGATTATTCCGTCCGCATCTTTCGGAACATTGGCACCGGGAAGACTCTCCGTTGCTGTTCCGGCAAATATGATTGTATGAAGAGGAGTTCATATGGCAGTTAACGAAAAGAGAATGGCAGAGAGATCTAAAAACGGCATCCTTGCCGGAATTATCATTCTTTCAGCCGCAATAGGAATTCTGATCTGGCAGTTCGGAGGACATCCCGATGAATGGTATCAGATCTTTTACGGTATGTTCACCGTGATAGGATTGTACCTTGTGATAACATCTTTCTTCGAAGAAAAGGAGATTGATCTTTCACCGTCACAATCTTCATATTATCTTGTAACAGGAACGATAATCGCAACAATCGGAATACTCGGAATGGTATCGGTTTATGTAGACAGCGTTCCGTTCTGGATCTACATAGTCATATTCATCATAGTATTGGCGTTGCTTGTAATCATGAGAAGCATTTCAAAGAAGGGATAATCAATGAGTTACGGTCAGGACGTAATGGATAAATCAATCTCTGACAGAGGTCTGTTCGAACGCGCATGCATGTTTCTTCCCGGATACAGGGGATACAGAGACAGGAACCTCCGCAGGGATGTTGACAAGGAAGTAAGGAGAGAGGCCTACAGGTCCCTCTCCGAATGTAAGACCGATCTTGCAGAAATAAACAGGATTCTGATATCAGTCAACATAGAACTTGCAAAGGATGCAGATAGAATCCGCACAAAGGCTGACACATACCTTAAGAAGGTCGAATCTGCAGAATCGGGATACAGCGGCCTTTGGGAACCGATTAAGACACTTAAGGACGAGCTCAATGAGGTCATTGAATGGGACGCAAAACTTCTCGAAAGCGGTGCATTCCTTCGTGAGAAAACCAATTCTCTCCTTAAGGAGATGGACAACGGAAAGGTTGATGTTAAAGATGATCTGAGAGCAGTCGAGCGTTTCATAGATGATCTTATCAACACGTTCAATGAGAGAATTAAGGTCATCAAAGGATTGGATCTGAAGGAGTGATTAAATGGCAGAAGAAAGAACGAATGTTATTAAATGGGATAATGCAGGCCCCAATGACATCCTTTGGGAGTATAATCAGGAATATATCAGAACCGGATCGCTCCTGATTGTCAACGATTGGCAGTGGGCGGTCTTTGTGAGGGACGGTCAGGTCCTCTCTGTGTTTGAAGGGGGAAAACACACACTCACAACTGCCAACATACCTATCCTCACGAAGGTGTATGAAAAAGTGCTCGGATTCAAAGAAGGAGCATTCAAGGCAAAAGTCATCTTCATTTCTAAAAAACAGTTCCAGGGCAAGTGGGGCGTACGCGCAATGTGTAAAGTTGCTGAGGATTACCAGGCACCGATTCCGCTCATGGCGAACGGAGAGTACCTCTACCGCATCAGCGACCCGACACTTGTAATCACACAGCTCGTCGGAGGAATGAAAAGCTACAACACAGCTGCTGTCACAGATTTCCTCAAGAGTTTCATCAACGAACAGATTACCCAGCAACTGAGCAAGCAATATTATATGGACGTCTACACCGGACTCGAGAAGGCCTCACTGACCACAAAGGTCTCCATCGAACCGGACTTCGCCAACAGAGGACTGGAACTTCTCAACCTGAAGATCAACAGCGTTCAGACTGAGGAAAAATACCAGGAGGACATCTACAAATTCCAGCAGTTCAGGTCCGGTGCCGGAAGAGAATGGAAACAGTTCGAGGTCATGGGACAGATGGCAGATGCTATCGGAGAATCTACAGGCGGCGCGGCTATGGGTACAGGAATGTTGCTGTTCCCACAGATGTACCAGCAGCTCAGTCAGCAGCAGGGTGCAATGCAGGGCGGCATGATGCAGCAGCAACAGCCCGTACAGCAGCAGCCTAAGATCATGTGTCCGTTCTGCGGAGGAGTCAACGACCATCCGTACAAATTCTGTAAGGAATGCGGTCAGCCTGCTCCCGGTCAGGCGCCCCCTCAGCAGCAGTACACACAAGCTGCACCTGCACCGACTCCTGCAGCACCCGCAGCAGCCCCGGCAGCAAAGAAGTTCAACAGGTGCCCCTACTGCGGTGAAGACATCTCGGCACTGCCTAAGACACCTAAGTTCTGTCCGTACTGTTCGGAGCAGCTTTTGTGAAACCAGAAGGGCTTATGCCCTTCATTTCCATAATTATGGATGTAAAAAAAAGATGGGGATTTTGACCCCGTTTAACCGACTATTATACTCAGTTTTTCGAGATCACGATTTAGAGTGAACTCTACTACTGCCGTACCGTCGGTATCAACATATGAATCGATACTCTCGGCACCGAGGATTATCACTTTGAAAGTACCGTCTGAATCTCTCTCCGTGGGATCGGTTCCGGTGAATACTTTTTCATTAACTGTACTCAGTGTAGGATCTAATTTGAGATTGTCATATCCTGAAAACTCAATCACATTATCTGCCTTAAGTCCCAAAACAAAACTGCCTGCCACATTCACACCGTTGAGATAAACAGGTAAATTGTTGTGACTGTTACAACTGAACTCTCCGGGAGAATAATTTACTTCCCAGATTGCATAAAGATCGATGCCCAATTTTGCAATATCTCCAGGCTGATAGGAAGTTCCCTTACCGTTTGCAGAAGTATTCCACTCGATAAACTTGAATGAATTATTGGTAAACAAAGGGTTGGCTACCTTCGCATCATTGAACTGATATGATGTCCTTCCGTCAGTTGTTTTACCGCCATTTCCGTGGTATGTGATTGCATCTGAACCGTCATCATCGCCTCCCATCATGAATACGGCCCCGACACCTGCAGCAATTACAACCAATGCAACTACTGCAGCTATGATTACTTTTGAATCCATACTGGCTGATTTACCTATGGTTATTTAACACTACTTTACAAATCCGACAAAAGACTCTGAAATCTGTTATTCTCAATTCTAAATCACTTAAATAATACTGCATACATTATCAATCATGGATACAGGCCTGGAACTGCTGAAGAACCAAGTGAAGGAATATCTCCTGTCCATCACAATGTTCATACTCGGAGTATATACAGCATTCCATACCGTGTCAAACGGATTGGGTGAGATCAATCACATACTTAACTTCATCTCATCCGTTTTCATGATTTTCATGGGAGTCATACTCTTCGTTTACAAGAAGAAAGACAAGATGAAAGCTGTCGGTCTCTGTGCACTTGCACTGGGACTTAACAGAATCACTACTTCCATACCGTATATATCATCCATGGAAGATTCGATATTCTTCTACGGTATGATAATGGCATCACTCGGTGCAAGTCTGATGTATTCAGGATATGTCTACCTCAACGGACAGTCCAGAAATGCATCTACTATGAGGATTGCATCTCTGGTTACTATTGGGATGTATCTGTTCTCGCTTCTCACATACCACATCAACGGTTTCGGATTCGACTACTATCTGGAGAGACATTCTGTTGACTTCGTCACCATGATCATGTACGTCATGTATTCCATTGTCCTGTACGATAATGAAATAGCAGAGAACACCCCTACAGGAAAGATTAGAATGAATACCCGTTCCGTTCTGCAGAACAAAGCTGTTTCTGAATCGTCTTTCATACTCAGGGAAGATGTGGAAAAGCTGTTCTCTATAATGGAAACGGAAAATCAAATCCAACATACAGGTCCGATCGATTCCGAAATCAACATCCCGGTATTCGAGAATTCAAAAGAATCATACATGATATTGCAGAAATGGAAAAACAGTGACAGGATACATGTCACATTCTCCAACAACATCTGCGGATCATACAGCGGTTCCGATTTCTCATACACACATATTGAATCCGATAGCGGTAAAATCAACGATTGCAGCCATATAACACTGTATTCAGACTGCGGACGTATGATGAAGATTGCTGTGAAAGACAGAACGGAGGTACTGATATGATCAAAGAAGCTCTCCGTTCACTCGGGTTCGTAAAATGTTTCGGCTTACTCCTCATAATTGTCCACACTGCAATTGTCATATCCGCAGTGATCGGATACGGATGGGAAGATATACAACTGTATGTGGACAAACTGATCATTCTTCGTTGGACTTTGCCTCTGGCATACGGATTGTTCCTGCTTATTGCTGTACCGTCCAAATATGTGATGCAGTCCTTAGGCGGATATTTCATCATAAATTCAGTTCCCAATCTGATACACAACATCAATTTGCTTGAGACGTTCGGATTTGTGGACATACTTTGTGTTGTCCTTGTATTTGTATACATAGTTCAGCTTGTAGCAGGTCTCGCACTGTTGTGGAAGAACAACAGCCTCGGTTCGATACTTCTGATATCAGTACTGTTGGAACTGATGATCTCTTTCTGGAATCCGATTTACATCTACCGCAGGGATTGGGGATCCTTTGTTGACATCATTATGATCTATATGCCCGACATCTTCAGACAGATCGACATGTTTGCTGTTGCATATATCCTCCTGAGACCGGAATTCTCCCAATTAAAGGATACAGTTGCCATTTCAGATGCGTTCAGCAATCTGATACCGTTCGTTACTGTACATCCTGAATCATATGTACTGTCCGAAGACATAGAAAAAATCTCATCATGTATTCAGAAAGATACGGGCTGGGATTCAGAAAATGTTGATGATTTTGTTGTTGCAAAAAGTACCGTTGCCATCAGAATCCGTTCCGAGAAACCGAATTATCTGTTGCTGCAGAAAAGACGTGACGGATCACTTTATGTCTCTGTGACCAACTCTTTGGATTCATCATATATCACAGGCACATCAATTAAAGTGGAATCTTTCATAATCGATGATGAATACAATGGATGCCACAGAGCTTCTTTCTACGGTAATGACGGTAAATTCATCCGTCTGAAAATAGTAGACAGATCTGAAGTATCAGGTGCATGGGACAGAATAGCAGCCAGAATCGGACTGGCCGACTCTCCATAAACAGTTAATGTACCTCAACGTCCTGATATTCTCTTTTATACCAATGATGCCTATTATCTTCTATGGTCCCGGACAGTATCATACTGGATTCCATCGAAAAACAACGTATCGAATTCGATGAGATACACAGATACCGTCATGTACTTTTCAATCTGATCAAAAGGAACCTGGGCGGAAGATACGGCAACATGTATCTGGAATTCCTGAGACACATCGTCATTGCGATGGTCACCGTCGCTATGTATTACATAGTATTTTCGTCAATCAGACAGAAGCCCATAGACGATTATGCATTCTATCTCTGTACAGGAGTGTTCGTTGTATCATACATCGGAGGATGTATGAAGACCAATGCCATCAAATCCAACATGAAGTACATTTCCAAGATGTACTTCCCGAGAATACTGGCCCCTTTGGCGGATTGCATAAGCAGGATGATTACATTCATCATCACATATTCGTTGGCAATAATCTTCGGATTGTGCCTGGGCCACCAGTTTGATCCGGCCATACTCCTGTTGTTGCCTGTATGGATAATCATCCTATTCCTCTTCGGTTTCGGATGTTCAATGATGATGTCCACTCTGACCACTCTCAACAGGGACATACAGTATGCTTTCGGATTTATCTACGGTTTCCTCATTTGGATTACTCCCACATTCTTCCTGATCTCCGATGCAGGAAGTGCACTCGATCAGATAATATGGTACAATCCGCTTACATACTTTGTAGAAGTGTTCCATAGTATTCTGTATACATGTACAATCCCTTCGGTGAAATGTGTTGCCGGATCACTGATACTTACTGCCGCATTCCTGATTGTCGGATCGATTCTGTTCTTCAGATACAAAGATAAATTCACTGAGGTGGCCTGAAAATGGACTCGCATAATTCCATAGAAATCAGGAACCTGCACAAGGAATATCGGATTATATCCCAGGACAGAAAGATACCTTACAGGATTCCGATCCTTCCCAAGAAGAGAACGAATGTCGTCTTTGATAATCTCAACTTATCTGTGAAGAAAGGAGAAGTCCTCGGAGTAATAGGAAGAAACGGCAGCGGAAAAACCACTCTGCTCAAGCTCATTACGAAGATTGTCCAACCCGATTCCGGAACCGTTGAAACCGACGGGCATGTGGTCAGCATACTCGAACTAAATCTGGGATTTGATCCGGAGCTGTCAGGATATGATAACATATTCCTCATCTGTGAACTTCACGGAATGAAAAAAGAAAGGGTTCAGGGTATATGTGATTCCATTGTCAGATATTCGAAGTTAGGTGACTACATATACAATCCCGTCAAAACCTACTCTTCAGGAATGAGAACCCGTCTGTCATATGCAATTCTTACAAACATCAATGCGGACATCTATCTGTTCGACGTAGGTGTCGGAGGAGGAGACGTTGTCTTTTCCAACAAGATCTACGGTTTCATCAAAAGACTTACAAAATCCAACAAAACCGTGATTATATGTACACACAGCCTGAGATCGATTGAGAACTTCTGTGACAGAGTTGTCTGGATAGATAACAGTAAAATATCCATGGAAGGAAAACCATGGGAAGTGTGCCCGATTTACAAATACCAGTCTATATACTCTTCAGACTCCGTTGAAGCAATGGGTGATGCCGACTACCCTCACGCACTGTACAACCTGGCACTCACTGACAGAGATGAAGGAAGGATGGATAATTATAAGGAAAAGATAAGGCGTGCATCCATCTTTGACAATCCTGAAGCACTTATCAAAAAGGCAGATTACATTTATGCCAAAGGCGATGTGTCCGAGGCAGAGCATTTCTACAGGATGGCATCCAACCACAGGAATCAGGAAGCCTACAGAAAATACGGAATGATACGCGGAAACATTAACAAAGAGATAGAATCTCTGATTTCTTTCTACGAGAAAGCTGCAGAATCCGGCGATCCTGAGATAATATTCAACTACGCTTCCCTCCTTGACAAAATAGGTATCGGAGATTCCGATGCTGAAAAAGCATTCTCACTTTACATGATTGCTTATGAAAATGGAAACACGGATGCCTGTTACAACATCGCCGAGATGTACATGTCTGGTAAAGGAACATTCAAATCCGCATCCGAATCTATTAAAATGTATACCATTGCAGCAACTGCAGGGCACATGAAATCTCAGATCAAACTCGGAAAAATTTACGGAAAGGGATTAATCGTCAAACGTGACCTTCAGCAATCCCTGAAATGGTACCTCATGTCCGCCGAACAGGGAGATGCGGAATCCCAACACATCGTTGCCAGAATGTATCATGACGGACTCGGAACAGATATTAATCCCGAAGAATCCAAAAAATGGTATGCCAGATATGTCAGAAACAGTCTGTCCGATGAATATCTGATCGCTGTCAACAAATCCGAACTATCCAAAACGGATCACGGTTTCGATTTTGAATCGGCTACCAAACACATCGAAGATACCAGAAATTCCAAGGTAATACGCAATATCAATAAAGCTGCCAAATCACACAAAACAGAACTTAGGAAACTGGCAGACAACTACTTCTACGGTAACGGAGTGGAAATTGATTATTCCAAAGCATTCGAACTGTATCAACAGGCAGCATCCGAAGGAAGTGCCGATGCCATGTATTCTTTGGCAATGATGTATAAGAACAACATCTTTGTCCAATATGATGAAGTTCAGTACAAACAGCT
This sequence comes from Thermoplasmata archaeon, assembly GCA_015063195.1. Taxonomy (GTDB): domain Archaea; phylum Thermoplasmatota; class Thermoplasmata; order Methanomassiliicoccales; family Methanomethylophilaceae; genus SIG5. The sequence goes on along the minus strand of SUSX01000006.1, from coordinate 4,194 downwards.
TATCAAAGATGCTGCATCCAAAGGACATAAGAAATCTAAAGAAACCGTTGACCGTTGGGAAAGGCGTAATGAGAAGAGAAGGATGAAAAGGAAGTAACAGTCATCCGAACTTCACTGACGGACACAGTGTCAAACATTCACCGCAGCTTATGCAGAGATCGGGATTGATCTCAACCCTGTGCTCTATAATATCCAATGCACCTGTTACACATCTCGATGCACACATAGAGCATCCTGAACAGTCATGTGATCTGACGATCAGTTCGAAGATGCGTTTCAACTCACCCTCGGCATCAGAGAGCGTCGCTGCTTTGGAAATCATAGAACCTTCACCGTATACGGTTACCGATCCGACACCGATCCATTGACTGTCCTTATCCAATTCCGTCTCTGCCCCTATGATTTTTGTAAAATTCCTTAACCTGTCAAGATCCACTTTCGTAGATACTGCAGCCTCTATACTGTATCCGACAACACACGGAGAGTATCCGTCCTGAATGTGCATGGTTATCGATTCATCATCTGTTCTAGTATAGCTCCCGTAAATATCCGGATAGGAACCGTTGTGTCTTCTTACCTTATTGATTACACCCTTTGGTACGGATTTCCATCTCCACAATCCATATTTCATCCATTCTTTCGGAAGATTGTGTTTTACTCTGTAATCTTCCATTGCCTCAATCCAACGATCATACGTCTTAGAACTGGTGACCGGAGTAATCAGACTGCTGAAGGATGAGGCAGGACACATTATACATCCGATTCTGTTCATCCCTTTTGTATACAGAACATTGTAAGGGGCATTTTTCATGAAGATATACATCCAGACATGTATCGAATTCCAGGTCTGAATCGGGGATGCACAGACGTTGTCCGGAACCCATGAATTCGTCCATACCCTTCCGTTTCTTTTTCTGTTCTCTGACTCATACATCCTTTGTCCTACGAATGACAATGTTCTGCCATTATGTGTTGATGATGCCGACCTGGAAACATACGGCAGTTTGTTCGTTTTACAGCACCATCTGTAATCTACTGCAGGAGGGCCGAACTTTACGAAATTCTGGAAGAAAAGTTCCGTACTTGCAGAGTGTTCCTCAATTTCCAAGCTATAGTGCTCAGCAATATATCTCACATAATCTACGGTTTCATCATATTCCAATCCTGTATTGACATACACAATCGGAACCCTGTATCCCGCATCGATAAGAAGAAGCAACGCAGCAAGACTGTCCTTTCCTCCGGAAAATGACAGTGTCGCAGTATCTCCGAATTCTTTCATCATGGATTTGATAAATCCTTTCGATGCAGTCACTTTTTTCTTGATGAGTTTCTTGTTTGCATCTATTACATCATCCCAATCCGTCTTTCTGAATTCTCTTTCCTTTGATACATCAGGAATCTTTTTTATCTTTACAGCTACTCCTTTGTCAAAGGAAAGCATATCCTTTCCATTCATCTCTGCGATTCCGACTGCGACCAGTCTTCTGTTCAGTGTCATTACATAGACTGAATCCCCTTTTTTGATCTCTTCATCGCATTCAAAAACGCTCATGGCCATGAGATTCTTTCCCGAAGTTATGTGAGGAACTGCTTTCTTCTTACATATTACAAATTTTATTTTGATGGATGATGACAGGAAATATGCACCGTTCGTGGTAAGTGTAGCGGTTTTACTGCCATCGATGAGTTCTCTGACAATGGCTACTACATGACCGTGATAACTGTAAAGGATGTTGTCTCTGTTCGAATCATCCCTGCATATCAAACCTACGGAATCATTTAACAAAGAAAAATCATCACAACCGTATCTTTCAGATAACAGTTCACACAAAACGTTATGATCGTATGGAAAAATAGGGCGTATGTCTCTGATTCCGATGTCCATCCATTCGGTTTTATTACCGCACACAGGACAGCTGTCATTCTCGATAATTGGTAAATCGCATCCGTAACACCATTTCACCAATGATGTCCTTTCACGCCTTGTGTTATTCTCGCCCATGATTTACCACATAACTGCATATGTCAGGCAGTGACCGGAGGCGAACCTCCGGCGGCCCGAAGGCCTAACTGCCCAACCAGACAAAGTCTGACGGCTTGGATATCTGTTCCGTATGAATCCTCACGAATTTTTGACATTCGACCTTACGGTCGCGCCACCACGAGCCAACTTTCGTTGCTCAATTACACACGAACCATCGTGTGAATCGCTACCTCACGTTTTGACTTCCCTTCGGAAATCCGGATGTGAATTAACAGATTGTCCGCACCGTACCTTTCCACGGAAAGGCGCGTTCAGTACACAAACTTCCAACGGTCAGAGACCGACGGTCGGTTTCTATATTCTTTTGAATTAGGAAACAATGTGCAAATGTTGATTTTCCTAGCACATATATAAAGATAATTCGTCGGATTTTGTAAAAGTAGAATAATTTTGGCTCTCCGATAATTTGAGTTCCGCTCAAATTATCGGAGAGCCATAACTATAACTTACATGGGGTCAATTACAAAATATGGAAAAACAGCAACGCCCCAGCAAACACATCTGTTTGACTAAAAGAGGCCCCATGATGATATCCGAAGATCCTGAACTTGAGATTCTTTCCACACTATCAGACAAAGATGTTTTTACCCTGGCAAAGGGGCTTTCGAAAGAGGAACTCAGATCGCCCTTCACCAACGGTGCATTCGGTTTGGATGAAAAAAGCATTAATCAGGCGATAAGAAAAATGAAAGCTACGGGATTGATCTCATCCCGCAGAGACGGTAACGATCACGTTTATTTCCTTAATAAATCAAGATTCCACGACATCATTATTTTTCTTCAAAATCTTGTAGAATAAATTTTTCCTACAAAACCACTTCATTTTATTTTATATTTAACTATTTCTATCCTAACAAAAATTTAGTATAATGAAATTTATATATTATAAACTTGAAAAAATCACTGATTTTTGTATTTTTATACTAAAATATTTCTCCAATAACAGTACTTAATATACGGATTTATTCCCAAAATTTAATACAAAATTTTACATGCTGGCTATGTTAATCATATAAAAATGATATGGATTTTCTAATTAACACTGATTAATATGGATATCACATCCATCCATCGTAAGGTTATATACAACATGAAAACCATCCATCAATCAACATTGTAGCAGTGCCCCAAACACGGCTACGGTGAAGGAAGAGAGGATATGACTAACGAAGAAATACTCAAGAAATTGAGTGACGCAGTTGTCGGCGGAAAAGTCGACCAGTCAAAAGAAGCAGCACAGGAAGCACTCGATGCAGGCATGGCAGCACTTGATGCCATTAACGAGGGTCTTGTAGCAGGAATGTCAATCGTCGGAGAGAAATATGCAGCACACCAGGTATACCTCCCTCAGGTTCTGATGTCTGCACACACAATGTACGCCGGACTTGACATTCTCTTGCCCGCAATCCCCAAAGACGATCTCGGAAAGATGCTCAAGGCAGCAACATGTGTTGTAGAAGGAGATGTTCACGACATCGGAAAGAACATCGTCAAGACAATGCTCACAGCTGGTGGATTTGATGTCATCGACCTCGGAAAGGATGTCCCCATAGACGTCATCATCGAGACCGTCGAGAAAGAGAAGCTCAATGCACTTGCAATGTCTACCCTCATGACACCTACAATGGATGGAATGAAGGCCGTCGTCGACGGACTCGTCGAGAACGGAACAAGGAGCAACGTCAAGGTCTGTATCGGTGGACCACCAACCTCGCCCGCATTCGCAGAGGAAATCGGAGCAGACCACAGAGACAACAACGCACAGGACTGTGTAGGATGGCTTAAAGGAGTGCTGTGATCATGGCAGAGAAAATGACCCACATGGAGAGGGGTCTTGCCGCACTTGCAGGTGAAGAAGTCGACAGACTCACCACATACCCTATCGCATGCGGTATTTGTAGGAAACTCCTCCCCGGAAACGTAACATATGAGCAGTGGGCAAACGACCCCAAGCTCTTCGGACAGGCATTCGTTGCAGGTCAGAAATACTTCGACTTCGACTTCGCAATCGGACTCATGGATCTTTCAGTTATGGCTGGAGACCTCGGTGCACACGTCAGGATGGATGAGGAAAACACACCTTTCGTTGACCAGCACATCATCCACAGCATTGAGGACTATGAGAAACTCGAAGAAAGGTGTGTTTT
>SUSX01000057.1 GCA_015063195.1 Thermoplasmata archaeon | reverse complement strand
GCTGATGTCCTTTGAAGGGACATCCGCATCGACTGCGGTGACGGCAGTCACCGGCATGGACGGCATATACAGATTCGAAACGCCCGAGTCTTTGGTTGCATTCTTCGGATTGGCTGTGCCGCATAAAGAATCGGCTCACAAGAAGACTGGGGTCGGCACGTTCACAAAAAAAACAAAACCGCGGAGAGGTTTGCAGCTTGGACTGCGTCCACAAAATTCAGGCAGCATCCATAGGATTAAGGTCGATATCGTTGTGCGGCATGGGCCTCAGGTTTGGGCAAATGGCATTCCGCCCGTCCGACTGCAGATGGGGCCTGTGGGATTAGAAATGGCTACAGTATCAGCGAAATTATTGCCAATCATCGCCCCATATGGGAGCAAGAGGCTGCTTTTAATGCAGGAACCCTCAATTTCACTTTCCATTCCATGTTTGGAATACCTGATGGATTGTATCCGATTCCAATTCAATTCTGTGCGAACGATTCACTGCATGTGTCTGAGGGTACGTAACACAATCTATTCTGTTTTAATATAGATTCCAAAACACTGGACGTTCTGGGTATAAAATACAGTCCCAGGAGAGAAACTTATGGACTTACAATCAATCAACAAACCAGTACATATTGCCGGTTACGAGATTCCTTTCTGGAATCTCCTCCTTATCATAGGAGGCGCCGTCGCTTTCATTTCCATGTTCATGAATTGGATCAAGATAGAGATTTCATATTGGGGATACACAGTAAGTGAGTCAGTCAACGCTTTCGACCTGTTGACCGGGGACGGACTGTCATTCATCAAAATTTTCCCGTTCCTGATCGGAATTGCAGGACTTCTTGCAGCTGCAAGTGTAATCGTGCCCATGTTTGTCGAGGGATTTGACCACATCGCAGTCATGGTGGGTGCGGGAGTCACAGTTCTTGCAGTACTTCTCGGACTCTGGTTCCTCATCTCAGGAACAGGAACCGGGCTCTACTCCGATCCATCATACGTTTCAGGTGACATGATCAAAGGAGCATTCGGACTCTACCTCGGACTTCTTGCTTCGATTGTCGCAGCAGTCGGAGGCGTCATGAGGTTCATGGAGAACAAAAGCGGTCTTGCACTGCCGTCATCATCCGACTCGGATATCTGAACAGATCAAACCATAGATTGATGCCATAGACCTTCCGGAGACGGAAGGTCGCCCAAACCTTTTTCTTCGCTTTTACCCGATACTCAGTATGTTCCTGTAAGCCAATCCAGAAGATTGTAATGTTTGAGTCCGTCAGGAAGTTCCGTAACGAAACTGTCCATGGAGAGTACGGTCTTGGGGTGGCTGTCACGTATTGCCTTCAGGGAACCGACTTCACGTTCATAGGTGTTTTCCGGCAGCATCGTCATCGTGACCTGTATGTATTCTATTTCACTACCTCTGCGTGCGGTGAAGTCTACTTCTTTATTGCCGTATTTTCCGACCGATACCTCGTAACCTCTTCTGATGAGTTCCAGGTACACTATATTCTCAATCTGTCTGCTGATGTCTTCCTTGGATGAGATTCCGAGAACTGCATTTCTTATTCCTGTGTCGGACACATAGTATTTTTCCAGACTGTCGAGAAGTTTCTTACCGCGTATGTCGTAACGTTCGGCTTTGTAAACCAGATATGCATTTTTCAGTGCATCAAGATAATTCCTAACCTTTTCAGGGTCTTTTTTGATGGTTGTGGCTATCTTATTGGCACTCGTTATATTGCCTATATTGGAATAAAGGAATCTGACGATGTCGGTGAGAGTTCCTGCATCTCCTCCTCTGCAGTTTTTAAGGACGTCCTTCATCAGAATGGTGTTGAATATGCCTATGAGGTGGTCATGCTCGAACATCTCGTCTGCTTCGGGATTGATTACAGGAAGGGATCCGCTTCTGATGTATTGCTGGAATCTCACATTCCTGTCCCCTGGATACAGTTCCATGAATTCGGAGAATGAGAGAGGGAGCATCGGAAGTTCAGCGTAACGTCCGGAAATGTACGTGGAAAGGTCGCTTGAAAGCAGGTATGCGTTGGATCCTGTTATGTAGACGTCTACATCATAGTCTGTCTGAAGGGAATTGATGGCACGTTCCCATTGATTAACCATCTGCACCTCATCGAGGAAAACATAGGTTCTTTTTCCGTTGTAGGTTTTATCAATTTCAGACAACAGCTCCATATAGTTGCTGACATGGGCAAGATTCTTTGATTCAAAGTTGAGATGGATGATTTGACTGTCAGGAACTCCGTTGTTCTTCAGAAGTTCGATGTACTGTTTCATCAGTGTGGTCTTTCCGCACCGCCTCATTCCTGTGATAATCTTGACTGTCTCCGGGCGATCCCTTCCTGAGAGAAGTCTGTTGAGATATCCTTTTCTGATAACCTCTTCCATGGTTATGTATATATCTGGTCTGATATAAGTTTAGCGGAAATTTCCGTGAAAGTTTATTTTTAATTATAGTTTAGCGGAAATTTCCGTGAAACTTTCAACCACATGTTGTTCGGTATATCCAATTGGATGAACAACAATTGAAACCCTTGTATTGTACTGGATCTTACAACAAGCCTGTCATGTAGATGGGCAGATATGTAATTCTGTCTGAAAATTCAAGGTTCTTGGCGTGTATCACATAGGCTCTGCCCGCTTGGTTTCCGTATTTGTCAATGAAACGATCAAGGGATTTGTGGGATTTGGATTTCTGTCCTGATTTCACCTCGATAGGTGTAGGCCTTCTGTCTCTGGTGATTACGAAATCGATTTCCTGTTTCTTATCGGATGATTGGTGTGTGAATTTACTGAAATACAGGCCGTGTCCTGATTTTCTGAATTCCTGAGCAACCATATTCTCAAAATACATTCCCTGGTTGACATTCAATTCTCCGTGCAGTACACTGTTGTATATTTCGTCCGGATCGTGTTTTGTACTTCTGAAAGAATGTGTGAACAGCAATCCTGTGTCACACAGGTACATTTTAAGATCATTCTCGTCATAATGCAATCCCTGATCCAAAGCAGGTTCGGTGATGCGGTAGCATATATTCACCATCATGGATTCCGCCAGATCCTTGATGGATTTTCTGTAATCGCGGACCGAAGAGTCTTTCCTTATGATGCCCGGGGAGAATTCCTTATCATGTTTTTCAAGATAAGACGGGAGATTCTGCAAAAGAGAGGACGTATTGTTGCTGTAATTTCCGTCCAATTTCATGGAATCTTTTAGGTACAGTTCCAAAATCATTTCCTTAGCTTCTTCAGCAGCGGAAAAGGAATTGTGTTCGACGAATGCCTGAACTGCCTGGGGCATACCTCCCACAAGCATGTATGTGCGATAGCTTTCCATGATATTTCTGTGCATATCATTATCCAAAGGTTCCATTCTGTCAAATGCATCTTTGATGATGGGCATAGTGATTTCATCATCTGTGGCCCATAGAAATTCCTCAAAATCCATCGGATACATCCTGACCGTGTGCTCTTCGGACGGTATGAGGATGTCTTTGACATTCTTCTTGATTGAGATCAGTGAACCTGTTTCATAGTAATCAAAACGTCCGTCCTCTACAAGTGCTTTGATTGCCTGCCTGGCAAGAGGAAAGAGCTGAACTTCGTCGAAAACTATTGCACTTTGTCTTTCGTATAGCTGTGTCTTGGAGTATTGCTGCAGATACAGGAAGAATTTGTCCAGGTCGTCCATATGGCGGAAGAGTCTTTTGATTTCTTCACCGGTCTTTTCAAAACTGATGATTATATGGGATCTGTATTCTGTTCTGACGAATTCTTCTATGGTAGTACTTTTACCTACACGCCTAGCTCCCTCTATCAGTAAGGCATATTTTCCTGCCTTGGTTTCTTTCCATGATTTCAGGTATTCACGCATCTTACGACGGAACATTGTTCCAGCATACGAACTATTGTTATAAATCAGTTTTGTACATTACGTCTATGGCAATATTTTTTAGAACCAACATTACGTCTATGGAAATATTTTTTAGAATCAACCTTACGTCTATGGCAAGATTTCTAAGAGGTTAGTTTTATTCTATGACATGACTCTGCGATAATTTGAGTGGAACTCAAATTCCGCAAGTGCTTACCGATAAGGGATCGCTGATTTGTCTGTTACCGCGGACATGCCTGGCTGCCCCCAGGCCGCGTTTCAGTATGTTCCTTGCTGCGTTTATGTCTCTGTCCATTCTTAAGTTACAGTAATGACATTCATGTATCCTTACCGACAGGTCTTTTTCGACTAAGTTTCGCATCTGGAACATAACTGGGATGTGTATGCAGGATCCACTCTGTGAATTACCGTACCGGCTTCTTCCGCTTTGTACGATAACATGTTCATAAGTGTAGTCCATGCTACATCCCTGAATTGTTTTTCCATTCGAGAAGTTTTGACATTATGTCGCGGCGCATATCCGTTTATGGTATGATTAGTGTTTGGCTATTTTTGATATGAATTTTAGCCAACATTTGGCCATTTTTGATATGATTTTTGACCAAACATTCTGAAGATGATGCATTATCCATCTTTCTCAAGTAACCAATCGATGATGTTGACTATTTTTATCCCGTCATCGGAACCCAAACCCAACCTGTCTAGGGTCAATACGGTCTTGGGGAAATTGTCTTTAATCTTCCTCAATGGACGGATCTCTCTTTCGTATGTATCAGCAGACATCAGTGTCCGACATATCTGGAAGTATTCCGTACCCTCCGGTTTGGATGCTGTGAAGTCAATCTCCCAGTCATTGTAGTTTCCGACTCTCACGCTGTAACCTCTGCGGAGGAGTTCAAGGTAGACAATGTTCTCCAACGGTCTGCTGATGTCTCTTCCTTCAAAATTGCTGAGCATCACATTCCTCAGACCGAGATCCGATGTGTAGTACTTTCCGTTAGTCTTCAGGTATCTTTTACCGACAATGTCGTATCTTTCGGAATAATGGAACAGGTATGCCATGCACATCTCGTCTACATATTTGGAGACAGTAGGGTTGCTGATTCCTGTTGTCTTGGCTATGTTGTCGATGTTGGTGGTGTTACCGATATTGGAATACAGGAATCTGGATATTGAGGTCAGTTTTGATACATCATCGGTTTTCAATCTCGAGAGAATATCCTTAATCAGAATCGTGTTGAATATCCCTTCCAACATGCCGTAAATGAAAGTTTCATCAGAATCAGGGTCTACAGCAGGCAGTCCGCCGTATTTCAGGAAGTCGGTGAAACGCTTCTCTATGTCGTCGGAAGGATGCAGATAGAGATATTCCCTGAATGACAGAGGGTACACCTTGATTTCTACGTATCTTCCCGATATATGTGTAGCAAGTTCGGATGAAGGCATTTTGGAATTGGAGCCTGTTATGTATATGTCGCAGTTCTGCATTATCTGCAATCCTGATACTGACTTTTCCCAACCTTCCACGTTTTGTATCTCATCCAGAAATACGTAGTTCTGTCCGTCTTTGGGAATGTTATCCGCAATCCATCGGTTGAGAGCATTGTTGTCACAGATGTGTTGGAATTCTATACTCTCAAAATTCACAAGGAATATGTGATCTTCCGAAATATCTTCGTTTTTCAGTCTGTCTATGTATTGGTTCAGTAAAGTGGATTTTCCTACACGTCTCATTCCGGTAATGACTTTGATGACATCGTTTCTGTCTCTTCCTGAATCCAGAAGTGATAGGTATCTTTCTCTCTGAACCTGCATGATTTGGAATGTGTATTGCGATATTTTTAAATTACGTTTCAAAAATTTTTATAACTTTTATTATTTTTAAAATACATTTTAAAAATTTTATGAATTTTAATATTTTTAATTGCGTATTTCCGCACTACAATTCACGATATTTATATACTCCAACCTTAATTACAAAATATCATGGAAATAAAGAGGGATCTCTATCTCAATAAACTGTTTTCCCGCAGATGGAACGGTATGGTGAAAATCATCACCGGCATAAGGAGGTGCGGAAAATCTTATCTTCTGTTCAATCTGTTCAGGAACAGTCTTCTGGCCGATGATGTGGATTCTAAGGATATTATCGGTATAAGGTTGGATGAGATGGAATCTATCAGCCTCAGGAATCCGATGAGGCTTTACGATCATCTGAAGTCCCTGACATCCGATGGAAGAAGGAGATATGTATTCATAGATGAGATTCAGATGGTGTCGTCCGTCAGAAATCCGTATGTGGAAGATGGTGACAGAATCACTTTTTTCGATGTTCTTAACAGTCTTCTGAACCTTGGATAT
>SUSX01000056.1 GCA_015063195.1 Thermoplasmata archaeon | reverse complement strand
AGGCCGTGTTGTGGAAGTCAATACTCCTGAGGAGTTCTTCGGAAACCCCAAGAACGCACGTCTCAAAGAATTCCTTTCGAAGGTTCTCTGAGTTTAAACAGGCGGGCTTCATGCCCGCCATTCAATGTTGAGGTCCAATACACCGATTTTAAACGCGATAATCGTTTAGTTAAATGATTTAAAGGTTAACCTCTGGGGATAAAAGCTACTCATGTGTTTTACAGAAGAAATCAGATAAAAAATGCGATTAAATATTGAAACAGAAAGGCATATTGAAAAGAGATGGTGCAAAACAGTCATCACAATGGGTCATTCAATATCCCAAATAATCTATTGACTTTCTTTCACTTTATATTCAACATCATACATAATTACCGTTTTAATAAGTCAGTAAATAGTATTTCGATGTATGTTTTATTGAATTATCCTAGAAAATCTTCTATTGTAGGAATGCGACATATTTTGGCATGAGCAAGGAAATGTTTGATTATGGATGTATCGAACTGAATGGGAAATAAAATTCTTCACATGCCAGTATGTCTACGGTAAAAGAAATTATGTAAAAATACAATATCAAAATGGTGCCCGAAGGCACCGATTTAAGAGTTTCACTCGCGCTTGTCGATAGGTACGTACTGTCTTTCGGACATAACGCTCTGGTATGCAGGACGGATAATCTTTCCTGAGTTGACCAGTTCCTCGATCCTGTGTGCACACCATCCGACTACCCTTGCGGTTGCGAACAGAGGTGTGAACAGTTCTTCCGGAATTCCCAACATGTCGTAGATGAATCCGCTGTAGAAATCGACGTTTGCACTTACTCCTGTGAACGCATTCCTTCTGGAGGAGATGAGTCCGGGTGCGATGTCCTCGATTGTACAGTAAAGTTCGAAGTCCTTCTCACGGTGTTTCTCAGTCGCCAATTTGTCTGCGAATACCTTGAAGATCTTCGCTCTCGGATCTGAGATTGAGTATACTGCATGGCCCATTCCGTAGATGAGTCCTGCTCCGTCGAATGCCTTCTTGTCAAGGATTTTTGTAAGGTATGCTTCCAATTCATCTCTGTCCTCAAGGTTGGAAACGTTCTCCTTGATATCATCAATCATTTCGACAACCTTGATGTTGGCTCCTCCGTGCTTAGGTCCTTTCAGTGAGGACATGGCCGCTGCGATTACAGAATATGTATCGGATCCGGTGGATGTGACAACTCTTGTGGTGAATGTAGAGTTGTTTCCTCCTCCGTGTTCCATGTGAAGGACCAAAGCGATATCGAGAACTTTTGCTTCAAGTTCTGTGTACTTTCCGTCGGGTCTGAGCATCATAAGGATGTTCTCTGCAACGGAGAGGTCGGGCCTGGGCCTGTGGATGATAAGGCTGTTCTCACAGTCATAGTAGCTGTAAGCCTGGTAACCGTAAACTGCGAGCATGGGGAATACACTGATAAGTCCGATACTCTGTCTGAGGACGTTGTCGATTGCGCAGTTTGACATATCGGGGTCATATGCAGCAAGCGTGAGAACACTCTTTGTAATGGAGTTCATGATGTCCTTGCTGTGTCCTTTGAGGATAACGTCCCTGATGAATGTGGAGGGGAGAGTTCTGTTTTCACCGATGACTTCCTTGAAGTTCTGAAGCTGCTCTGCGGTAGGGAGATTTCCGAAAAGGAGAAGGTATGCGCTTTCTTCGAAACCGTGGATGTCGGAAGCACCTTCAAATCCTTTTACGAGGTTGAACACATCGTAACCTCTGTACCAAAGGCATCCTTCGCAGGGTGTCCTTACGCCGTCAACGTTTGCAAAACCGTCAACACGTGAGATGTTTGTCAATCCGGTGAGAACACCTTTTCCGGACTTATCGCGGAGTCCTTTCTTGACATCGTATTCGGTGTAGAGTTCCTGAGGGATCAGATCATTGGCTGTACAGATCTTACTCTGTCTGTCGACGAAGTCGTTGCTCTTGGCTTTTTTCTCTGACATAAAGTCTCCAATGATGTTTCTGATCTCTTTTGACATGTTTTCTCTCCCTTAACACTAATCGGTTTGAATCGAATGATGCGGTTTAGGCCGTTTCAGCAATAATACAGCCAGCCGTTTAATAAGGCGGCCGATGTGATTTCCAATAAAAAACTTTATGGCGTGTTTACCCAGGAAAATTAAAAATGACCTTTTTCCTAAAACATATGTTCCAGATATGTAGAAATTGTCTTTTTACCCAGGAATCAGCACAGTTTGTACCTGAGGATGGCAGCCATCCCTCCCAGTGCTTCGAGCTGTTTACCGCCGTCGTGTCCGCCCGAAACGATTGTAACCGTACCTTTCTGTGTTTCAACATTCCTTACGATGTCGTCAAAATCACACTCTCTGAGTTTCGAATCTAAGATGAGGAGTGTTTCAACAGCACCTGCTGCAGCTGCATCGGAAACTTCCTGTGTCCCGTATGTTGCCAATCCGTCTTTTCCGATGTTTTCCATCAGTTTTTCGACGGACTCCATCTCTATTCCGACACGTGATTCTCTGAGAAGGTCTGCTCCCATTCCCTTTTTCATAAGTTCGTTGATGCCCTGCATACCGGACTGTCCAGTGTGGTACACGTACACTTTCTTCATACCTGCAGTTTTCACAGATTCCGCAAGGAGTTCCTTCTCGAATCCCGGTCCGAGAAGTACCAGGGGAGCATCGTCGTCGTTGATGTTCTTCAGTTTGGAGATGATCTCTCCGTGATAATCCCCGCCCTTGGAATCGTCTGCGTACTGTTTTCCGCATTTGTGCGAACGTACGACCGCAAGTTCTTTCAGTCCGTACTGGCGGGATACAGCGATGGTTGCATCGTCCTGATCTAGGGAAACGAAAATCATCCTCGGTTTGTTGGTGTCTTCAACAGCCCTTTTCAGACGTTCGGTCTGTGTATCTTTCCATCTGTTTTTCTCGAGGAGGAATCTTTCACCGGTCTCCAGCATCAGGGTATGGTGCTGCCCTATGTCCTGCGGACCGCTTTCGATGGTTCCCAGGATTTTAAGACGGAAATCATCCTCGGAGAATTCTATTTTTTCCGCTCTGATTCCGAGGGTCATTCTTTTCTTCTCCGCTCTTTCCGCTCTGATTTTGTCATTAGCCTTCTCTTCCCTTCTGGTGGTTGAGGCTGTTATGAGGTCGTTTACCTCTATGACATTGTACAGGTGCCACAGGTCGTCATCCGTCTCTATTGTGATGTTGACGGTGTTCCTGCCCTTGTCGGAATTGGAGACTTTCATCGTTCCCCCGTAAACACTTGAAAGATATAAGGTCGATTCATACGGCACAGATTGCTTCAATAATACAGTCGGATTGCCGTTTCGTTCATAGCACTGTATTCAAATCGCATCGGGATCCCTGATGCCTAAAAGTTTCTCTGTACCTATGAGAAGTATCCCCATATCATCTGCGTACTCTTTCAGCTCTTCAGTGAATCCTCCGAGGGAGAATACAGCATATTTTCTGTTATAGTCGGCTCTAGCTAATTCGGCTTTCTTTTCCAGTTCGTGGATAACGGGCAGTCCGGTCTGTTCTCTCCTGAACTTGCATTCACAGAGCAGTGTGATCAAAAAGTCATCCTTGTTGTATATCGATGCCACAACATCTATGTCAGTTTCCTCTCCGTCAACGCGCCCCCACCAGGATCCGATTTTTTTCACAGAATATGCGGATGTCAGATAGGATTTGCACAGTAATTCGTATCTTTTTCCAAGGAGAGTATCTATCCTGGGTTTGATGAGCCTGAAAGTACGGTCGACATCATCGTTTCTCAGAATTGGTTCAAATTTCCTCAATACGGTGTAGTGGAAAGCAAGGAGGTTATCACTGATGACATAAGGTTTCTTCTTCGCGGTCAGCATGGCATTTACGGCTTCGACCATTGATACCTTTTCCAGATTGGAAATGTATCTGCTGCATAATGTCTTTGAAATCCCCAATGCATCGACGATTGTATTTTGGAAACGTTTACCGTCCGCAATACATGAAACGATACCTGAATGAATTCCGGAGGGAGACAACTCGCCCTCGATTATGACGGCAGCTTCATTGGACAGCGGTGCATTAGGTCCTAGGAAGCATTTTTTGATACATCCTTCATATGTGTTCTCGTTCATGATGCGGTGGTAATTCGGTACGCCGCCGACCGTAAGATATGTTTTCAGAAGATCTTCATCTGACATTTCGGGATGGAATCCTTTACATTCTTTCAGAGACAGCGGTTTTAATTCGATACGATTACGGAACCTTCCGTAAAGGGGACTGTCGTATTCTTCTGTTTCCTTTCTCATCATCGAAATTGAAGAACCGCATATCAGAACCATCGAGGAAGTATCTTCACGAATCCTGTCGATGAATCTCTGGATAATCGACAGTGAATCCGGAATGGAGTTTGCGAGATACGGGAGTTCATCGAAGATGACGATTGTTCTTTCATCTCTGCATATTTCCGACAGAGATTCTATGGCTGAAGAAAGGGAATCGAATGTCTGCTCTTCCTTATTGAGGAAAGAACCTATGACTATACCCATGTGACTCAGATTTTCGTATGCGGTGCCCTTTGAAAATTGGAATGTTATTGCTCTCTTACCGGAAGCGAATTTTGACATCAGTGTTGTTTTCCCTATCTGACGGCGTCCATAAATGGCGCATGTGCTGAACTCCCCTGAGGAGTAAAGCTCCTCCAAGCAGGCAAGTTCTTTCTCTCTTCCGATGAACCAGTCCATGTGTAATGATATATGCTGGGATTTATAAACTTTTAGAAAGTTTACATTTTTGTAAATAAAAAATTATGTTTACTTTTTTATAAACAATAATATTGCACATCTTCCCAGAAGAAAATTGTCAAATCTATCAGATAAGTGTTATGAAACTGTAGTTCATTCCAACGATGCTGAATAATCAATGTCATTCCGTACAGGTCTCTGCCGTATGATTCTTATTTCTTCCCTAGGAAACCGATTATGTCTATCTTTAGACAACTGCCCGTTCAACATGTCTTGAGGGAATGGTAGGGCTTATATAGAACGCGTGAGTGTAATTAATTCCCGATGGCACAAAGTTATCTTGTTTTCGAGGACGGAACCGTCCTTGACGGAGTGTCCTTCGGGTACGAAGAGGCAGACTTCGGAGAGGTCGTTTTCAATACATCAATGGGCGGATATCAGGAATCATTAACGGATCCTTCATACCGCGGACAGATTCTCATCAACGCTTTCCCTCTGATCGGAGACTACGGAATGATCGATTCCGCGAACATGTCCGACAGGATTCAGGTAAGGGGAATTGTAGTCAGGGAGTTCTGCGACAGCCCTTCACCCATGTACAAGGGTGTGAATATTGATTCTTATCTTAAAGAACAGAAAATCCCCGGTATTTCAGGAATCGACACCAGAGAGCTCGTACTCAAGATACGCAACAACGGAACCCTTAAGGGAACTATCGTGAGGGACAAGGCGGACATAGAGAACGCAATTTCCAAGCTCAAAACCGCACCCATGCCTTACGAGAGCAACCTGGTCGCAGAGACCACATGCACTTCACCGTACACAGTCGATAACGGTAAGAAATCCACCGTCGGAGTCATCGACTGCGGTATGGACAACGGAGTGAAATACTCATTATCATCAAGATTCAATCTTAAAGTATTCCCGTACAACACGCCTGCACAGGCCATCATAGATGCAGGAGTTGACGGAGTGGTGATATCGAACGGACCGGGGGACCCGTCCCACCCTGAGATCCGCAACACCGTCGTAAAAGCAGCAGATGAACTTTCCGGAAAGATGCCTTTATTGGGTATCGGACTCGGATGTCAGGCAATCGCACTTGCACTCGGCGGAAAGACATACAGGATGAAGTACGGACACAGGGGTTCAAACCAGCCTGTCAAGTACAAAGGAAAGGTGTACATCACATCACAGAACCACGGATTCGAGATCGAGAACGATTCACTCGACGGCACAGGATTGGTGGTCACACAGTTCAACGTTAACGATAACGGAGTGGAGGGATTCGAACACACGAACCTTCCGATCATGGCATCGCAGTACAACCCTGAGAATCCGGAGAGCCCGGAGGATACGAAGTTCCTCTTTAACGACTTCGGAAAGATGTTGGAGGTGAAATTATGAGGAAGGATTACAAGAAACTGATGGTCATCGGTTCAGGACCCATCGTCATCGGACAGGCTGCAGAGTTCGACTTCTCCGGTTCACAGGCATGTAAGTCACTGAGGGAAGAAGGATACAAGACCGTTCTCGTCAACTCCAACCCCGCAACCATCCAGACGGATCTGGACATGGCAGACAGCGTTTATGTCGAGCCAATGGAGGCGGATATAAT
>SUSX01000055.1 GCA_015063195.1 Thermoplasmata archaeon | reverse complement strand
GGTGCCGCATTGCATTTGGATACTTCTGCAATCAAGGTTGCTAAACTGAAAAAGACAAAGGTGTGTCCGTTGGCATCCTCTGTAAGGTCTAGATTAAGGGATATTGATACATCCGATGTGATATGCGTGTATTCCGAGGAATCACCGTTGGTGAAACCTTCTGAAAGGGATGAGAACGGAAAGAGTGTACTGGGTTCTTTACCTACAGTACCTGCAATCTTTGGAATGACATTGGCTAATGAAGCAATCAGACACATTCTGAAGAAATGAGTGTAATCCGTACCTCAGAGAGGTACGGTTAATTATTGTAAGGTGGGGAAATCCCCGTTTACAAAGGCGTGATGCCGATGGTAATGTCCTTTCCGGTAACATCCCAGGTCTTGACTTCCTTTCCTTCGGGAGCATCGGTGAATGTGAGCTTCTCCGCCCTAACCTCTCCGGAGATGAAGTCTTTCCATGTTTCAAAGAGCTTGATGAGATACTCTTCGGCATTGACCTGAATCTCGATGTATTGTTCCACATTGAGCTTCATGTCCTTACGCATCTGCTGGATCCTTCTGATGAGTTCCCTGGCGTAACCTTCTGCCTCAATTTCGGGTGTTACATCGAAATCGATGACAATCTGTCCCTCACTGTAGTTGCAGGGTTCCTTGTCACGGGGCATCCTGTCTGCAGTGATGTAGGCAATGTCCTTCATGTTACCCTGTTGTTTCAGCACGTCATCGAACATACGGACTGCATCATTAGAAGCCTCATCCTTACCGCAGACGAAGATCTGCTTAAGGGGCCATCTGAGCTTACTGCCCATCTTTGCTCTTTCGGTGGCAATGGTTTCGACGAGTTCCTGGATGATTGCCATGTTGTGTTCGATATCATCTCTGATGAACGATTCGTTACACAGGGGCCAATCTTCCATGTGGACCGTGAGTTTGTCTCCGCCCATGTGCTGGTAAATCTCCTCTGAGATGTGAGGAGTGAAAGGTGCCATAGCGATAACAGTCTGCATGATTGCATAGTGGAGAGTGCAGTATGAAGCGATTTTATCGTTCTGCGCGCCCTCGTCCTCGGACCAGCTGCGGTCCCTGATAAGTTTGACATACCACTTGGAAAGATCTTCCATGATGTAGTTCTCTATTGCACGTGCAGCCTTGTGAAGTTCTCTGGAGTCCACTCCTTCCTTGACTGCAAGTTTCATCTTTTCTGTGCGTGAGAGCATCCAACGGTCCTCGTTCCTCAGGTACTGGTCAATATCCTCCATAGGGTGCTCTGAGGGGTCGAAACCGTCGATTTCCATGTACATCGAAGCGAACTTGACAACATTCCACAATGTGTTGAGAACTTTCCATGCATTCTTGGGTCCCTCTTTAAGCGGAGGATTCTTCTTCATATCCCACTGGAAGCATGTATCCTCCCAAGGGGCATTGGCCCTTACGGAATAGAGTCTGAGTGCATCTGCACCGAATTCAGCGATGACTTCCTTGGGCTCAACCGCGTTTCCGAGAGACTTTGACATTTTCTGTCCTTTGGGGTCAAGCATCCATGCATGCATCATCACTTCTTCATATGGTGATTTGTCGAACGAGATGGTACCTGCACCGAGCTGGGAGTAGAACCAACCTCTGGTCTGGTCGTGGGCTTCGACGATGAATCTCGGAGGCCACCATTTGTCGTATTCTTCTTTCTTTGCAGGATATCCCAATGATGCCCATGCAGCGACTCCTGAGTCGAACCATACATCGAGAATATCAGGTACTCTCTCCATCTTACCGCCGCATTCGGGGCAGGTAAACGATACCTTATCAATCCAGGGTCTGTGGATGTCCATACCTTCTACGTAACCTTCGGCTCCTTTGAGTTCCTCAATCTGACCGATTACCTTTTTGCATCCGCATTTACACTCCCAAACGGGAATCGGGATTCCCCAGTATCTCTGTCTTGAGATACACCAGTCTCTTGCTCCTTCGACCCAGTTCTTTTCTCTGGTGGAACCTGCCCATTCGGGTGTCCACTTGACTCTGTCGATCTCGCTGAGCATTGTTTCTTTTACCATAGGTACGGAGATGAACCACTGTCTAGTGTTCCTGTAGATGATGGGAGTCTTACATCTCCAGCAGTGACCGTATCTGTGTTTGATCTTCTCTGAATTGAGAAGGACACCTTTTTCCTTGAGATACTTGATGATGTCTTCGTTGACTGTCTTGACCTTACGGCCCTCCATCATTGGGAATCTTTCATCGAATCTTCCTGCTTCTCCAACGGGGCAGAAAGGCTCGATTCCGTATTTCTTTCCTGTCTCGTAATCGTCAGGTCCGAATCCGGGTGCTGTGTGTACAAGTCCTGTGTTGTCCTTTTCTACGTAGTCTGCGTTGACAACCTTGTACACATATTCGCTTCTCTTCAAGAATTTGGGGTCGATGTCAAAGGGAGGCACGTATGCCATCCCTACCATGTCCTTTCCTTTGAATCTCTCCAGAACTGTGAATTTCTGGAATCCTCCCTTCTTCATGATGTACTCTGCCTGTGATTCGAGACAGATAATCTTCTCGGAGGATTCTTCGGATGAGAACTCGACCTTTGCATAGTCGAATTCGGGGTGTGCAGCCACAGCCATGTTGGACGGAAGTGTCCACGGTGTTGTGGTCCAGATAAGGAGTGAGGTTGAAGGATCGTCAACCAACGGGAATTTGACCATTACTGAGGGGTCTGTCTCATCCCAGTACTCGATCTCTGCCTCTGCGAGTGCGGTTTCACACCTGGGACACCATGTGACGACTCTGCTGGATGAATCGAGGAGTTTCCTCTCCTCGGCTCTCTTAATGGTCCACCATGCGGACTCGATGTATTCTTTCTTGATTGTCTGATAGGGGTCGTCCCAATCCATCCATACGCCGAGTTCTTTGAACTCATCAGTCATGCTTGCATGGAGGCCGAGAGCATGATTCATACAGCTGTTAACGAAATTGTCAATTCCGACAATTTCTTCGATCTCTTTCTTGGATCTGATTCCGATCTCGTCAGGTTTTCCGTCCTTGTTGACTCTTCCGGGGACTGAAATCATTTTCTCGACCTGGACCTCGATGGGAAGTCCGTGCATGTCGAATCCGGGCTGGTCACGGACGTTGTATCCGTTCATTCTCCAGTATCTGAGGAGAATGTCCTTGATTGTCTTGTTGAGTGCTGTACCCATATGGACGTGTCCGGATGTGTACGGCGGTCCGTCGAGGAAGTAGAATTTCTCTCCGTCTTTACGGGATTCTTTAGTCTTCAAATAAGCATCTTCGGAGATCCACTTTTCCTGGATTTCCTTTTCAATTGTGGGTGCATCATAATTTGCGCGGACCTGCTTTATCATCGCCTGTCTCTCCATAGTCGGATCTATCTTGTCCGATGGGACAGGGTTAGTTGCTCTTTATTTATAACATTAATGCGCGCGTGAACACGGTTTATTCGTTCAGTGTAAATTCCCAGGAACAACAACAGTCTTTGTCAGTGATATCAGGATAGCAGCTGATGCATCTGCATGATATGCGGTCATCGATAGTCTTTGCAAATTCAGAATATTCTATGATGCCGACGGATTTACAAGGGTGGAACTCCATACCTTTGCGCATTCTTGCAGTCTGGACACGGCAGTCTATGTTTTTGTAGACAAGTCTGTTACCATCGATTTTACAGTCGTCAACATTGATATTGGCATAGAATCTGAAGGAAAGCGCATCTCTCAATCCTTCAAGTCCAGGATGCTCCGGCAGTTTCAGAAATTCCTTGATACGTTTCGCTTCGATGACAGTGAATCTTCTCCAAGCCTCCGCATCGTGGTACATAGCCTCATCCATGCCCAATTTGTTTTCTATAGACTGGAACCAGACTCCGTCTAGTGCAAGCCAATTCTTGGAGTAGATTTCGATAAGGTCTATGAGTTGATCTTTGCTGAGATTTTCCAATGCATGGTTTTTCATGTTATCTCCCGGACTCAGAACCATGCATCCAAGGATCTTTGCTGAGATTTTGCCTTGTTTGCTTTTCGTGATGAAACTATCTTCTCAATTGCAGAATTTACTCTGTTTTCCGAGAACTCGTACTTCTTCATGAATTCCACTGTTCCGGATTTGTCTATTTCGATGTACTTGGTGGAATAGTCGTCGCAATAGTTCCCTTTCAGGAATATGTCCCTTATCTCCTGATATTCTGGAATCTCTATTTCGAGATGATCCAGTACATGTTCTATGTCTCCGTGATCCTTTATGAGTTTCAATCCCTTCTTCGGCCCGATCCCGGAGATTCCTCCGTTGAAGTCAGTTCCCATGAGGATGCACATGTCGACAAGCTGCTCCCTGGTGATTCCGAGATTTTCGAGGAACTCTGCAGATTCAATCATCTCTGTCTTGACATCCTTGTAGATGTCCTTTCCCGGAACCTTCCTTCTTCCGGTGATGGTGACATTTCTCAGAAGTCTGGGGGCTCCGAACAGGAGGGAATCAAAGTCCTGGGATGCAGATGCATAGACATCTCCGCGGGAACACATGTATGCTCCCTGAGCCTCTCCGTCACTGGGAGCCTGTACTATCGGAAGTCCGAGCAGTCTGATAAGTTCAATTGAGGATTCTTTGATTTCCTCTGTCATTCTCGATGTCTGCTGTGCCTTTGAGAATGCCTTCTTCACATCTCCTTCTTCGACAGCCTTCTGCCATTCTTCCACTGCCTTTTCACGTCTTTCACGACGTTCGGAGATCGTTCCTGCTTTCAGCTTATGCGGTGCACCGTCGAATACGAACACAGGTTCGATACCCGATTCTATAAGGTTTGCAGTCCTGTAGAGAAGTCCTGAGAGGTGCGATGTGACATTTCCTTTGGTATCCGTTAGCGGATGTCCGTCAGGCTGTCTGATAATTGACAGAAATTGATAGATTGTATTGTAAGCATCGATAGCGACGGTTTTCCCTCTCAGGTCTGAGAGTTCTACTGTGTGTGGTTCCGTCAGACCTGAAAGGTTTACTCCCATTATTCTCCCTCAGTCGAGTGTGTCGTTTGATTCGCAGACAAATACGCCGAAGATAAGGGTCATAAATCCGAGTATAAGCATCACTGCGGATGCCATTACGTTAATGAATGCAAATACTACGAAGAGTACTACAAACAGAACCGTCAGAAGGTAAGCTAGGTTGCCGTTCTTTAAATCCATACGACCGCAATGGTTTTTATGAAATATAAGGGCTCCCGATAATTCGAGTTTAACTCAAATCATCAGAGACTCTATAAAAATATGGATGTGAAATCACATCCTTTTCCAAAGAGATATTTCTTCAGCCATGTCCTGTTGTTTGAAAAGATAGCTTCCTGCAGCAAGAACGTCTGCACCTGCATCGATACATCTCTTTCCGGTGTCACGGTTGATTCCACCGTCCACTGAAATCAGGATCTCTCTACCTGTGGTGTCAGCCATTTTTCTGAGAGCTGAAATCTTTTCCGGGCCGTTTTCCCTGAACAGCTGTCCTCCGAATCCGGGCTGTACTGTCATTACAAGAATCAGATCGATTCTGTCAAGGAAAGGTTCCACTGCGGATACGGGAGTATCGGGATTGATTGAAATCCCTGCTTTTTTCCCAAGTTCCTTAATCTTGTCAACTGCAGCGGATATGTCACCTTTCGCTTCAACATGCACTGTTATGTAGTCCGATCCTGCATCTGCAAATTCCTTCACATATCTGACCGGATCCTCTATCATAAGGTGGGTATCGAATACGATATCGGAATGGGGGCGCAATGCCTTGATGACAGACGGTCCGATGGTGATATTTGGAACGAACATTCCGTCCATGACATCCAGATGTGCCCAGTCTGCACCTGCGACTGTTATTTTCTTTAATTCTTCTCCAAGTTTGGAAAAATCCGCTGAAAGCATCGAAGGTGCTACCAATACCATAATCAGTGTATGTTCATTCCTGTTTTTAAGGACTGTTCTACATTATGAAATCAGAAGTATCACGCATAAGGGTTTAATTGCTGTAGATTATCACCAATATCATGGCAAATGAAATCTGTGACGTTTCGGGTTGTAATTGCGAATCCGAAAGATCACTCAACATCAAGAAAGTCTCCCAGACTTCGCTTCAGCTGAAGAATCCTGACTGCAGACAGGTGCACCTTTGTAAGGAACATTACCGTGCATTCAAGAAAGAAAGTAAGAACACAATTCCAGACTACTACGGAAACTGGTAGATGCTTAATCTGACATTCCTCGGAACCGCGGCCGCCGTCCCTTCAAGGGACCGTGCGATGTCATGCATAGCCCTGAAACAGGGACATTCGATAACGTTGTTCGACTGTGCGGAAGGGTCACAGAGACAGTTGATGATTTCCAGATTATCATTCATGAAAATCGACAGGATATTCATCACACACATGCATGGGGATCATATGCTGGGTCTTCCGGGATTGTTGCAGACTATGGGGATGTCCGGAAGGAAATCTCCGTTGAGTGTTTACGGTCCTAAAGGAATAAAGCAGTCCGTACTCCAGATGATGGATGCTTCCGAA
>SUSX01000054.1 GCA_015063195.1 Thermoplasmata archaeon | reverse complement strand
CTGTGTCCTTCCTCTCATTGTAGTATGCCTTGTATATGTTCTTCATCTGAAGTACGTTCATGATGATTCCCCCACTCCGAGTTTTTTGGAGGCATACGATTCGATGGTCCCGAAGAATACCTTATCGATAAGAATTCCAATAATACAGATAATCACTATACATGCAAAGGCGGAAACATAATCCAGATATGCGGTTTCGATCTGAATGGCATAACCCAATCCGACTGCTACGCCGACAACCATCTCTGCTGCGATGAGCATTCTCCATGCGTTTGCCATTCCTATTCTGAAACCGGTTATGAAATCCAATGCGGCAAAAGGCAGAAGGATCTCAACGAATTTTTCAGCATACGATTTTCCGCACATGTCGGCTACACGGATGTTAACTTTGGGTACGCGGCGGAGGCCGTTACAGATATTGATTGCTATCGGAGAAATTACTGTGATAGCGATGATGAATATTGCGGACGTCTCACCCAATCCGAAAAGAAGGATACAGACAGGATACCATGCAAGACCCGGAATCATCTGAAGGATGTTGACCGGGACTATTCCGAGTCTGTAGATTCTGTCGTCAAGACTCATAAGGATTCCGAGGACAACTCCGATTACGGCTGCAATATAGAATCCCTTAATCCAACGGATAAGACTGTACTTTATATGCACTACGATATCTGTTCCCAGTACGGAGAAGTCTTCGGTAAAGAATTCAATCATTCTTTCAAAACATTCCAGTGGAAGCGGGAAGAATATGTGCTTGGCTATGTTCTCGTTGAAGAATGTCCCGAAAAAATGCCAGATAAGGAGGCATATCAGAATGCCTGCCAGGAAATAACCTGTCTTAATCAGGATGTTCTTGGCGGTCTGTGAACCGACATACACTTCGTTCAAACCATCGTTCAGGACAGCATTGCGTACAATTTCATTTTCCGATTGTTTGAACCGGCTCATGATTAAATGTATTTGATATTATATTATAAATATTTTGATTATTTTATTTTAAAATCAAACAATATCACAGACAGATAATACATACAAAGTCAATCAGACGGAGCTTTTCTTTACGATTCTTATGGATGAGATCAGAGAATCATTGTTTCCGACAAGTTTGTTGTCTACAATATCATATTTGGAAGAACAATCGTCACAACGCAGTTCCCAATTGGTGCGATTGTTGCCGTTTTCATCGGCAATGTGAACAGAGATAATGAGGCCTTTTCCGCATAAACAAGGTTCTTTTATTGTATTCAACACCCTCCAGACCATCAGAACTAGAATCGATTTTTGGTATTTATCCTTACCTTTTTAACAAATTTAATGAGATTTTAAAGAAAAATCCCTTGTTCGGAACAGATAAATTGTTCCAGAACAATCGTGTTCTGATGGTATTGCAGGAGCCTGATTTTGTAGCAAATTCCGTATCTTGGAACCCTTGGCACGGATGCAGAAGAGTCAGCGAAGGCTGCAGAAACTGTTACATGTTTCTCGGTGACGAGAAGAGAGGCGTAGAAGGAAGTAATATCGTAAGAATCTCAAAAACCCAATTCGACCTTCCTCTGAAAAAGAACAGGAGCGGATTATATTCGGTAAGAGATAAGATTGTTCTTTCATCGATGACAAGTGATTTCTTTATCGAAGAGGCAGATGAATGGAGGTCGGAAGCATGGAGAATGATCCGTAAAAGAAAGGACCTCACATTCATACTTCTGACAAAAAGACCTGAACGGATGATTGAATGTCTTCCGCCCGATTGGGGAGACGGTTATGAAAATGTGCGGCTTTCGGTAAGTACTGAAAATCAGGATGCCTGGGATCTCAGAGTGCCGATATTGAAGGAGGTGCCTGCAAGGAAACATGATATTTTCATGGCACCTATGATAGGCCCTATCGATGTCGGTGACGATCTGAAGGACGGAATAATCAACTGCATTTACCTAGGCGGTGAATACTGTGACAATGCACGTCCCTGCAGATATGAATGGGTACAATCTGTCAGAGAGAAATGTGTAGAGAACGGAGTAACATTCCACTGGAGGAATACCGGGTCGGTGTTTATCAAAAACGGTGAAACATTCATCATCGAAAATATAGCGGATCAGGGAAGGGTTGCATTATCATCATCCATCGATCACATAGTTGATAATGTGATTCCGGAAAGGAAATACACTCAGGCCAAACTCCCATGAAAGATTGAATTAGTAATTACACATTTGATGTTCATGGACAAATCACTGTACTCCTGCCCTGTAGGGAAGGAAGGGATCGAGATCATTGAAAGGATGAATGAACACCATTCAGAGCTGACGGATTGGGCACTTTCATACGTTCCGGATATCGACCCTAAGGACATCTTGGATATCGGGTGCGGAGGAGGCATGTTCCTTCGTAAATTAGGATTGAAATTCGGAAATTCCAATCTTTACGGTATTGACATATCGGATGATTGTGTCCGTATCGCATCTGAAATCAACGAGTCCCTGATTAATGACGGAAGGCTGTCCGTAATCAATGCTTCTGTTGAATCCATTCCGTTCGATGATTCGAAATTCGATATGATTACGGCTGTGGAGACATACTTCTTTTGGCCGGATCTCGAGAAGAATCTTGAGGAAGTCCGTTCCAAATTATCTGAGAAAGGGATATTGGTGATTGTTTCCGAACAGTATCCCGATCCTGCATTTGAGGAGAAGAATAAGTCAGTCGAAGAGGAATGCGGGGCTAAATTGGTTACGAATGAAAGGATGGAAGAGATCCTATCCTGTCTGGACCTTTCGGTAAAAGTCCACACATGTCCTGAAAAGAATTGGGTAACTTTCATTGCAGAGGTCAGATGAGCCGGAGGTCATTTCCTCTCATCGATTACAGTCAGATCCGGAATTTTTTCCTTAAGTAATGAGGTGAAACCTTCTATGTCTCTGGGTGAGATGAATGTCTCACCCTTTTTTCTGACATTAATTCCGATTCTTTTCACTCCGAGCCCGTCTATATAATCCAGGAAGAAAATACTGTCCCTCAGCCTGATGGATTCTATGTCCGTGAAGCTTATGTTTCTTACTTCAAGAGCACCGTTGATTATCAGGCTGTTTTCTGTAATCTCATATGATATTGCAGACCATGATAACAAAAAGACAAATTCAATGACAATTACCGATGCAATGAAGATCCAAATCCTTCCCAATATCAGATAAGGTATCAATGCTATGAGCAAAGATATGACATGATAGAATGAAGGGAAGGAACTTCTAATCTTCATATTTTTTTAAGATATCATTATTGTATTTGTAACTATTCGGACATATGTATGTACAGGGATTGACTGTCCCTCACTCGGGGATTGATTTCAGCCAAATTCGTAAGAGTCATTATGTATCTTAAAGACCATCTGAACTAAAGTCGGTTGTGTATCATATGGATATTCAGGACATCAACGCACTGATTTTGGTTTATTCCATAATAGTGATATCTCTGGGCATAAGCCTCTATTGTGATAAGAAAGGATATAATGTCGATGTTAGAAAGATTGTACACATCGGTGTGGGAAATTTCGCTTTGGTTTGGTGGATGTTCTCACAACAATGGATAATGCTTGCATTCTTTTCCGTACCTTTTGCAGTTTTACTGTTTTTTGCGATGCTTAAGGATAACATAGTTTCTAAATCTAAATTAGGGGATCTGTCTCAGAATAAAGGTCACCGTACGGGTCTGTTCTTTTATGTAATCAGCATCAACATCGCAATCATCTTTTTCTTCGACCACTGGACAGCGGCAAGTATCGGAATGATGGCAATGACATACGGAGACGGTATGGGAAGTGTCATCGGAAAGAGATTCGGAAAACATAAGACATTCAACGGAAAATCATTGGAAGGATCGGTAGGTGTCTTCGTTTCAACATTTGTGATGACTGTTGTCATCGTGACACTTTTCGGATATATGATATCCTGCGGATTCTATCCGACGGGAAATGTCGATGCATCGGTACCGGTTTGGGTTTTAGGAATTGTTGCAGGTTTGGTGGCATCAGTGGCTGAGATGTTCAGTCCCGGTGAATTTGACAATCTGATTATACCGTTCACAGTGACAGTTTCGATGATATTGTTGGGATTGTGATTCAATGGTGTGGTTCGTAATCGACGGTATGGACGGTTCCGGGAAGACAACATCTTCCGATTACATCAGAAAGGAACTGGAATCCCGCGGAAGGAAAGTACTGGAGATTACACATCCGAATCATGACCGTTTCTTCGGCAGGGTTGCAGCGAAGTTCCTTACGATAGATAACAAAATGTCTGTGATTTTTGCTACGGCATTCTATATTTTGGACGTTGTATGCTCTCTTTTTAAGATGAAGATAAAAAGCAGGGATTATGATGATGTGATATTTGTCAGATACATCCTGGCAGTAGCATATCTTCCTGAAAGTCTCTGTCCGTTAGGATACAGGCTGTTCTCCCGGATATTCCCTATGCCGGATGTAAAGGTCTTTGTGGATGTTGACAGTAAGATAGCGATGGAACGCATTCTCGAAAGGGGAGAGGAGCTGGAAATCTACGAGACCGAGGAAAAGTTGGACAAGACCCGCAGAAAGATGCAAAGCATTACGGAAGGGTGGATAGTGGTTGACAATTCATCAACCAGAGAATATACCGAAAAACAGACCGCACAGATTCTGTCTTCATTGGAGGGAATGATCTGATGAAGGATCCTACAGTAAAGTTCAGCGGTACGATAACTCCGGGACAGGAGAAATTTGCAAGAATCATCTCTATCCTGACGCATCCTCCTATTATTGCAATACCGACATTCCTGTTACTGGGTCTTTTGATTCACAATATTGCAGATCAGATTATATCCGATGTGATTTGCCTTCTTTTTGCATTAGTCATACCGTTCGGAGTCACCTATTATTACTCGGTAAAGCACGATAACAGAGACGGTGACATCTACAGGAGGGAGGATAGATATATCCCATTGGCCGCAGGTATAGTGTCCTATCTGGTCGGAACTGTGATTCTGTATGTTCTGGCTGTTCCTGAAATTATCTATGTGTTGATGTTGTGTTACGCTGTAAATACATTTGTTGTATTGTTAATCAGCACCCGTTGGAAAATAAGTATTCATGCCATCGGTATTGTAGGTCCGAGCATGGCTCTCGATTATGCATTCCCACCTTTCGGACGGTTGATGATCGTTCTTCTGCCGTTCATAGTCTGGAGCAGATATGTTCAGAAAAAGCACACTCCAGCACAATTGGCCGCAGGAGCATTGGTCGGATTTGTGTTGACAGGAGTGATTTTTATCATCTTACTGTAGATGATACAGTATTGGCTCTGCGATAATTTGAGTGGAACTCAAATTCCGTAAGTGCTTACCGGTAATGGTTCGCTGATTTGTCTTTGACCGCGGACCTGCCTGGCTGCCCCCAGGCCGCGTTTCAGTATGTTCCTTGCTGCGTTTATGTCTCTGTCCATTTTCAGGTTACAATATGGACATTCATGTATCCTTACTGATAGATCTTTCTCTACGATATTTCCGCATCTGGAACATATCTGGGATGTGTATGCAGGATTCACTTCATGTATTATTGTACCGGCTTCTTCCGCTTTGTACGATAACATGTTCATGAATGTAGTCCATGCTGCATCCCTGAATTGTTTTTTCATGGTTTTACTTTCAGTTTCTTCGGATAACTCTTTGACATTCAATGATTCTGCGTAGATGTCTCCGTGGTTGTATATAATGTCCCGGGTTGTTTTGTGATACAAGTCCTTTCTGTGATTCTTCAGTTTTCTGAATTTATGGGAAAGCCGGGCTCTCATTCTGTAGTAATCATCGGATTTTCTGTAATTGGGATTGTCCTCGATTGCTTTGGACAGTTTCCTTTGGACTTTGACTAATTCAGACTCTTTCCTACGGTATGTGTTGTCGTTGGGGATTACTGTTCCGTCGGAGAATGCAGCTAATGATCTCAATCCGAGGTCCATTCCTATGGGTTTACTGTATGTATCTTCGAAATCGAATGAGGTCTGTTGTTCAGTGAATTTATTGACTGTCCAAACGATACAGATCTTCCATCTGTATTTCTTTCCGACTCTTGTTCGGGATATGGTTGCAGTTTTCATTATTCCGGGAATTCTGAATCTGTTACCGAATCTTATGTTTCCTATTTTTCCCAATCTTATACGGTCGAATCCTCCTTTCTTACCGTCTTTGGAAACGAAACCGTATCCGCTTGAATGTGTGTAGGTAAATGAATCGTATCTGTTCCTTGATTTGTATCTGGGATGACCTACATTCCTTCCTTCTTTCCTTCCTTTAAGGAAACTCTTGAATGCTTTGTGTACTCTTTTAGCTACATCATTGAGACAGTTTTGGTAAATCGGTTTCATCCATTCATTATGATTCCAGATTCCTCTGGCAATATCCATCAGGTATCTGTCACTGGGAAGGCTATAATTATGTTCCAGAAGGAATTTACAGACTTTCCATAATCTGTTATAGACTTCACGGCAGACTTCAAGGAATAACAATAACTTTCTTTCCTGTTCCCTGTTAGGGTAAAGAGCATACTCTGTGGTTCTTACGAAATAT
>SUSX01000053.1 GCA_015063195.1 Thermoplasmata archaeon | reverse complement strand
CCTGAAATGATTTCTGCAGTTAAAGAAACAATCAACATCCCACTCATCGTAGGCGGAGGAATAAGAACTCCCGAAGCTGCCACTGCAGCAAGGGAAGCCGGTGCTGACATTATCGTAACAGGCACCTTTGTAGAACAATGCGATGATGACAGCTTACTTGAAGCCGTCATCAAGGCATCAAAAAGCTGAATCAGTCGTAGACTGATCTCAGATCCTTAATTTTCTTTGCCTTTACAGCATATTCCATCGAACCTTGTTCAATGAACTCTATCACAGGTTTCGCAATGAGGTCATCGTTCATTCCGTCAGCAATTTCCATGATAGAGGAAACAGATTCGACAAGTTTTTCACGTAATTCTTCTGATTCTGAAGCAACTTCGACCTGAACCGTGATCAGATCTCTGTAATCGTCCTTAGTTATGTTTACAGAATAATCCAATACATCTGGATCTATGAAAACAGCCTCGTCGAAGAGGAGGGGATAGATCTTGTATCCCAATCCCACCTTTATCTGAAGGTCCATCCTACCACTTGGTTTAGTGATACGCTTGTTGAATACCGAACCGCAGTTACATTTCGGAGGGATGAGTGAAACCAAATCATGAGTACGGTATCTGATGAGTACAGTACCCTCGGAGTGCAATCCTGTGATTACTAGTTCTCCGATATCTCCGTCAGGAACATGCTTTCCGGTTTCTGGATCAATGACCTCGAGAAGCATGTTAGCTTCGTCAGTGTGCAGTCCGTTCTGTTCATCACATTCTATTGCACATGCGAGACCAAACTCAGTCATACCCCATACATCGATTACCTTACATCCCCAAAGGTCCTCAAGAATTGCCCTCATACTTTCAGAGAGAGGTTCAGATGTCGAGATGATTTTCTTTATACCGAGTGTCCTGAGGTCCACCTTATCCTTCATCAATACAGTAACACGGTAGATGAATGACGGAAGTCCGATGATGAAGGATGATTTGGCAGATGTTATCGTTTCCAATTGTTTGTCTATATCCGCCTCGGAACATACTGATGAACCATATCCCAGAACATTACAGGCACTCACAAGAAGCAGACTTGGATCCCATGCAGATACAAGAGGGAACATGACGTGAAGACTGTCCTTGGTCGTCATTCCGACTCCGGCAAGTGCAGATGAAATGATATCTACCTTTCCGAGAAGATCGTTAACAGTGTACCCTATGAACTTCCTGTGACCGCTGGTACCTGTTGTAGTAAATTCCCTTGCCATCTTTGTAGAAGACACACCGTAAAAATACATCGAATTCTCAGCGAGATCCAACGGTTCTGTGAAAGGAATCTTCTCCAAATCATCATAGGTTCTGATATCTTCAGGCCTTATTCCTGCATCCTTGAACTTTTTCCTGTAGTATGGGACGTTGGCCTCAGCATATTTCATCTGTTCCCTTACCCTGAAAATCTGATACTTTTCAAAGTCCTCACGGTTAAGCTTTTCCGGCACTCCGCCAACTTCCTCTTTGAGCTCACGATTTTTCTTAATCTCTTTCTTTGCTTTGATTTCTATCCAGGATTCCAACGGAAACTCTGCATCTGCTGGCACCTGTCTTGACAATAATTTATGCTTTACGATGATGGAAAGCATCTGTTCGCGTAAGCCCATAATCCAGTATCTGAAACTGTCTATAAGGATATATGTGTCAGCTCCAACCCGACGAACGTATATATTCGAACAACTTACCTTGGTGCAGGAGTATCATAAAATGACCTTAACACCTGAGATGGCAAGAGCTGGAGTTACACCTCAGATGCTCTCTGCAACACACAGATTCACGTGTCCTAAGTGTGGTAAGGAATTCAGTTTGTTCCAGTCGAGAGCTATCGCCTGTAGGGCATGCCCTCGTGCAAACCAGAACTGCAAGTTCGTTAGGTGTGTCCACTGCGACTTTGAATTCCCGCTCAACGGATTCGTAGTCAATACTAAAGAAAAAGAGGCATTCCTTTCAAACTACATGAACGGAATCGTCAACAAGTATCACAAATCCTTTGGATACTACAAAAGGTAAACAGTGTGGCCAATGGCCACACCTTTTTTACTTATCTGCAAAATGTTTTTCTGCGGTACATTGTGGTACCGTCTTTTGCCGTTGTGTTGAACAGACAGAACGGTATCAGTTTTCCGTCGAGTGTCACCACGTGAATACAGCAACGCTCCCATCTTTCGGTTTCACCTGTCCATACATCCTGGAATGCCATTGCTGAGACAGTAAGATAGTGAGTCTTTGCTCTGCTGACAAATGTCTTCCATGAGTTGTCATCGGTGTCACGGGATGCATCCTCTCCGTCCATCGTATCCTCGATGTATTTCCAAAGCTGAGAGACTTCAGTCCTTGTCTTATCTGCTACATTGTCTGTCTTTGTTGGTGGACCCAGAGCCATTGTGGTCAACGGGAACAGTGAACCGTCCGGAAGTACGATAGAAAGTGACTTCAGATCACAGTGTACATTAGAACAGGATGTAGGGATGAAGTTATCCGCCTTCAGCATGCCCTTTGTCTGCTTCTCGATCTCACTGGCCAACTGGGGAAGAAGAACACGGTTCTCATCCGTAGGCTCCTGAGGATACCTTCCGAAGTGTGCAATAGGCTGGAAATGAACACCTTTAACTGTAGGCACCTTTGATGCTGCGAATTTGATAATCTCCCCCACATGGTTAAGATTAATCTCAGGAGAAACTGTGACCACGAGTGTGATTCCGATTCCGACCTCACTGCAGTTTTTGATTGCCCTTTCTTTTATCTCGAACATAGGCTTTCCACGGGTCTGCATATAGATCTCGTCATCAGTTCCGTCAAACTGGAAATAGAAGTCATCCACTCCTGCTTCCTTGAGCGCTTTCAGATATTCCATATCGTTTGCAATACGGACTGCATTGGTGTTGACTTCGATGTGCTCGATACCCATCTCTTTTGCCAACTTGACAATCTCGGGAAGATCGTCCCTGATTGTTGGTTCTCCTCCTGAAATCTGAACGCAACGTGGACTCTTTACGTAATCCACAACTGTTTGGAACATCCCTTTGATTGTTTCAATATCAGGGTGGAAATCATACCCGCAACCATTTGCAGTTGCAAAACAAATCGGACAGTTGAGATTACAGCGATTGGTGACCTCAACGACGTTCAAACATGAATGCTGAAGATGCTTATCACAAAGTCCGCAATCTTCAGGACATACTTTCATCTGAGGTATTGCATACTTCTCAGGAGTCTTCGGAACTGCGGCGAATTCATACAAATATTTGTACTGTTCAGCACCGGACCAGATCTTTACCTTCCAGGTTCCATGATCCGGACAGGTTTTCACAATATAGACGTCATCGTCTTCAACGATCTTTTCCGCCTTTATCGTTTTTAGACATTCCGGGCAGAGTGCTCCGGTCTCGCCTATTTTCTCTGTCATAAAAGGACGTATCAACTATGATAATAAAACCTTACTGGGCAGAAAGCTCACGCTGATAGATAACACAAAAGAACCTTATGAAAGGTTAAAAGGTTTGAAGGTGGGATAAGCGCTATGCGCTTATGCCCTCTTCTGCTGGAAGAGACCCTCTGCTGTGGTGAGTGCACCAGCTGCGAGGTACTCCTCGAACCAGGATGCTCCAGATGTAGGCTCAACGAGTGAAGGTCCTGACCTGGTTGCTCCGAGGTATGTGAGGTTGGTGTGTCCAGCTTTAACGACTGCACCGTTCTTGACGTAGGTCCACTCGGTGTCGTCTCCAACAAGGACAATGTCGAGGACTTTCATCTTGTGGCAGTATCCTGCGTTGATTGTGCATTTGTCGCCGTCTACTGTGTAGTCTGCATAGACTGTGACATCTCCAATCTCTTTCTTTGCAATGAACCTGGATCCGTTTGTGATTTTGTCGTCTCCGGCACCCTCGATGACTGCTTTAACGTCATCGACTTTGATACCTCTCTTCTCGATTACTTCAACGACTGCATCTGCGATAATGTATTCCATCTTATTCACCTCACCATGTTCCGTAGGTACCGAAGTCCCTTGCAGCCCTTGTCAATGCGAGAAGGTTTCCGGGGATGGTGTACGGGGGTGTCTCACAGCTTGTACCGAGGATGTATCCCTTCTTTGCGTCACGTCCAGCAAGGAGTGTCTCCTTTGCCTTGTCGTAGACTTTCTTGGGGTTGGGGCTGATCATGAGCTTTGTATCGACTGATCCCATGATTGTTGTAACATCCTGGAATTCCTCTTTCAAGAGTTCTGAGGGGAATTCGCTCTGGCCTTTGTATCCAATGTGGAGAACGTTGAAGGGTGACCATACCAAGTTCTTCTTGAAGACTTTGTAGTCTGTCTCGTGGTTACCACAGAGGTGGTAGAAGATCTGAGGTCCTGCTCCTCTTCTGAAACACTGGTCTACGTAGTGGCGCATCTTCTTTGCTGAGAATTCCTCAACCTGCTCGTCTGCGAAGATATCGTTGTTTGCGAGGATTGATCCGACAATGAGCATTGCCATTCCGTATTTGTCTGAAAGGACGTCTGCTCCGTTGATGGATGTCTCGACGTATGTGTCGATGAGCTTGTGTGCGAGGTCGGGCTCAGTGAATGTCCACATGATGAAGTTCTCGACTCCGATGAGTTCTGATCCTGCTCCACAAAGGTCGAATCCGTATGAGATAGGAACGAGTGTGTGGGGGAGGTTCTGCTGAACGTAGTCGTAGAGTCCGTAGAAGAGAGGAATTGTTGATCCTTTCTTGAGTTCTTCCTTTCCGATAGGCTCGAGTGCCTCAATCTTGTCGAGGTCTGCCTCGGGGTCGAGGATAGGTCCAGTGGAGACTGGTGGGAGTGTGTCTTTGTACTCAAGTGTAACACCGAGTTCTCTTACCCATGGAAGTGAGAAGAACCAGTGTGTAACAGGCAAAAGGTCGAACAATTCTGCTACATATCCAACACAGTGGATACCGAGCTCAGGCTTCTCGTAGAAGTCCCTAATCGTGAAACCAGTGTGGACCGCTGCGTTTGAGAGCATAATAGGATCTACATCGATACGGTCGTGGTAGTTGTCAACGAAGGGGCTTGCGAACCTCTTTGCTGCATTTGCATGCCAGCCTTTGAGGTCATTCTGGGGGAAAATTTCTTCGTAACCCATATTAATCCCGCTATTGGGATATTGATGTTGCATATAAATAAGTTCTTAATTCAAAAAATGCAACAACGTTTCATTTGAGGAAAATAATAAGGGATATTTGAAATATAATTTCATATTGTTAAAATAATATGAAACAATGTTCCTAAAATGACGAAAAAAGTACATGTCCCCCTGGACACATTGGCATCCATCAGTCTTTTAGTATATCTATAAGAAAGAAACCGTTGTCATCCATGGAACGTACAACATCATCGGTGAGCAGCTCTTCAATGATAACTTCCATCACTAACCAAACGATTATTCCCGAACGCATACAACCGGTTATGGATCTGCCTTCTCTTCCGCATGACCCGTGCATATGCAGCATAGGCACTCCGTCTTCGGTGGAGAGTATAGTACCCGTTCCGACGAATTCCATCGGCGCATCCAGGGTAACGGTCATCGGATCCACTCTGCCGGATATCGGTATTTTCGGACCGCATACTACAACAGAACCTTCATCCGCACCGCCAAGAGCATGCACTCTGGCAGAATGTATATTGTTGGACAATGCAAACTTTTCAATTTGCTCATGGAGAATCTCTCCGGGAGACAGTTTGAGGATGAAACTCCTCCCGGGGGTACACTCCGAGAAGTTCATTGTATCAGCGATATTTGCTGTACTTGTCCAAGAGTTTCAAAATCTTGTCGTGTTCCTCTTTAGTCAGATCTCCTGCCTCAAGGAATGTCTTGACGAAATCCTTGGCATCACGGGTAGACTGTCTCGATGCTTTAGCAATGATCGAAGCGAGGAACGATGAGGCCTTGGATGCATCCAACGATGTTGATGAAAGAACCTCATTCATGTCATATTTGAAGGGTGCCAGCTTATGTGTGTTAAGCATAGGCTGTCTCTTAGTTGACTCTTTGTTCTTGGGGCGGGGCTTCTTTGCTGCGGACTGCTGGTTAGGTTTCTTGCCTCCCGCTACGTTAGATTGGCCCATGTTAAAGCTGTCTCTGTTTCCTGCCAAATAAATAACTCCGGATAGTCGTCGAACATAAGTTCAACTACTTAAAGGTGTAAGGTGAATTCAGATGTGTTTTTAAGCGCAGCATATCCGATACGCAATAAACATAACAGCCCAAACGGAGAACTGCTCTGGAGAAATACGATACAGATATTATAGGAAAAAACAGTTCTCTTTTCATGGAAGGTATGAATCCGAGTTCCGCCCCCGGCAGCAGGAAAATGGGCAGCGGAACAATGAAACTGTATTATGTCCTCCTGGCAATCAGTGTCGTCACACTTGTCCTCGGCATAATGTATCTAAACATCTGGGACATGATTGTTTCATCATTGATTCTTTTGATCGAGATTGCTACGATTCTCTATGATCGTAAAACCATACACATCCCTCCCGCCATGATGGTGATCATTGTATGTTCCCTTGTCCTATCACTTCTGTCCAAGGCCTTTGAATCCTCGGCACCGGTACTGGAGATAGTCAACAATATCCTCATAGGTGTCACGCTCAGTATGTTCGGATTCATCTGCGCCTACATGGCCCTGGGTAAGATTCCGGAATTCTCCAATGAAAAGCCACTGTTGATGGCCATAGAGGCATT
>SUSX01000052.1 GCA_015063195.1 Thermoplasmata archaeon | reverse complement strand
TGCCGATGTAGATGTTGTCATGCCCATCCCAGATTCTGGAAGGGCACATGCACTCGGATTCTCCATCAAATCCGGAATTCCTTACGAAGAAGGATTCATGAAGAACAGATTCGTCGGACGCACATTCATCCTCCCCAGTCAGGAAGAGAGGGAAGCTGCAGTGTCCTCCAAGATGAACACCATCAAATCTACCATCGCTGGGAAGAGGATTCTCATCGTCGACGACTCTATCGTCAGGGGAACCACCCTCAAGATCCTCATTAAAATGTTGAAGAATGCTGGTGCAAAGGAAGTCCATGTTAGGGTCGGAAGCCCCCCAATCATCGCACCTTGTTATTACGGAGTGGATATGAAGGATAGAAAGGAATTCATCGCCACTAAATATTCCGTCGACGAGATTAGAGATATTATCGGTGCGGACTCCCTCGCATACATCAGCCTTGAGGGAATGGTCAAGGCGTTGGAAATTCCCGCGGATAATCTGTGTCTAGCATGTGCCAACGCAAGGTACCCGACATTCATACCCGGAGAAGTACATAGATTCCAAACCGAGTAAAACACTTACACTTCACAATATGGGGGAGGTCCCTCCATACTTATCAACAATACATATGATTCATGATATATTTTGAAAAAGCTGAATATATCACAACGTAATGTTTAATAATAATAAGTGACTAACGAGTTTTACTGGGCAGTTAGATCAGATGGAAGATCGCTACATTGGCATTGTAGAGGTCGCGAGTTCGAATCTCGCACTGTCCACTCATTTTCACATTCATTAGGGATGAATTGAAGATTATAGTATTTTCATCAAAGTCATATAGAAGTGTTTCAGAATTTTTGATCACCTCTAATGCATACCAAAATGATATAAGTCGAATAAGGAAGAGGGATTACTCCCTCCCCCTCTTCTAAGAACCGTGCGTGCGACTTTCATCGCACACGGCTCAAGCCAACGATAACCCATTGTTACCGGGCAGCTTACATAGCGAAACTCTTATCCCTGAATCCGCGTTCACATTTCCTGTTCTTTTGCTTGTTCAGGAAGTATTCCGTGTCGATGTAGGGATTCTTCGTACTGATTACCTTCACGTGGCGTTTTATCTTCACATCTATCGGTCTGAATAGTTCTTCCTTGTCGGAACAGAACGTCCATTTCCTGCTTCCTCTCTGATGCCAATACCTGTCCTTCACCCATCCCTTCCCTTTCTTCCTGTGTTTCCGCAGTCCCCATCTGTACAGTGTCTGGAACAGATAGGAATCGAGATAGCAGAATGTCCTGGAGGACATGGCTGATTTGTGGTAGTTGCACCATCCGCGAATCTTCGGATTCAGTTCACGAATCAACTCATCCTGACCCTTCGCCTTTCCCTTCACCAATACGGTCTCCTTGATCGAGGATTTCATCGATTGTAGGGATTTGTTCGAAGGTCTGATTATGAGTATCCTCCTTCCTTGATTACGATGTTTCCTGAAGTTCCATCCGAGGAAATCGAATCCGTCATCTATGTGGGTGATGAGGGTCTTCTCCTCGGACAGTTCCAATCCTCTTTCCTTGAGGAATATGGAGAGCAGTCCCTTGACCGCTTCCGCTTCCTCGGGGGAATGGAGTGTCACGACGAAATCATCGGCGAACCTTGTCAGATTCACACCTTTGAAGTTGGACTTGACCAGACGTTCCATTCCGTTGAGAGTCATGTTCGCGAGTATGGGTGAAATCACACCTCCTTGCGGACTTCCTCTTTCGGATGGGAACATCTGTCCTTGGAAAACGAAACCCGCTTTGATGAACTCCTTCAGGACATGCTTGTCCATTGGGATGTTGTCCATCATCCATTCGTGCGAGAAGTTGTCGAAACAACCCTTTATGTCACCTTCCAAGACCCACTCGGGTCTTTTGGACGATGCCATCATCAATTGTATCTGACCCTTCGCATCCTGGCACGACCTTCCAATCCTGAATCCGTATGAATTCGGGTCGGCGGTCGCTTCCTGTATGGGGTCGAGTGCCAATGCATACAGTGCTTGCATGGCACGGTCATACATGGTGGGAATGGACAACGGACGCAGTTTCCCATTCTTTTTGGGAATGTAGATGCGTCTCAGGGGTTTGGAGCGGTACTTCCCTTTGTTCAGGGAGTTCACCGCTTCCATCCTGGACTTGGCGGATTGCCATAGCTCCCCATCCACTCCAGGAGTGTGTTTTCCCTTGTTCTGCATTGATACTCTTCTCACAGCCAATGCCTTGGCATGAAAGGAGTTGACCAGAAGATATGAAAGACGTTTCGCCAGTGAGGTTCTACCTTCGCTGTAAGCCTTCGAAATCCTACCTTGCATATGTCTGACGTTCTTCTCCGCTTCGTTCCAGTCGATGGAGTTCCATTGTCTGGGCAGGGATGGAGCGTCCGCTGACCTCTCATCTTTCGATGCCGTTGAGGTATCAGCTGTTGACATCATACATGATTCTCCTTCGATCGTTGACCAGTGGCACGTCAGCATCCTTTCGAATCGTTCATATGAACTATCCGTCACGTTACATGACGGCATTCGCTTCTTGCCACCTCCTACTCCCGCTGTCCCATCCCTTCCTCTCGCGAGGTCGGTACCATTAATATGGAGGACATCGGGGTTCCCATGTTCGATGAGGAAGACGTTTTCGTTCGGTTCAGGTGCCGTCTTTAGACCGAAGGGTCATCGTTCGTTCGATGATGGAGCGGGTACTTCCATCACCCGACCCAAGTACCGTTTGGTCCGTGCGTTCTCCCTTTCGGGTCAGATTCGTTTTCGCACGTTGTCAGGTTACGGCCCTTACGACGATTCATTCTACATTCACCATGCCGAACACACCCTAGCGGTCGCGTCCGTCGAATCCCGAACGTCTCCGCATTGTCCCAGGGGCTTCACACCTTCATATTACTACGAACGCATGCCCTGGTAGGGTCGATGGGGAACGAATCCCATGGTTACTTCACGTTTCCGTTTTTCACATTCCTCCTTATCGCTTTCATGTCGCACACCCGCATCTGACACATACGTAAGATTGTGAGCCTAGCTTCTGCTCATACATTCGGGATTTGTGTGGATTCCTCACGTTCTCAGTTAGCCGATATTCAGGCGGCGAACGATGTTATCGACATCTGATCAGGCGATTTTCTTGGAGAGGATGATGATTTCATCCCCCTCAAACGCCTGATTATCGGACAGAAATTGCTGAATATCCTATCCTCGGAACCATCCTGATGTCTTCTGAGCGTAAGTGAGAACGTCGTCAACTGCTCAGTCATGGATTCCGCTGAAAGATGCCTGAACTCGGAATACAGGAATCTGACCATGGACATGCAGAACAATGCCAAGAATGATACCAATACTCTACCCTTTATAGCCGAAGGCTTACTGCAATTGGCCGGTCTCCAGTCAATTCCGTGCTTCAGATCCCTGAAAGCCGTCTCTATGGAGTTCCTGGAACGATACAGTTCCAACACCTTCGAAGGTGAGAACGGACGGTTGCTCATGAGTGTGAAAAGTCCTTCCCTTCCGGTGACCATGTTCTTCACAGCTATGTCTATAGCAGAATCCCTGTCGATACCTTTCAACGGGAACTGATACGACAAATGCGTGTTAACGAAACAGTTGCCGTTACGATACTTCTTGCGAGGCTTCTTCCCGTATTCCAAGGCTAACCTCATCTCCTCCATCTCGTCATAATCGTGTTCAGCCTTTCTGCGATATTGATCGAATATCTCCAACCGACGTTTCAACGAGAAGAAGATATGTCTCTTCCTGCCGAGATATCCTGTACGTTCGATGCACATGATCTCGTCATCCACCATGTTCCACTCGGATCGATGGTTCTTCACATAATCGATCTCGCTCTTGTTCAGTTCCAACCTGGTCACAAAACCGACACCGTTCTCCTCAAGAAGGTCGGAATTCTTCTTGGAATAGGCGCCATTATCGAAGACTATGACCGAATCCTTGTTCAACAGAGGCGATATCTGTTTGAAGGTGTCCTCGAAATGTGTTACATCAAGGATATTTCCGGGCATCATCGTCAATCCGATCGGCATACCGGAATCACTATCCATGGACAATCCGACATTGATCTGAGGTCTGTCAGACCTATGGTCTCTGGAATAACCGAATTTGATCACCGAATTGGGTGATGTCTCGAAGTACATGGAGGTCCAATCGGTGAAGACCACGTCCATATTGACGTTGTACTTGGTCCTCAGGACCATACCGAGATACTTCACGATCTCATCCGAACGATCCCCTATCCTATCGACGGTACGATAGATCGACTTCACATGGGCATTTCCCAACCCATATTCCTTACGGATCGAATCGTCAGATAACATCCTGTCCAATCTGTTCACGGAGATTCCCGTCATCTCCACCGAATTGGCCACCAAAGCGACCACTTCATTGGAGACCCTCTCTCCCTGATCCCTCTTCAGACCATCCAAGAAATCGTTCAATCCCGTATCCGAGAACACCGATTCCACGAGGATCTTCGTACCACAGGAGAAGGTACGGTTGTCATTCGGAAACGGTACTTTTGCATGTATTCTGCTCCTTCTGCGAGACAATATCTTCACTGTTCCCGCCAAACCCACAGGACTTCGAACCGTAACCTTATAAGAGTCGATTCATATGGGGAAGACGGTCTTTCGACCTGTTTGGGTTTGGTCGCTTCAAACAATTGAAAGACCACTTTTAACCCTTGTCCAGCATCCTGCCGCATTCAGGAAACTACTCTGAGGCGAACTACGTTCTACCTGCAATATGTGTCATACGCGGGATACAAAAGGTAACGCTACCATGATGACCATCACGAGGGGCACTGACAGGACGATGGGTTTTGCAACCATATCAGATGAGTAACATCGTACACAATTATAGTAAATTCGTACGATGACTAGAATGGGTGAGTGGATCACTCCCATTTCAAATACAGATCGTGATCCAGACCCAACTGATCCATACACCTTCCGACAACGAAATCTATGATGTCATCGACGGTCTGTGGCTTGGAATAGTACCCGGGATTCGCATCCAATATACATACGCCACATCTGGCAAGCCTGAGTTCATTCTCTAGGAGTATTGCGCTCTTGGGAGTCTCCCTCACAACGAGGACCAACTTACGAGACTCCTTTATCGCCACAGCCGCTGCTCTAGTGATCAAAGTGTCCGCAAGACCGTTCGAGATCTTTCCTAAGGACGATGCACTACATGGGACCACGACCATAGCATCGAAACGATAACTTCCTGAAGATATGGATGCAAAAAGATCGTCATCCTCGTAGACCACATCCGCAAGGGCCTTCACCTGCTCTATGGACATACCCGTCTCATGAGGGATGATCTTCTCTGCCATCTTTGAAATGACTAGGATCTTCTCCCCGGGCAATGTCTGAAGGAGACGTATACCGTACATGCAACCGGATGCACCGGTAATGGCGACCACATATCTCACATGGAGGGTTATGTCGGATACATTCTTATCATTGATGGTCAAACTATGACTCCCCCCTCGAATGTACCGACACACCCACTACTACACCATCATAAACAGAATATCAGTTGTATGATATTGAAGGTATATCCGATCACCAATATTCCAAACAGTATGATTAAGAAGAATGCGATCAACAATCTTGTCTTACACACACCCTTCAACATTGCCAGTGATGGGATGGAGGTCGCTGTTACACCCATCATGAATGCCAATATTGTACCCACACCTGCACCTTTTGCATACAATGCCTCGGCGATAGGTATCGTTCCAAAGATATCCGCATAGATGGGTATACCTACGACCGTAGCTAAGACTACGGAAAAGGGATTCCCATCACCTAGTATTGTTTGAATGATATGCTCGGGGACCCAATTGTGGATCAATGCTCCGACCGCTACACCGATCAGTATGTATACCCACACCTTGGAATATGTGGATTTGACCTGTCCCATGGAATATCTTACACGATCGAAATTACTTGATATCACGGTCGATGAACAGGAACATCTGACATTGATATCCAACGATGATGGTCTTGCATGCTCCATCAAGTGATTTTCCGTGAAACGCCCTTCTATTATCTTACCCCCCACGATAGCCAATATGATCCCGAGAAGGACGTACAACATCGCCAATTCGATACCGAAGACACTGGAAAGTAATATCAATGCAGCCAGATCAACGAATGGAGAGGATATCAAAAAAGAGAATGTGACACCGAGAGGCACACCTGCTTTGGTAAAACCTATGAATATCGGGATGGATGAACAGGAACAGAAGGGTGTAATCGTACCCAATAATGCTCCAACCAGATTCCCTTTCCACCCTTTGTATTTCGCCAATGTCCTCTTGCTACGCTCTGGCGGAAAATAGCTCTGAACATAAGACACTATGAATATCAACATCCAAAGTAACAACAAAATCTTTAAAATGTCGTAAATGAAGAAATGTAAACTGCCACCTAGACGAGATGTGACATCTATTCCAAATGACGTGAGGATCTTCCCAACCAGGGAATTCAACCATTG
This sequence comes from Thermoplasmata archaeon, assembly GCA_015063195.1. Taxonomy (GTDB): domain Archaea; phylum Thermoplasmatota; class Thermoplasmata; order Methanomassiliicoccales; family Methanomethylophilaceae; genus SIG5. The sequence continues at coordinate 221 of SUSX01000052.1, read as the reverse complement.
CATACCCAATATTTGATTCTGAACAAACCACCAAAAGCTCATAGTATCAAATAGACATATTCAAATATTTAAATATGTAAATTTATATAAAAGACTGTGAGGTTTATCGATCAAATCAAAGAAGATTCCGTAAATAATCTGAAAGAGACTTGATGACACTCTCATTCAATGAATAGTATGCCCATTTACCATCCTTTCTCAAAGATACAACGCCCGCCCTA
>SUSX01000051.1 GCA_015063195.1 Thermoplasmata archaeon | reverse complement strand
ACGCTCACGTGTCTTGTATCTCCGACCTCGTATAAGCATATAATTATGAGAACCACTTAACCTACCAACATGGGAAGTATCCGCATAGTTCTCGTAGGCCCCAAATTCGAAGGAAACATAGGAGCTGTAGCTAGATCAATGGCAAACTTCGGTTTTGATGAACTGGTTCTGGTCAACCCCTGCCCTATCGGAGATGACGCATACAGAAGAGCGAAACACGGATCTGATATCCTTGACAACGCAAGGATAACCGAGAACATCCGTGAAGCCATCGAAGGATGTTTCATGGTTGTGGGAACGAGCGGAATCACCACTGTCGGTGACAAAAATTATACTAGAATCCCTGTGCCAGTACAGGACTTTGCAGAGCGCATCAAGGATTATCCTGAGAACATCGCAATCCTGTTCGGACGTGAGGATGTCGGCCTTCTTCAGGATGAACTGGAGAAATGCGACCTTCTGATCACAGTACCTACGGACAGCAGATATCCTATTCTGAATCTTTCACATGCAGCAACAATTGTAATGTATGAGCTCTTTGACGGAAAACTCCACAAACCTGAACCGGCAAGCGGGGATGAAAAGGAGCTTATGTTCCACTTCTTCGAACAACTAATGGTAGAAGGAGCATACCCGGAACACAGAAGGAAAGATACGTCGGTAATGTTCAGAAGGATGATGGGCCGTGCAATTCCATCCAAATATGAATACAATACAATCATGGGCGTTTTCAATGACGCCGTGAAGATGATTCAGGGAAAAAGAGGGCCGTTATAATCTGTCCTTAGTATATTCCCTGACTGCGTTCCTTATAGCATCGTCTAATGAGACGGAATCGCCGTCCTTAACCAGTTCTTCCAATTTCAGAACATTACTTTTCGGAAGATCCACAGTAATCTTCTTTATGTGCTCCGGAGAGAAATATTTCTGCAGGAATTCCTCCAACGCAGTCCTTACTACATCCGTTACAGTATCGAAATTATTCTCATCGATCAGTTGCTGAATCATAGCGATCTGCTCTGAACTGAGACGGACTGTAACCCTCTCCGTACTTACCATTACCGTCGGACAAGTGTCTTAACGATATAAACACCCACTATGATGAAAGCATTGAAAATACCAGAACCCTAAGAAATAGGGTTTGAATTAAAAGGTTTGAAATTGTCAGTCTAACCGTTAAACGATCATCCGAACAATGCGCTGAGACCGGCTGCTGCCTCTTCCTCGCTGACTGTCTCTTCCTCAGGCTCCTCTGCTGCTGCGGGTGCCTCTGAGGCTGCTGCGGGTGCGGCTGCTGCTGCGGGAGCTGCTGCCATGACGGAAGCGGATGCGATTGCTTCCTCGATGTCAACTCCCTCAAGGGATGCGGTCAGAGCTTTGATCTTGGCTGCGTCTGCCTCGACTCCTGCGGCGGAGAGGATTGCTGCAATTGCATCCTCTGTGATGTCCTTGCCTGCGGAGTGAAGGACCATTGCGCTGTAGATATACTCCATAGTATTCATCCTCCTTATTTATCCGAACAATGCACTGAGGCCAGCTGCGGCTTCTTCCTCACTGACCTCTTCCTCTTCTTCTTCGGGCTCATCTGCTTTTGCGGGTTCAGCTGCTGCTGCAACAGGTGCACATGCTGCTGCGGCACTGAGCCTTGCAGCTATGCTGTCGTTGGTGTATCCAGCGGCTGATGCAACGGCAAGCATCTGTGAGTCTGCCTTTGCAATGAGCATCTCGATGTTCTCTTTGGTTGGTATCGCGGCCGAAATTGAAAGGCCAAATGCCTCCCTGAACGCTTTCTGGATAAGAGGTACGATTGTATCCTTTGCGGGGAATGCAATTGAAACTCCCAATCCGCGTGCGTTGAATGCGGCCGTAGCGAACATGTCTCTGTAGTAGTTCTCGGGAATATCCAAGACTTCCTTCTTGTAGATTGTACCGTCCTCGTAAGCGGCCCTAAGGTCCAATCCTACGATCATAGGCAAGATTTCCAATTTAGGAAGCATTGCTGCAACATTGGCGGGAATGGATTCTCCTTCCTTTACCAAGGTTGTATCCTTCTTAACTACGATCTTTCCGCCCTCAATTGCGGCGGGAAGACCCAATTTCTGAAGATCTCCGATAATAGGTCCAGGTCCGAAGGGAGTAGGTCCTTTCGGAACGACGATATCGAAGGGTGCGATCTCTCCGGGTTTTGCGGGTGCTGCTGTCTTTGTGGACTCCATTCTTGCAAAGAGCTTGAAGGGGTTCATCTCTGTGGCGACAACTGCACACTGTCCGTAAATCTGATCCTTGAGTTCTGCGAGCTCAGGTTTCTCTTTTGCTGCCTCGTCAAGAGCGAGAAGAATCAAGTTGTTCTTTGTCATCTTGACTGTAGCATGTCCCCTGAGTCCTGCCCTCATTGACTGGATCTGCTGACCTCCGATTCCGTGGACATCGACGATAGCGACGACGGGTTTGGAGACCATCTCCTGGACAAGATCGTTGACCATATCTTTCTTCCAAGCTGCGACGTGTGCCATCTGCGAAACCTCCTTAGATTAACCTCTCTGCGGGGCCCATAGTTGTCTTAACGAATGATGAAGCGATGTTCATCCTTCCCTTCTCGAGTTTGAGCTCAACACGTTTGAACACTGTCTCAATGTTGTCTGCAATCTCTTCGGCGGACATGTTAACTGTTCCTACGGGTGCGTGGAAGGTTATTCTGTCTTTCGTCCTGACTGAAACAGTCTTGCGAAGGTTGTCGATCATTCCTGAAGGATCTGCTCCTGGGGGAATGGGCTTCGGCATCTTTCCGCGAGGACCGAGAACGGTACCGAGCCTCTTACCGACGACAGCCATCAAAGGTGCCTCAGCGATGAAGTAATCGGTCTCGTTTGCGATCTTCTTTGCCTGTTTCTTGTCATCTGCAATTACCTGAAGCTCTTCAGGAGTAATTACAAGATCGGCAACGTCCTTGGCTTTCAAAGCGAGTTCGCCACCACCAATCACACAGATACGAACGGGCCTTCCGCGACCGTTGGGCAAGATGATGTCATCCTGGATACGGTTCTTAGGGATTGCCAAATCGATGTCTTTGAGATTGATGGCCAACTCAACCGTCTCAACAAAATTGCGCTTCTTCGCACTGTCAAGTGCTTTCTGCACAGCCATTACGGTTGACTTATCTGCCAATATAATTCCTCCTCGTAGTGCATGCGAACCGTGGTTCTCCTACAAGTACGACACCCTATTATAGACTAGTATTTAAAACTAAGGGCTCACTTTTTATTTCAGCGACCCTACGTCCATAACCACCTTAATTACATTTAGAACATCCGTACTATTCAACAGATTAGCTCCTGTTCTTACGTACTGAATATACGGCAATAAGGAAGAACACTGCAGAAACCAGCAGAACATAGATCAGACTTGTCAGGATGGAGAATTCGAATCCGCCCAATGAAAGCGTGTATCCCATATCGGCTTCAAACTCAGAAAGTACTGCCGGATCGGCACCGCTGAATACAGAATCCAATGCATCTCCTGACAGATAATAACGGAAGATTGCGGCCATGTGAGTTGCAGGTACCAATGTACCGATTATCTGCATCAATTCAGGCATGGTTCCCAGTGGCATGTATATTCCTGCAAGGAATCCGATAAGAACACTTATGATTGTGAAAAATCCAGAGTATGCTGCAGTACTCTTTAGGAATGAGGTCACAGCATAGATTATAACAGAACCTGAAAGAGCAGAAGGAACCATAAACACAACTGACATCAGGATTCCCTCAACCGAAACCGGACATGATGTGACTGAAAGATAAATCACTGATATGATCAGAGTTATCATACTCATGGTCATTCCGACTGCGAAAGTGCTCAGGATATAACCCATTGCTATCCTGTATGATGACATAGATGTCATCATGAAATCCCTGTATCTGCTGCTTGTTTTGTCTTCAATCATTGTCTGAAGCGATCCTGCAGATACTGTCACCGAAACTATTCCGAGAAGCCCGGCAAGAACCCATGCATCCATCAGTTCCGGCATCCCTTCGGACCCGTCGATTATCAGCATATCTCTGAGGAACAGAAGATACAGAAGAATTACGATAAAAACAGTCATTAATGAGAACATTACAGCACTTCTGTCCCTGAAGAAACACAGGAAATTTCTTTTTGCAAAAGCAATGCAATCATTCATCTGCATGACCTCCTGTGATCTCAATGAAGGCTTCATCCAATGTTCCCGAACGTACCTCAAAGGATTCCATTTCATCCTTCAGAAGCTGAAGAATCTCTATCGAATCCAATGTGCTTCCCAACTTCACAGATATTGAATCCTTCTGTTTGTAATATTCTATATTATTAGAAGTAAGAATAGTGCACACAGCATCGACATCTTTCGGAATGATTCTCAGAGTATCGTTGCAATATCTGATTCTCAACTCATCGGGCGTGCCTTCCGCAACTATCTCCCCTTTGTCGATGATTACGATGTTGTCCGCAACGGTCGCTTCCTCCATATAATGTGTAGTTAGGAATACAGTCGTACCGGATTCTTTGTTCAGATCCGCAATCGTCTCCCATATGGACTGTCTGCTCTGCGGATCCAGGCCGGAGGTTGGCTCATCCAGGAAAAGGATACGCGGTTCGTGTACCAAAGCACGTGCTATGTCCGCACGCCTCCTCTGACCTCCAGAAAGGGAACCGTATTTTGAATCTGAGAATGAAAGTGCATCCGTCTTCTCCATTGCACGATTGACCTTGGACTTCAGTTCGTCTCCTTTGAGTCCGTACATAGCACCCCTGAGTGTGATATTCTCCCTCACCGTGAGTCTGGGATCCATTATGCTCTCCTGAAAAACCACGCCGATGTTAGTTCTTGAAGCAGGATCGGAAAGATCATTGCCCAAAATCTCCACCTCGCCGGAATCCTTCCCCAGAAGAGAACACAAAATCGATATGGAAGTGCTCTTTCCTGCACCGTTCGGACCTAAAAAAGCGAAAAATGAACCTTCTTCCACTGTGAAGGATATTCCCTTAACCGCTTCATGGTCACCGTATGATTTCCTAAGATCCGAAACACGGATTGCGAGCATACTGTCACGAAAAGACTACACAGTGATAAAGTTGACGAAAATACGTGATGGTTGAAAGGTTTGATTGGGGGAAAATCCCCCAATTTAGAACTTGTCGTCGTAAAGACCGGCCTTAACGTCCTTCTGGAAGTCCTTTCCGCTCTTACCGTCGATGGTAACTCCTACGGAAACGCAGTTTCCTGCGACTTCAAGGACACGTGCCTTCTGATCTGAACCGAGAAGATCGTCCTGTTTCATGTCTGCAATCTTCTTTGCCTGATCGAGGGTAAGGTTTCCGACCTTTGTGGTGCGTGCGTTGGATGATCCGCTCTGAAGTCCGAGCTCTCCTTTGATGAGTGCGGACATAGGGGGTGTTCCGACCTTGATCTCGAATGACTTGTCGTCTGCGATCAAGACCTTAACGGGGACCTTCATTCCTACGAATGCTGCAGTCTTCTCGTTGATCTTTGCGATTACCTGACCGATGTTGACACCCTTAGGACCGAGTGCGGGACCGAGGGGTGGACCTGCGGAGGCTCTGCCTCCATCTACTAATGCCTCAACAGTATCTACCATTGTTTCATTTCTCCTTTTCAATGACTCTGACGCTGTCACCTTTTACAGTGACGGGGATGGGCACCATTGCCTCGATGAGCTCGACAGTAATCTCTTCCTTGCTCTGATCGATCTGCTGTACCCTTGCTTTCTCTCCCTTGAACGGACCGCTGACCAGTTCGACGAGATCTCCTTCGACAATACCGACGACTGTGGAGAGAGGCGTGAGATAGTGGTCGATTTCGAGAATCGATGTTTCACCGTCGACAAAGGATCTGGCTTTCCTGATATCCCTTGTCTTCTCGCGCATACGGTCTGTGTTCATTCCTTCAACAAAGAGGTAACCTCTGAGGTTTGAAGGACTAAGAATTGCATAAATGTCCTTGTCTCCCAAGTTTGCCTTGGCAGCCAAGGAATCCGCTACACTCTTTTCCTGATCCATCTGTGTCTTGAGGACAAGAATGGACTGTGTTGCGGATGCTTTGAACTCGATGGAATCTGTGAGTCCTGATGCTGTGGCGATTACCTCGACCTCAACGAACTCTCCGAACCTTGCTCCCTTAGGACAGATGATTTCGAGAATGAACTCCTTTTCTCCCTTGCCGGGGTAATCTACTGCAACCTCTTTTCTGGTGCTGTAGTTACTCCAGAGTTCTCCGGTGGTGTCGTTAAGAGCGACATTCCACTCAGGTGCATCTTCCGAATTGGGTCCTGTGACTATGTTGAATGTGAAAACGACCTCGTTGGTATCTGCTGCAACCTTGAAAGGCCATGATACTCCGAGACCTGCGTGTACCCCCTTAGGGCTGTTATCTCCTGTGATGCCGATCATATGAAAACCTCAGAAGAATCCAGGAAGGTAGCTCATAATCCAGTAGATTGCGTATCCTGCAAGTCCGAGAACTAATACTCCTGCAGCTGTGATCATAAGTGTTTTCTTGTACTCCTCACCGGTAGGTGTCCTGCACATCTTTACGATTCTGCCGTATTTTCCCTTACCGATATTGGAAAACTTAGACTCCAGCTTCTCCTGGCACACCGTTGCTTTTTCCTCTACGCTCATAGTCAACATCCCATTCATTTGTCAACCGGAAGGACCGGTTCTCAGTCTCGTTACCACTGATGCAATAACGACTGAAGATACCTCTTAATTATAATCCCTATTTTAAAGCTTTCGGACAAATCCAGAAATCTCCCGTCCTATATTATGTAAAATGTATGAGAAAGGAAACCGATTTGACAGAAAAAATGAATAAATCTTT
>SUSX01000050.1 GCA_015063195.1 Thermoplasmata archaeon | reverse complement strand
AAGGTAAGATGTCTTTTTGTCCAATTTCTTCTCATCGGATTCGAAAACTGCTTTTCCGAGGTTAGCGCTCGGTATGAAAAGATCGGGGCTGCTGGAAAGGACCTGGTTCACCAAAGGTACAAAACCATACTGTTCCTCAATGCTCTTCATGATTTTTTCCACGATTTCCTGTTTTTCTGCAGGTGTTGAACTCATACTGAAAGAACCGAATCCTCTCTATTAGTAATGTTCCATCTGACCGGTTCACCGAAGGTATTAAAGGAAACCTACCTTATCCTTCAGTACCGTTCTGACGTATGGGCGCGATCAGTGAACGTCCTGGGTATGGAACGGCATACAGCGGTCCTGTCCCTAATTTGGGACCTTGAGGTAGCAGCGATGTGTCATCGTAAGCAGTGACCTATGAGCCAACGCAGGGCCCGACAAATACTCCGGACGGGGTCAGTGCCTCGAGACTGTCGTCATCGGCAGACCATGAAAAGGTGTGTTATCGTCCGGAGACATATCACATGGGTCTTTCGACCCATGGATGTTTTGAGATGATAGAATGATATGGAAAGCGATCCGGACAGAAGAATCCTCTGTCCGAATCTGTGTTTGTTCCGGATTATATGAAGAGACACATCTTATCCAACAGATTCTCTGCCTCCCTGTATCTGGGGTATTTCCTCTCGTCGTCGCGGGTGTTTATGTCATCGGAAACTCCGAATGTTCTGGCTCCGTGAATGATGCGAAGATACTGGCAGTACACTGCATAATCGACCAGATAATCGGGAACATCCTGACTGTCCAATTCATCCGAGATGGATATCAATCTCATGAGAACGGAACACCCTCCAGCTCTTCTGGAGTTCTTATTGGTGGACCATACAACCTCTACGTTGCTGTCCTTTTCAATAAATCCCGCCTCTTCCAACCTCGTCAGGGAATCCTGAAGGTTGCGTGTCGTACCGATAGAGGTTCTTGTAAGATTGCGTGATCTTCTGAGATACACGGGCCTCTTGTTCTTGGAGAATTCCGGATTCAGTGCCCAATCGCGCATCGATTCCGCATACTGACAGTTACTTCCCGCTATCCTCGAGTACAATGTGTTGGCAAGATCTTCCAGAACTTTTACATCCGCATCGAGAAGGTAATCCGATACGCGGAACTCTGCTGTCTTGTAGGATCTTGTCCATCTGACCTTGAGATGTGTAAAGTTCGCAAACTCAGCGGTAACATTGTTGTATCCGTATCTTTCTCCGACTTCCTGGAATGCTCTGGAGAGCTCTTCTTGTGTGACCAATTTTTCTCACTCCTGACACCGTTCGTGTCAAGAGTGAGTTCGCATTCAGAGGCTATTTAACCGAATAATTACGGTTAGTGTTACTCATCCTCAATGATGGATTCAGGGGCACCTGCGAAGTATACAAGGGAGTATGCTTCCATGAAATGGAGGTTTCCGGGAATGACGATGGTAAACAAAGGTTCTCCGAGGTCCATTTCAAGAAGATCTTTTGCATATCCCGCAGTCAGTTTCTGATCGGGTGAACCTATCTTTGAAGCTACGCAGATGAGAGTATCTTCCTGAATGAGGCCTTCTCCCCATTTCTCTTCACCTGTAAGCAGCCATTCAATAGCTTCCTTTCCGGTCATGTACCTCATTTCGTCTGCATGGATGTCAAGAAGAACCATGGTGTGGAGGCCGCGCTGTTTGTTCTCGAGAATGTTGTCGTAAGGTGATTTCGGTTGGTATCCGTTATCGATGAAAGGAAGGGTAACAGTCCTTCCGAATTTGTACGGCTGCAGTCCCAACGCTGTGGGGCATGCTGAGAAGATCGATACGCCGTTGAACAGAGTCGTAGGGATTCCCTCTTCTTTGGCCTGAATCATAAGGTCCACATGCGTGGTTGCTGCCATGGTGTCACCGGCTGTGACGAAACCGACCTTCATGGTACGGGCATCGTTTATGATGTCCTCTCCTTCTTCGACCTGCATCCTGTGAAGCACTTTGATCTTCTTGCCGATGACCTCTTCCAATTCACTTACGTCTGTCCCAATGAGGAAAGATGTGTAGAATTCAGCATAGATCTTGTCGCATTCCTTCAGTGCTTTCAGGGCTTTCACACTCATACCGTCAGCTCCGCTGAGGCCGAGTCCTACGAAGATAAGTTCGGATACCATGAGGCGGGGATAGTGTTCAGCTCTTTAAGTTTATATGGGGTCTCATTATCACATGTATTATGGTAAGATGTATCAGAGTGCCGAAAGCGGAGGGAAATCCTGTCAGAGTACGTCTGAAGAATGAAGGACTCCTCAATTGTGATTTCAGAATCGCATCCGACGGTGATCATTTGCTGATACCGCTTCTTACCGACTCTTTTGAAGGTTATGAGTGCGTCGACTGGGATTTGGAACCGATAATCCACGAGGAGACGGATTACAGGATGTTTCTTCCGGAGAACATCAGGGATATTCTTCCGAATTCATACGATTGTATAGGGGACGTCATAGTCGTCAAGATAATTGATGAACTTATTGACTACAGACATCAGATCGGTGAGGCTCTTCTCAAAGTCAATAAGAACTTCAGACTGGTGCTGATGGACGGCGGAGTCAAAGGTGAATTGAGAATCAGAGATCTGGAACCCATAGCAGGTGAAGGAGATTCCGAAACAAGGCATAAGGAATCCGGCGTGATAATGATCACAGATCCTGCAAAGGTGTATTTCAATCCCAGACTGGCAACGGAACGTATGAGGATCGCCTCATTGGTTAAGGACGGAGAAACAATAATTGATATGTTTGCCGGTGTAGCCCCTTTCCCGTTGGTAATTTCAAAGCATGCGAAACCTAAACTCATCTATTCTATCGATCTGAACTATGATGCTGTGGAATACATGATCAGAAACATTCATTTGAACAAGGTGAAGAACATAGTTCCCATAGAAGGTGATGCTTCCGTGGAAATTCAGAACATTCCCATGGCTGACAGAGTAATTATGAACCTTCCTCAGATTGCGTACAGGTTCTTGGGTGATGCACTTTCAAGGACAAAACAGGGCGGTACCGTCCACATGCACAGAATCATGGAACGTGATTCCGTAGAATCAGATATGTTACAGCTGATAGAAGAAGTGAAAGGAAAAGGTTTTGACTGCCACGTTTCGGAGATAAGGGAACTGAAAACCTATTCCCCAAGTGCAAGCGTCTATGTGATAGACATAATCAGAGATTGATCATTTCTTCACAGGTTCCAATGTGATTCCTGTCTGTCCCTGATAGTTTCCGCTTCTTTCTGCGTAATCTTTGATTGATTTGGAATTCAGTCCTTCAAAAACCATCTGACAGAAGCGTTCTCCGATAGGAATTTCAATCTCATCATCGGTTGCATTGTATGCACCGAGGGTAAGTGTTCCTTCGAAACCAGCATCGATCTTTCCGAATGCACCCATAACTCCTTTTCTGATCCATGAGGTTCTGAGCCAAAGCTGTGCACAGGCATCAGACGGGAGACGTACCCTTTCAATGGTTGAGACATAGAACATTGTTCTCGGGGGAATCCTAACTACGCCTTCAGTGAATTTCTCATCTTTTCCGCGTATTGAAATTTCAGAAATCCTGAGATCGTAACCGTTGGGTGTGAGACTCTTTTCGTTATAATCGCTGATGCCCAGATATCCTGTCATCATTCCTTCCACAATGTCATGGTCCGAGAATATGCCCATGATGCTGTATCGATGTGATGTAGATAAAAGATGATGTTTAGGAAACCGAAATTGAGTTGGATAGATAGTCCAAAGGTATATATGTGCAGCTTGTTTATTCGAAATCAGAGGGTTGGAAAATACATCCAACTGCGGTGATAAAATGGAACAAAAATCAATTGTATTCATTGTTGTCGCACTTGTTGTCGGTGCGGCACTGGGAGCAGGTATCGGAATGATGCTCTCAGGTGACGATTCAAACGGTGAAGAGACATATTGGTACTACCTTTACTTCGCTGAGGGAGATGAAAGAAACGACTGGTACAAAGGAACAGGAACCGATGCGACAAAAGCATTCGATAAGGCCATGGATGATGCAGGATTCGAATGGGAGAAATCCACATGGGGATACATATATTCCATCGATGAAGTCAACAATGGATCAGGTTGGGCTATCACTCAGTACCTGTACTCAGAATTTTCAGATAAGGCCGCTAACGCAAGTATTTCTTACAACAATGGATGGTACTCGACCAGCGGATTTGATGATGATTCCGATGACATGAAGCTTAGACAGTTCGAAGCAAAGGCATATTTCATGACTCCTTACTTGGAGAACTATGAAGACACTCCTCTTGTTGCCGATGTATTTTCTGCATGGTCAACATCAGGACCATTCAAAGCATAAACGATTAGCTTATCACTCAAACCTCTTACAAACCCTTTACCAATGAGTTGATAGAGTGGATCCAACAAAGACAAAGGTGTATCTGACGGTCGGATTGTTATTGATGGGGACAATATTGGGTTGTTCCCTGATGGTTTCGGATGATGTATCCGCAAAGCAATCAGAGGGTCTGATAATAGATTTTGCAGACAAGGATGTCAAATGGACGGATGCAGACCTCCATGTGTACAAGGATCCAATATCACTTCTTCAGTATGCATGTGATTATAACGGTTTTTCACTCACCATCGAAGGACAAGAAGTGAAGGAAATAAACGGCTTTTATTCAGATGATTCTAAAAGATGGGAATTCTGGACTATTAAGAACGGATCAACAGAGTGGATCGTCGTCGATCCCGGGGATGAGATGAAGGGCGGTGTGGTCTATGCATGGGCTTACCGTGCCGAAGGGGAGGTCCCCACCGTAGCCATAGATAGTCTGGGGAACAGTGTATACGGCTATCCATTGGCAAGGAGCATCGTATCGTTGTCCCCTTCTGTCACGGAGATCATGGGTGCACTGGGTGCCGCCAATGTGTTGGTCGGAACCGATATGTACAGCAACTATCCGGATTCTGTGGTGGAGGGGCAGAGATCGGGAGAAATCGCATTGGTAGGTGGATACACCAATCCTAGTTTCGAGAAGATATTGGATTGCGATGCGGACATCGTACTCTGTGATGGTTCTCAGTACACCCATGCGGAAGTCTCCAAGAAGCTGATAAAGAACGGTTTCAACGCGATCACCACATACGATGGTGAGGACATCGAGACCGTGAAGACGAACATCTTCATCCTGGGTGCCGCCATTGGTTACAACATAGCGGCTGAGAGCGTTCTCGATGATATATCCGATGCGATGTCGAAGGTTGTCGATGAAATCAACAGGAATCCTGAGACGAAAGATGTCAGAACGATCATCACGTTGTCAGAGGACAAGGCTCCATGGGCGTCAGGGGATTACACATATGCACATGATGCTTTGGAATCGGTCCATGGAGTGAACGTCCTTTCGGACAAGATGGGATGGGTGCACATAAGTTCGGAACTGATAGCACAGAAGAATCCCGAGGTGGCGATAATCATCACACACAACTACGATGTGTCCGAGGATGAATATCATGCGTTGTTGAACAATCTCTCCCCTGAGTGGAGGAGCACCGACGCTTACAAGAACGGGAACATCTACCTCATATGCGGAGGGGCGGCGGACATGGCATCCAGGTCCACACCGAGGATCGCACAGCTCATGGAACTCTTCGGTCTGATCTGTCAGCCGAATGTGTTCGATGACGGCTCCATTCCCAAATACATCGGAGATAACTACACGGATTATCTCAACTACACTAAATATTACAGTTACAACAACTAGGTGAAAAAATGGGCGTTGAAAGAAAGAGGAAGTTCACAGCATTGTTCGTTGCTGTGCTGATGGTGACATCGGCGCTGCTTTGCTGTTACATTCCTGAGAATTCCTCGGCGGAGCCCTCTGGTGACCATGTCCTTGTGGACTGGGGAAACGGAACCACCGAGTGGATCGACATCGAGGGCGGAGCCGATGGAATTATAGGATCCATAATCGCAAAGGCCCTCGAGAGTTCGGATATAGAATTTGAGATATCCGGGTCCCAGATCACGGTGAATGGTCTCACGTCAACAACGATAGGTTCGTCCGGCAACGGAGGGTCGTTCACTGAGTCCGGTATGACCGGAAAGACCGTCTCCTCGAAATGGAAGGTGTTCTCATGGGACGACGGATGGAAACCAGCGACTCTCTCGGACAGTGTGACATCATCCATAGCACTGGCATTCGGAAATGATGATTACGTTCCCGTGGAGACTCCCGAGTTCATGACCTCCTGGACGATGACAAGGGGGGATTCGGCACAGACGGGACACATGGATGTGATCCCATCATACGATGGGGAGGCGAAGGAGATCTGGAGTGACATCGGTGCCGCGTATGCATCGGTGACATACGTCGAGGACAAGCTCTTCGTCAAATACGGTACGGTCAGCAGAAGCATGGGAACGGACATCGACATGAAGGAGAACGTTTGCTTCTGTGTGTGCTACGACATCCCAACCGGTAAGAAGGTATGGACTTTCGAGTTCCCCGGAATGAACAACTATGAGACGTCTGCCGCATTGATAGTAGGAAACGACATCTTTGTATCATCCGCTTTCGGATACGTCTTCAAGTTCGATTGGAGGACAGGTCCCGGAGCCATGGATTCCAACGGCAACTATCCGAACGTCATCATGACATCATTGGATGGTGAACCCAGGCCCTATTCCGCTTCGGACGTGGATGCTGGAAACGACAATGTGCCCGACCGCATCGATGGGGTGGAACTCAGCGGATACGAATTCAACACAGGATTCACGACTTTCGTATCAGATTCCGGAGTCATATACGGAAGTCACGCCAACGGAATGGTTTATTGTATGGACACCGACCTCAATCTC
>SUSX01000049.1 GCA_015063195.1 Thermoplasmata archaeon | reverse complement strand
CCTGTACATCCTGCTGAGGCTTCTTGAATCGTTTATTTCGAATTGTTCGTCGCCCTGTTCCTGATCCGTATCGGTTCCTGTGTATTTGCTCTCGTGATCTCCGATACCTGTGGACACACCTGCAGATACTTTTGTTACTGCGATCTTTACCATTCCGTCCCTGAATTCAGCACTTTCCCTGGAAGAGAGAGTGATCCCTACATAGGGAAGGAAGATACGGTAGGCACAGATGATCTGACAGAGCTGTTTCTCGTGTACATCCATGGGATTAATCTTATCGTTGTTGATTATCGGCCTTAATCTAGGACATGACAGGGACATTTCTGCATGAGGATATTTCCTCTGAAGGAAGTATACATGTAGTGCTGTAGCAAGAGCATCCTTCCTGAAATCCGCCAATCCCAACAATGCAGAGAATGCGACACCTCTCATACCGCCCATCAGGGCACGTTCCTGTGAATCGAAACGATAGGGCCAGACACGTTTATTTCCCCACAGGTGAAGTGATCCGTACCGGTCACGGTCGTATGTTTCCTGGAATACCGTGACAAAGTCGGCACCGCATTCGTGTAGGTATGCGTACTCATCGGTATTCACAGGATATATCTCCAATCCGACCATACGGAAGTACTTGGATGCAAGTCTGCATGCCTCACCGATGTACTGCAGATCACTGTAAGTCCTGCTTTCTCCCGTTAGGATAAGGATCTCCTCCATTCCGCTGTCGGCGATGACTTTCATCTCATGTTCGATCTGTTCCATCGAGAGCTTTACGCGTCTTATGTTGTTATAGCAGTTGAAACCGCAGTATACACAGTAGTTCTCACAATGGTTAGCTATGTACAGCGGTGTGAAAAGATACACTGTGTTTCCGAAGTGTTTACCTGTTTCCGCCCTGGCCTTCTGTGCCATCTCCTCCAGGAAGGGTTCTGCTGCTGGGGAAAGCAATGCTTTGAGATCCTCGACGGTACAACGGTCGTGTTCCAATGCTGCCCTTACATCTGATGCTGTGTATCTGCTGTAATCATAGGAATCCATATGGTCAAGGACGTTCCTGCAGATGTCCGATTCTATTATCTCCATTCCCGGGAGATACGCCATATGGTCGCTTCTGAATGACGGGTCGTTCTCCAGCCTGTGCTTCTTGTCGGCTTCCTCTTTTCCGAGGTGTGCATCGTCGATGGAGAATCTGTCTTCCATGTTATCATCAGTCTCTCAGGAATCCTGTCAGGGGATCGGATGCGGATGCACCTCTTGTCAGTACCCTTCCCAGACCGGAAAGGTATGCCTTACGTCCGGCTTCGATAGCCTGACGGAATGCGGATGCCATCATCGGAAGGTTTCCTGCGGTTGCCAATGCGGTGTTCGCCATGATTGCTGCGGCGCCCATCTCCATGGCCTCGCATGCCTGTGACGGTTTACCTATGCCTGCATCCACGATGATAGGGAGATCGATCTCATCAATCAGGATCTGTATGAAATCACGTGTGGCCAATCCTCTGTTGGAACCGATGGGTGATGCCAAAGGCATAACGGATGCTGCACCTGCACTCACCAGGTCACGCGCAACATTCAGGTCGGGGTACATGTACGGCATGACAACAAATCCTTCGTCCGCAAGTATGCGGGTTGCCTTTACGGTTTCTGCATTGTCCGGTAAGAGGTACTTGCTGTCACGCATAATCTCCACCTTGACGAAATCTCCGCATCCTATCTCACGTGCGAGACGTGCTATACGTACCGCTTCATCCGCATCCCTTGCACCGCTTGTGTTCGGTATCAATGTGACACCTTTCGGTATGTAATCGAGGATATTCTCCTGATCCTTTGTGTTTGCACGGCGTACGGCTAAAGTTATCATCTCTGCACCGGCATCCTTCACTGCGGCCTCTATGAGTGCCATTGAATACTTCCCGGATCCGAGAATGAAACGTGAATCGAACTTACGGCCGCCTATTACGAGTTTGTCATCATTCATATTATAACCCTCATGGTTCGGATTTGCCCGATATTATCCTTAGAACTGTGTTTGCCTGGTGGGATGCGCATATCGACACCCTCGGTGCTGTCAGACCTAGACCGTCGTTGACATCGCTCACTTCGTCACCGCACAGATAGAAACGGTCTGTTATCTTCCTTGTGCGGATTGTATTGCCTGTGTCCAACCCTGCCATACCTGATGCTGCTATCAGGATTTTGGACGGCATGTCGGTAAGCACCTTGTTTATCATCATTGACTTTTCATCTGCGGAATCGAATGCTTCACAGATTATGTCCGCTTCGGAAAGTATGGACTGTATGTTTTCTTCGGTGATACGTACTGTATGTTTCACTACTTCCGTGTACGGTGAACATCTCCTGATATTCTGTTCGGTGGCATCGGTCTTGTACATACCGATCTGTTCTGCACAGTAATTCTGTCTGTGGATGTTTGTCAGTTCAACTTTATCAAAATCCACGATTACCAATCTGCCTACGCCTGCACGTGCCAAAAGAATACTGATGTTCGACCCCAAACCTCCGAGTCCGCATACTGCCACAGTTGATTGTGAAAACTTCCTTTGGAGTTCCTTTCCGTGTCTTTCTTCCAATGCGGAATACCATTCATCGTGTCCCGGGATCATCTATCCCCCTCCGACGAATGTCACTATCTCGAAGGAATCCCCGTCCCTCATCATTGTCGATGAGTATGATGCCTTAGGAACAATCTCCCCGTTCCTTTCGACGGCTATCCTCATCGTATTGTACGATTGTTCTTCAAGATATTCGGAAAGGAGTTTTCCGTCAAGATCCGTATTCTCGCCGTTGATTCTGATCAAAAGGATCACTCCTTCTTCAGGAAGTCTATGTTACCCTCGTCAATAATCTTGAGGAACATTCTCTCCACTGCCTCGGACGGAGTCAGACCGTTCTCCTGAAGGATCTTTCCTGCCTTTGCCCTTACAACGGAATCAATACGTACGTTGATTACGGATCCCCTGTACTTTGACGGAACTCCGTATGTCACACTGTCGTAAAGATCGGCGATGTACTCATTGTACATCTTTCCCCTCTCCTTTGCGATACCGCGTACGAGATCTGTTGTTCCCGATCCGTACTGTGATGATTTCTTCTTCCTGTCCAGGACTGCGGTGTGCCCCATGTTGGCTGCAATCTCCTTGAGAACGGATTTCCTGGAATCCATGTCCTTGGGACGGAGTTCTTCACTGTCTATCGCTTCGACTTCCTTTACCACTCCGGGATCCAGATACGGATACACCAGAGTTTTCTTGAAATAATCTGCAATCTGATATTCTGCAGGTACGGATACCGTCAACAGTCTGTCCACACTGTCCTCCTTGAGAATCTGATAATCCCTGTCTGTTTGGTTGACGAACTTGGCACATCCCATGAAGTATTCGTCCGCACCCTGCCCTGTGAGTATGATGTCCTCCTTCGCAGCCTTACATACAGAGAACAGCTGCAATTCGTACGACAATGTGAAAGGGTCCGATATTCCTGTGGCTTCGATCATCTCGCGGAGAGTGCCTTCGATCATACCCTTGGAGATCTGAACATGCACCCACGGAAGTCCGAGCTTCTGAGACAGATCCCTGGCCATCACTACATCGTAGGCATTTGCTGTTCCGCAGGTATACAGAGTGACGGATTCCGCGTATTCCTTCGCAATGGCGGATACCAATCCTGAATCCAATCCGCCGGAGAATGCTACACCTATCCTCTTTCCGCTTACACCTTTCTCAACAGCTTCCCTGAGAGCTTTTTCCACATTGCCGTACATGTAGGGCATGCAACCCCATTGACATCGTATCTAATTAAACATGGCTCTTATCCGTCCACGGGAAATCTCTTTTCGGACATCCTAACTGTAAAACAGTTATATTGCAAGATTACGTTTTTCCGTTCATGGTAGAGAATTGTTCATGCCCCAACGTAAACTGTCCGAGACACGGAAAATGTGAGGAATGTGTCGCTTTCCACAGAGAAGGCGGGAAGAAACCTCCGGTCTGTCTCAGAATCGAATGGACTGAATTCTGAAACCGAATGCAGGCTTCTGCCTGCTTTCATTTGATTAAATCGTAACAGTGATTATTTTGAAATAATCAGCACATCACCGTTTTATACTATGTAATGCTAGTTCCAGTCATGGAGGAAATGGAATTCCTTATCGTCATGACCTGCCTTACTCTTCTGGCAGGGCTGTGTTCCGTTGTATTCAGTAAACTAAAGATGCCTCCTATCATCGGTTATCTTTCTGCAGGAATCATCATAGCCAATTTCATGACGATACCGGAATCCAGTGAATACATTGTCGAAATCCTTTCCGATATCGGACTGGTAATGCTGATGTTCTGTATCGGACTTGAGATCAATATCTCCAAACTCAGATCCAACGGTAAAGTTGCCATTATCGCTTCCGTTGTTCAATTACCACTGATGATTGTTCTGGGATATGCAGCAGGATTCCTTCTGGGATTGGATACCATATCCGCACTTACGTTGGGAGCCATCATCTCAGGTTCGAGTACAGCCGTACTTACTGCAGTACTCAAACTCCAGGATAAGATTACCAAAGAAGCCACGGAAGTCCTGATTCTCGTTATCATCATCGAAGACATTGCTCAGGTCATCATCCTTTCTATCATATCACCGATGTTCAGCGGAGCATCAATGGATATGGCTGGAATTGCTACCCTTGTCGTTTCCATCATGCTGTTCTTCATCCTCAGTGTGATAATCGGAATGAAGTTTGTACCCCGTTTCCTCAATTGGATCGGTGACAATACATCGGCCGAAGTCCTTCTCATACTGTCCGTAGGTCTCTGTTTCGGACTTGCACTCCTTTCCGTTGAGGTCGGACTTTCCATGGCAATCGGTGCATTCCTTATGGGAATGATTACCTCTCAGTGTAAATTTCACGAAGAAATCGCTGAGAAAGTAGATCCCATGAAAGAGATGTTCATGGCTGTCTTCTTCATATCCATTGGATTACAGATCTCCGTCGACAGTTTCCTGTCCTGTCTCCCGCTGGCTGTTGCCATCTATTTTGTATTCGCAGCGTCCAAGATTATGACTGTGTTCCTGGGATACTTCATTGCCAATGAGAATTTCAGCAATGCTCTGACAGCTGCCATCATGCTTACATCCATGGGAGAATTCGCATTCATCATCGCCCATGCAGCTATGGTTGCAGGTGTTGTAACCACTGAATTCTACACCTCGGTGGTCATTGCCGCACTTATCTCCATGATAGTACTGCCTACAGTATCGAGATACATATCGCCCCTGATAGAGGGAATCGAAAACAAGGGTCCGAGCATATTGAAAAGAATATACATCGCCATGTGCGGAATCAGGTCAGATATCTACGAACTCATAGAGTCGCCCAGATATTCCAAGGAACATGTCAATAAAACACTGAAGAACAGTTATGCATGCATCATACTAATAGTTGCAATTGAACTGCTTATGATTGCGATTACCGAACCTGTCATTGGATTCGTATCCGAGATGTTGGAAGGAAACATAGAACTTGCATATCTTATCTTCATAACTGTCAACTTCTTCATCCTTGCATGGCCCACCTGGCATCTCATATCCAATATCAAGTACATCGATCAGGTCATAATCGAGAAGAACACCAGACTGATCTGCGGTTCGGATGCTGAAACCAACAGGGTGTCGGTTTACAAGTTCATCAAGACTTTCAACGCATTCGCCATGGTATGTATCGTTGACTTCCTGATTCTGCTTTTCGTCCCGGGACCCTTCGGAAGGGCAAATACAATCGTGGTTATCCCTATCGTTGTGGCGATATTCCTGATTGCATACCACAGGTCACGCAAGAAAGCACTTGCTCTTACGGAAGAAGCAAACTGTTGAATAGAAGGGTGAAAGAGGTTTTGAACGGAGTTCACTCTACTTTAGTGAACTCGCTCTTTGGTACTCCGCATACGGTACAGAGGTATGTGTCGTCGAGATCCTCAAAGGGGATGAATTCCTTCTCGTCGTCATAGATGTGTCCGCATACGTTACATTTCCATACTGCCATTGTATTACCTCAGTCCTTTACGATCTGTTCCGCACTCTGAATACATTTGTTCAGAACGGAATAGGCGTTGATCATGTCAGATTCACTGACAATGAATATCGTATCCGTGTGACAGCTGACAGTCTCCTCGATGTTGATACCTGCATCTGAAAGGTTTGTAATCAGATATGCGATTACTCCGCTTGTATCAACGATTTTCTCCGGGCTCTTAACAGCTATCTCTACGAGATTTTCCCTGACCTTGATGATGTTGAATTTACCGACTGTATCGATAACACGGTTCTTCATCATCTTGTCTGCGATGATTGTTATTGCGGAAGCTGACTGAACAACCTGCATGATTGAATTCTCGTTCCAAAGATCCTTGAAAAGATAGTCCATCTTATTGAGGACTGTCCAATCGTTCTTTGCGGTTACGATACAGGTCTTGGTCCTCATCTCGAGACAGCTGTCTTTGAGAATCCTGAGGATGTTCATCTCATGATCGGTAGTAACACCGAGTTTGCTCGCATACCTTCTGCATGCGATCATTACGGCTTCCTCGTTGTCAAGTTCCAAATCCTTCATGATCATCCTTGCGAGCGAGGAATAGTTGATGAGTCCTCTTGACACACAATCCTTTACGCTGGGGTGTGCATCGATATAAATCCTTGTCTTTTCCGCAAGACTCTCTTTGGACGTGTTTCTTGACATAATATTTGCAATACAATCAAAGTATAAATAGAATGTCTCATAAGAGACAATAGAAGTTAAATGGTTTGGTAATCAGACAAGATTGTCTATGCGTTCAGATAATCCTTCAGAATGTCTGTGAAACGGTTGCACTGTTCCTCGTTGATGATCAGCGGAGGGATGAGACGTACGACGTTTCCGTGACATACGTTAACCAGGATTCCGTTC
>SUSX01000048.1 GCA_015063195.1 Thermoplasmata archaeon | reverse complement strand
CATAATCTGTTATAGACTTCACGGCAGACTTCAAGGAATAACAATAACTTTCTTTCCTGTTCTCTGTTGGGATAAAGAGCATACTCTGTGGTTCTTACGAAATATCCTTCGTCGGATTTTTCTTCATAATTATCTGAGATGACTGAATATGTACATTCCTTTCTGAAACTGTGAAAGTTATCTCTTCTCATCTTGTTTTATCAATTCTTATTTTTGTATATAAATCTCTGAAGGGGAGGTCACCGAATCGCCCGAATTTCCCGAATCGGATAAGATTGATAATCTTTCATCGAAATTGTGTCCTAACCGATCTCTGAGGAAAAAATACCTTTCCACTCAAATTATAAGAGAGCCCGAATCTTTTATTTACTCAATTTGTTTTATCGGTACTATTCAACTAAAGGTGAAAAACATGAAACATCCTGGATGGTTTTCAGTAGGACTCAGTCTTGTATTGATTGCAGCCTGTGTAGGTTTCCTTTATCTTATCGGAACACCTGCATAATTCTTCAAAATCTTTGAAGAAAAATTCTTTTTTCATATCTTCTAGTTGAAGAAGTGTCATTATTTTCAATCAATTTTACTGAAAATTTTTTGCGCCCCTTCGGGAATTCGTTTTCCATTTCCAGTGGAAATGGAGGGGTAGGGGTATTCCATTTCCTATGGAAAAATCCCAATCACTTAATACAAGTTTCAACATTTTTCGTTCCGATGATAGTAGCTGTAGACGATACCGATTCAATCAGAGGCAATTGTACTACATTTCTTGCTACAGAAATCATCAAAGAACTTTCTGATTTTGATCTCATCGGAAATCCTCGTTTAATCAGACTGAATCCTGCAGTTCCCTGGAAAACCAGAGGAAACGGTTCACTTGTAATGGAATTCGGTATCGGAAAAGGTGAAAAACATCTGATCGGTGTTATCAACGGTAAAGAAATATTCTGTTTTAATGAATCTGAAGAAATAAATGTTGATTTTAATTCAATAATCAAAAGAATAATTCCCTTGATTGAAAAATATCATGAGTCGGATGCCAACCCGGGATGTGTCGTTTCCAGTGGAAAACCAGATCCTGTGTTTTACAAAAAAGGATTGTATACTATTCTCAGAAGATCCGATGTTGATTCTGAATTGGAAAGGATCGGAGCTTCCGTATTCACTATCGGAAACGGAATGGGTCTGATCGGATGTACATGCGGTATGGCTTGGATTCCGAAAGATTCCACTTATGAATTATTAGCATACAGAATGCCTGAAAAATGGGGTACTCCGAGATCATTTGAATCTCAATCCATAAGAAAGATGGATTTTGATTATCCTTCGACATTCAACAATTGGGAAGAGAGAGAACAAAAAGTTGCTATGGTTCCGTCAACGCCCTGTCCAGTCCTGTACGGATTGAGAGGGGATGTAATGGAGGATCTGATTCCTGCTTCGGAATCTATTATTTCCGAAGAAAAATACCGTTGGATGATATTCCTTACAAATCAGGGTACTGATGATCATATCAGGACTGAATTTGATACATTAGTTCCTAATTCATCTTATTTATTGAGGGGTACCGTCATTTCCTATGCAGAACGTATCCGTGGCGGGCATTCTTTTATTGATATCGATACGGATTTCGGTAAAATCACATGCGGTGCATATGAACCTTCTAAGGAATTCAGATATGTTTTCGATCATCTGATTCCAGGTGATGTCGTTGAAGTTATGGGAGAATACAGAGAGGATCCTTCAACACTCAATGTTGAAAAGATTCATGTCATATCTTTAGAAAAGGAAAAGAAGAAAATTTCCAATCCCATATGTCCGAATTGCGGAAAACCGATGCATTCTGTTGGTAAAAATCAAGGATACAGGTGTAAGCCCTGTCATACCAAATCCAATGATTGTGTTTATGAGGATGTTTTCAGATGGATTGTCCCTGGATGGTATGAGCCTCCTACAGCTGCCAGGAGACATCTGTCAAAACCTCTGAAAAGAATGGGTTTGGAACAATTGATTGAATTCGTTAATTGTCGTAATGAATAATCGACACTATTATATATCCTGCAAAAATACTTCGGGTTGCAGAAGGTGAATTGATGGAAGATGTAGTTATCATCAGTGCAACTAGAACCGCTATCGGAAAGTACGGAAAGACTCTCGCAGGAATTAAGGCAACACAGCTCGGAGCACATGTTGTCGGTGAAGCATTGAAGAGAGCAAACTTGGAACCCACAGATATTGACGAATGTATCATGGGTAATGTTATTCAGGCAGGAATGGGACAGAATCCTGCAAGACAGGCGGCTATAGGTGCAGGACTTCCAGTGGAAATCGGTTCATTCACAGTCAACGCAGTTTGCGGATCAGGTATGAAATCAATGATGTTGGCAGCAGATGCCATCAAAGCAGGTGAGTACAACTGTATTATGACAGGAGGTATGGAGAGCATGTCAAACGCACCATATCTTCTTCCCGGAGCAAGGTTCGGTTACACAATGAACGATAAGACTGTTGTCGATTCAATGGTTCATGACGGTCTTTGGGACATCTTCAACGATCAGCATATGGGATTCACCGGTGAGATTGTTGCAGAGAGATTCAATGTCACAAGGGAAGATTCAGATGCACTTTCCGTTGCTTCACACCTCAAAGCAGCAAAAGCAATCGCCGACGGCAAATTCAAGAACGAGATTGTTCCCTACACAATTTCATCAAGAAAAGGCGACATTGTTTTCGATACAGATGAAGGAGTCAGAGCAGATTCAAGCATGGAATCACTTGCAAAACTGAAACCTGTATTCAAGAAAGACGGACAGGTCACAGCAGGAAACTCATCACAGCTCAGTGACGGTGCATCCGCTCTCGTAGTATGTTCCAGATCATTTGCAGAGGAACGCGGAATCAAACCTTTGGCATCAATCGTTGCATACGGTGAGCGCGGAGTAAAGCCTGAATACATCATGGAAGCACCCATCCCTACAACAGAGCATGTTCTTAAGAAGGCAGGAATGACAGTCGATGAGATAGATCTCTTCGAGCACAATGAGGCATTCGCTTCCGCATCATGTGCAGTCAAGAAGCACTTCAACGTTCCTGATGAGAAGTTCAATGTAAACGGAGGAGCAGTTGCACTCGGACACCCCATCGGATGTTCAGGAGCACGTGTTATGACATCATTGATTTACGCACTTCAGGACCGTCAGAAAGAATACGGTCTCGGAACACTCTGTCTCGGCGGCGGAAACGCGGTCACAATGATCGTACGCCGTGAGTAAATTCAAAACAACTGAGGGGTACATCCCCTCTTTTTTGATGTTCTGGGTATCTGTAAATTTAATTCTTGGAACCCAGGAAATGCATATGTCCTTTGACAGGGGATACCATTGTAAGCTTACCTCTCAGGACACCTTTCAGTGATGTGTATTCCCTTGTGATTTCTTTCAGTTCTTTCAACTGACCGCTCATTGTGATGACATCCAGGAACTTTGAATCTTCGAGGGCGATACGTGTCGTGGATTTCACTTTACTTCCGAGCTGGATCTGCATTTTTCCAAGTTTGTCCAATATTCCGGTGACGGATGAATCAAATATTATTGTTAATGCACCGATCATGTACTGGCTCTCATCATGCCAGTCATTTTCCGACAGTGTTTCACGTATAAGGTCGCGAATGGCTTCGGATCTGCTGACATATCCTCTCTCGGCAATCAGTTTGTCAAACAATGCAAGGAGTTCAGGGTCCAATGAAACACCTATGCGTGTTACGCTATCCATGATTTGTGTTATTGATTGCGGATATTTGTCATTTCCTCAGATGTGTTACCATGATATTGACGGTTCCGTAAGTTAAAAGAACAAACAGAATGTTTCAGTAATCATGAGTTTAGAATCCGTCATAGATTCCATTGAGAAGGCCAGAGAGAACATAATCTCGGATATGGTTGAAATGATTAGGATTCCTGCTATAGGGCCGTTCAACGGCGGTGAAGGTGAAACTGCAAGAGCAGACCATCTGATGTCCTATCTCAAGGATTTTGATGTCGTTGAAAGAAAGGATGTCGCGGACATACATTTCCCTTCAGTGAACAGGCCTAATATCATTGCCAAGAAATTCGGTAAGGAGAAGGGAACGGTTTGGATCGTGTCACATATGGACACTGTACTTCCGGGAGATCTCAATAAATGGGATTCTCCGCCTTTTGAGCCCAAAGTGGACAGAGACAAAATTTTCGGATTGGGTGCCGAGGACAACGGTCAGGCAGTCATTGCATCAATATATGGTGCAAAATTCATTGAAAACGGATCTTTGTCAAAGAAATCCATAGGTTTGGCAATCGTATCCGATGAGGAAACCACAAGTCTTATGGGAATAAGCCATCTGATTGATGAGGGCTGTTTCTCCGAGGATGACGTAATAATAGTTCCCGACTGGGGGGTACCCGGCGGAACGATGATTGAAGTCGCAGAGAAACATCTGCTGTGGTTCAAAGTCTGTGTAACCGGTAAGCAGATACACGGTTCCATTCCTGACAAAGGATTGAATTCATTCAGGATCAGTGCAGATTTAATTTGTAAATTGTCAGACAGACTGAAGGAGAAGTTCGGAAACAGCAATCCTATTTTCCGTCCTTCTGTATCTACATTCGAGCCTACAAAGAGCTATTCAGATCCTGTGAGTGTCAACATAATCCCCGGATATTTCGAATTCTATATGGATTGCCGTATTCTTCCAGAATACGATCCTGAGATAGTATTTGATTATGTCAAAAGAATAGTATCTGAATATTCTGAAGAAACAGAAGCAGAAATAGAAGTTGTCTTGGAACAGATGACGTTCTCCGGAAAACCGTCATCAACGGATTCTGAGGCTTTCAAAGCATTCAGGGAGTCTGTCGAAGCTGTTGTTGACGGAAAGGTTGAGACGGTAGGTGTTGGCGGAGGGACATGTGCCAATTTCTTCAGACTGAAGGGAATGGATGCATACGTATGGCAGACCGGAGGGGGCACCTTACATCAACCGAACGAACACGTGTTCGTCAGCAACATAATCTCCGATGCCAAAGTATATGCCAATCTGTTCTACAGATTATGTGTCTGATTACTCTTCATCGAAGAGGCGTTTGAGCATCCAGTCGCCGTGGAATTTGATGATATCGTCGTAACCCTGTCCGTTGCATACGAACGCAATGGGTTTTCCGATTGTATGGGCGATGGAGAGTGCTGCACCTCCTTTGGAATCAGCATCTATCTTTGTGAGAATGATTGCGTCAATACCTACAGCTGCATCGAATGCACGTGCCTGCTCAACAGCATCGTTTCCGGCAAGGGAGTCACCGACGAAAATCTTGAGGTCGGGTTTTGCTACTCTGACAATCTTCTTCATTTCATCTATGAGATTGTTGTTTGTCTGCATTCTTCCTGCGGTATCGATGAGGATACAGTCCTTCTTTTTGGCTTTGGCATGTTCTATTGCATCGTATGCAACTGCTGCCGGGTCTGCATCCTGGCTGTGTTTGACGATCTTACATCCGAGGTTCTCGGAGTGGATGGTGAGCTGTTCGATGGCTCCTGCTCTGAATGTATCTCCTGCTGCAAGTACGACCGTGTTTCCGTTCTTCATGAGGCGGTTGGCGATCTTTGCGATTGCAGTGGTCTTTCCGGTTCCGTTAATTCCGATGAACATGATGGAAACGGGTTTCTTCTGTTGGAGGAACCATTCGTCAAAATCAAATTCGTTCAATTTCAGTACGTTGTGAACAGCATCCTTGATGGAAAGTTCGACCACTTCTTCCAGGGTGTGTCCTCTGCTGTACTTCTTTCCGATGAGGTTCTGCTTGACTCCCTCCTTGATTTCCTCGACTACGGGAAGTGCGACATCCGCTTCCATAAGGGATATCTCCAACTCCCAGAGGAGTTCATCAAGGCCTTCTTCCTTTACTTTCTTACCGGAATCACCGACGATTGCATCCACGGTTCCGGGTGCTGCTTCTTTCTGTTTGATCTTTGCAGCTTTCTTTTCCTGCCTTGCGAGTTTGAGCTGTTCCCTCCTTGAGAGCTCCTTCGGGGGCTCGGCTGCGGGTTCGGCTATTTTCACTTCGACAACGGGTTCTTCCTTCTTCTCCTGAACGACAGGTTCAGGTTTGGAAACTGCAGGTTCCTGGGTTTTGACCTCGGGTTCGATTTTTACAGAAGGTTCAGGTGCGGGAACGGCCGCTGGTGCGACCGGTTCCGCAGGAAGTTCGGGTTCCGCTATTTCAGCGGGGGCCTTCTTGAACAGGCCTTTCAGTTTGTTCTTCAGGGAATCAAACATGATCTATCACTGCTGTCTTCTCTGGTATTCCTGCTGGACAGCGACTGCGAGGTTCCTTGCTGCTGCATCCATTTCTTTCATGGTGTCTGTCAGCTTCTTAAGAGCCTCTGTAAGCTCGGTAACATTTGAGGCCATGTGTTCGACGGCCTCATCGAGTGTCTTCTCGACAGAGATCTTGTTTCCGACTCCGACGATTGCTTTGGGCTCGGATGTTACCTTTGCTGTGATGAAGGATGAAGCACCGACAGGAATCATAATCTCGTCGCCTTCTTTTGCATCCCTGATTGCAGCCATGGTCTCTTTTGCCCTGGTTGCCTCTTCGAATGTCATCTGAAGAATCTGCGACTGCTGCGTCAATGCATCCAACTGGACTTTGTAAGCATCGAGTGTTGCGAGTGCCTGACGGAGTTCATCGTCATTCATGTTTACTCACCGGTGACTTTGTATTTTACGACGGGGTCGACGATGTCCTCGTTTGCGAGCTCAGTGACTGCGTCGATGTCAATTTCCCATCTCTTGAGTTTGTGTCTGCTTCCAAGTGTTGAGAGGACCTGCTCCTTTGCTGCATCCTCTGAATCTGCTGCTACTTCGACGGTGTAGGGCTGTTTTCCCTGCCTTACGTCTTTGAATGAACCAACTACGCGGAATCCTTTCATATTTATTACCTTGGGACGTGGAACTATATCTATAAAATAAAGCTTTGCCTTCAACGTATATATGTCAGCTACCGAAACCGACGTGCTTTCGTTGTTTTTCCCATATAAAGGGCACCCTACGGTATCGGTTACGGGGGACAGGTGTGATCTTCGATGCCCCCATTGTATGG
>SUSX01000047.1 GCA_015063195.1 Thermoplasmata archaeon | reverse complement strand
ACTCTTCCCTTTTCATGAAGATCGCCGTCGTCATCCATTACTGACCATACAATTTCCTCATCATTGGCCATAAACATATTCCAGTTCCACTGAGGGTCGCAATATACTGGCACACACATAGGGTCATCGGATGACATGGATCCGATTGCCGCATCCATGGCTGCCTTCTCCATTTCTTCTTTGTCATATTGGTTGTCGGGGGTAAGTCCGTCAAGTGACATTTTAGGCTCTTCCATGGACATGCTCATAACTTTTGCGACATATGCCAGATCTGTAAATTTCTGAAGATTTGCAGAAAGTGTCATTCTGATGACTGATATATCGGAGTACACTCCAGCTTCCTTACAGATTGAGAAGAATTCCTTGTATACGGACGAAGAATCCTTGAATGCTGTGGAAATCCTCTTCTCAGATGCTTCGGCAAGTTCTTTTGCTTCGGCTGTTGCGTCGTTGCCTTTTCCGGTCCAGACTCCTCTGCATGAAAGGTCCAGTTCAACACTAATCCTGTCCCCGGTGTAGAAGTGGTATGGGAACTGTCTGCAGAATGTCGGTCTGTTCTGGTATATTGAACATCTCCTGTTGTTGAGGAATCCGCAGGAACCGTGTCCTTTTTTCATAGCCAGGCAGAAATGGTGATTTGCGGTCTTGCTCTTGACTATGGATTTGGGATGATTGTTTCTGAAGAATGCCATTTCCTGTGGAAGGACCTCCGGCTGACAGAGACAGCACATTCCGCACTCCTCTGGACATTCAGCTTTCTTGCCTGCAACTTCAGAATAGTCAATGTCTGCCGGGTTCAACGATATCAGCTCCTATGTTCTTACCGCAGTATTCACCGTCTTGGATTTGTATGTTACCCCTGATCATCACGGTGTCCGGGAATATTGCTTCCAGGCCTGCGTATGGGGTAAAATTGGATTTTGAATGTAACTTGTCCGGATCCACAACTGAAATATTCTTTGTGTCAAATATTGCAAAGTCTGCATCATATCCGACAGCAATCCTTCCCTTGTTCATTCCGAATGTTCTTCCGGGATTTTCGGAACCCATCCTTCCGAGAAGTGCAAGGTTGAACTTGCCCTCCATCATTCTTTTCATAAGGATCGGAATCATGATTTCCACAGAGGTCATACCTCCGGGTGCTGCAGAATATTCCTGAAGCTTTTCCGAATGGGCGTGCGGTGCATGATCTGTACCGAACATGGTTATCTTTCCCAGTGATACGGCTTTTCGTAAACCGTCTCTGATATTCAGTGTTCTGATCGGAGGATTCACCTTGTATTCTGTACCCTCTACTTTCTCTGCACCGAATTCCATATGATGAAGTGTAACCTCTGTAGTGAAGCCGCAGGAAGCGGCCATATCCGCTGTTACAGCGTCGGTGACATGGCAGATATTAATCTTCATACCTCTGTATTTCATGAGCCTTCTGACGGCATTGTGCTCCGCTTCCAAAGGGCGGTTCCTCAGATGATCCATGTTGCTTCTCTCTTCAGTTTTGGAGATCATTGAATCGTCTTCTGCATGTACGCTGAGAACCTTTCCGCTTCTGTATATGTCAGACATGAGATATTCTATTTCCCGGTCATCGTTCATCAGAATGTTTCCTGTGGTGGAGCCCATGAAGAGTTTGAACCCTGCTACATGTTTCTGCATTTGGTCTATTTTGGCATCAGGAGTCAACGCTGCAAAGAGTCCGTAGTCTACGAAGGCTTTGTTGTGTATTGCTCCTTTCTTCTCCAAAATGGTTTTGACATCCGTTACCGGAGGTGAGGTGTTAGGCATGTCCAAAACACATGTCACGCCACCGTGTAATGCGGACATAGTTCCGGATGCGAAATCCTCCTTATGTGTCAATCCCGGGTCTCTGAAGTGTACGTGAGGGTCGATAAAACCGGGGAATGCAATCTTGTTCCCGAGGTCGATTCTCTCATCTCCGCCTCTGACGATTTTCCCGACAGTAACAATTTTTCCGTCCTCTATCCCTACTGCGGTCTGTTTGAGTTCGCCGTCGATGAAGAAACGCCCTTCCAGTACAAGATCCATATTATCTTCTCTCTACTGGACCGTATGGCTCGATTTCACTAAATACTTCCCCTTCAAAAGAATACAACTTTATATCGGAGTCTCTCCAGGATCCTCTTTTAAGTCCAGCTTTTCTGCATAATCCTTCTAGATAACCAATCTGATCCCATCCGAGCTCCTCAGGAACCTGCGGAAGGAGTAAGCCTCTTTTTCCTCTTCCTTCGATGATGAGTCCGTGTTTCCCGATAATTATCCAATCGATCAGGGAATCTCTGTCCACTTGGACTATCTGCGGTTTGGTGAGTATGGTCACTTCCACTGTAATGTCATCTAATTCACTGAATTGCAGGTCCATGAATCGGGGATCGTGACATGCCGATCGGGCAGCATACTCGAGAGACTCATACAACGGGTAGATTGGTTCAGGGATGCCTATGCACCCTCTAAGTTCATTGCCAGGAAAGGTATTGAGTGTGACAAACACTCCTGAATTTGAATTAAATGATTTGGGGAGGTCACTTCCAATGAAAGGACCTCCAGTTTCGGAGGATATGAAATCACGTGCTGTTTTTACAGCCAGGATTCCTTCTTCCGTATCCATTTCAATCAAGCTCAATCTTTTCCAGATTACTCTTGGCTTTTGCAGGACAGTCCTTATTGTTCTTGCAGAACTCCGATCTCACTTCGGTGGTGGATGTGGATACATCTTCCTTGAATTGTTTCACGGAATCGGGCATAGGCATTCTGCTGGCTAGTTCATTCAGACCCATGAAGAATTCCATACCCATCCTGATGAAATGTTTGTGAACATCCGGATTCATTACAGCAGAGTACATGTCTTTAGCAAAATCTTCAGTTTTGTCCTTGGCCTGATGTGCACGGTCTTTGACTTTCCTCTCTGTGTTTTTGACATAATCTTTGAGATCATTGTCCGAAGTGGAGTCGACCGTTTTCATCAATTCTATGATTCTTTCTTTGTTCTCGATGACGAATTGCATGAATTCCTCATCAGTCATCTGAGTTTCAGTCATTGTCTTCACCTCTGAAAGATATAATCAGTTCTTCGTTTTTCAATTCTGCGCCTATCATCTTGGCATGTGTGAGTGTCAATGGCAGTGCTATGTTTCTCTTCTGGCTGCCTACGTGAACGATGACGGATCCATCATTAGTTCTGAACAGTTCGATGTCCTTCTTTTCTATGAACGGCAGTTCCAAAATTATCTTGTATATTCCGTCCTCTTTAGTGAATCTCATCGGACTGTGGTCTGAGTATACATCTGTCGGGTCACTGTCTCCGAAAATGTTGTCTGCCATCTTATCCAGAAGATCCAAACCGAGTAATTCTGTGTTCATCTGTTCGGAATATAAGATCTTCATCGGATCGAATGCTTGGTGGATGTATTCGATGTACTTTTTCTGTTCTGAAAGTTTGAAGTCGAAATAATCTCCCTTATACGTTTCAGGGAACACTCTGTTAACTATGAGGCATTCTACGTTCTTGTTGTAGAGACAGAGGTATGCATATGCACGTTTTGTTTCGTTGATGACCATCTTTTCCGGATTTACAACGAGTCGGACTGTAGTTCTCTTCGGATCTTCGAGGATTACTCTCGCTTCTTCCATTTTGTCCTTCAAATCCTCTACGGAGTTGAATACAGCAGTGGTCGGGAGAGGCATGTCCATGAATTTACCGACAGTTGCTCTTGCGATGCTCATGACTTTCTTGAAGATGGAGAATATCTTTTCCGCGTACCATTGCGATATGTCGGGGAAACTGAGAAGTCTTAATGTTTCAGCAGTAGGTGCTGTATCCATGACGACAACATCGTACTTATCATTCTTTTCGAAATCAACTATGTACATCAGTGCAGCAACCATTTCCATACCGGGGAGGATGGCCATTTCTTCTGCAGTCATTCCTTCGACACCCTGTGAATCCATAAACGCAGTGATGTAGTTTTGAATATCATCCCATCTTGTTTTCATCTCTGTGATGATGTCGATTTCGAGTGCATCCAGATTTTTACATACATGGGTGATCTGACCGCTGAGTTCCATGTCCATGGAATCGGCAACAGAGTGTGCAGAATCGGTACTCATTACAATGGTTCTGTATCCAAGATCTGCACAGCGTTTTGCGGTGGCAACAGATACAGATGTTTTTCCGACACCTCCTTTACCTGTGTTTATGATTAGCCTCATATTGCAAAGATTGATGCGGACGTATTTTTAGCTTAGTGTTGTACTATGAAATTAGAGATAGAAGTGCCGAGGATGGGGTTCGAACCCATGACCTTCGGATTTCCCTGGAAGAGGTCTTAATGACCAGAACCCTATGAGTCCGACGCTCCACCAGGCTGAGCCACCTCGGCAGGTGTTAATTGGTTTTAGGTAAGATGTTTGGGAGGATTCCGAAAGAGTATAATATACTTACTCTTCGGTTTCTGCATCTGCATCCTCAGTCTCTTCTTCAGCGGGTGCTTCCTCGCTGATTTCTTCGACTTCGGACTCTTCCTTCTTAGGTGCAACGACGTCCATGATGGACTCGGGTTCTCCCTCACCGGATGAGAGGACTTCGGTCTTGCGGACTTCGATGCGCTTGATGGGGATGACTACACGGCAGGCCTTTGCAAGGTCCTTTGCCATCTCACCGGAGACGATGGATTTGATGATCTCGGAAAGTGTCATAACTTTTCCCATCTCGATGAGTGTTGTTCCCATGATGCTCCTCATTGCATCTTCCTGTGATGTCTGGATACGCCTCTCTGCGATTGACATGGGCTTTACACGGAGAACGAATCCGTCCTTTGTTGTGATGTCAACAACGTGATCGGTCTTTGTTTTCTTTCTCCTGGTGAGCCTCCTTACGTATTCGCTGGTAAGGCTGTGGCCGACGAATGCGGTTTTTGCATCGTATCCGTCCACATCAGTGACTTTGAATTTGAGTTTGATGTGCATCTTTGAGTAGTCGCCTGTAAGTTCCTGAACGGTAACCTCAACTGTCCTTCCGTACAATGAGCTGGGGTCTGCAGAGGGTGTCTCTCCGATCTCTACCTCATTGAACATGCGAGGTGCATGAAGTTTATACCATTCTTTTGCTTTCCACTTGTCCTTAATCTTACGGGACGTACCTTTTGTCTTCTTAGGTGCCATCAGAATCCTCCTTGATTCAAACAATTCCAGTGATTAACTGGTTATATATAAGCCTTTGTAGAAAGTAGTGTTAAGAAATTAACATAACTTAACATATTAGCCAGCATTGGTAATTTTATACAATTGTACAAACTTTATACAAAATTATCATACCACTTATATTTAAAATTTATTACATTTTGACACACATGTAATATCGGTTCAGTTTTACAATGTTCTAGAATATTGTATTATATGATAATAAAGGGGGGTTGCCCCCTTATTGAGTTTAAAGGTTTACAGGTACCTTGTGTGCAGCGAGACCGAGCTCTTTTGCATCCATTCCCATAGCGATTCCGTAGAGCTGTGAGAGGTGGAGTACAGGGATGTTGTATCCGAGTTCAGCCTGTGCTGTGTCGAACTGGAGGTGACAGAAGGGACATACATCGATGATGAACTGTGCTCCTGATGCCTTCATGTTCTCGAGGTTTGTACCGGTGAATGCCTTTGCGACGTTGGGGAATCCTGCCTTGACTCCTCCTCCTGATCCACAGCAGAGCATCTTGTTCTTTCTGGGCATTGCCTTTGCTCCGGTTGCCTCAATGAGGTTCTCGAGGATCATGGGGTTCTCAGCGTCATCGATTTCCTTAATCTTGCTGGGCTTGAGGAAGTGGCATCCGTAGAATGCTGCAACCTGGTAGTCCAAGGGCTTGGTGATCTTGGATTTGATCTCTTCTACACCGACATCGTTGTAGAGGACTTCTGCGAAGTGCCTGACCTTTGTGGTTCCTTTGTATTCCATTCCGATCTCTGCGAGGATTTCGTTTACTTCCTTGAGGAGTTCGGGGTCTGCGTGGAGTTCGTGTGCTGCATCGAAGAGTGATCCGTAGCATCCGTTACAGATTGTGACGATGTCAAGTCCCTCTTTCTCTGCGAGTGCGAGGTTCCTTGCTGCTGCTGCGATCCAGGTCTTCCTGTCGAATGACCTGATAACTCCGGGTGCAGGACAGCATGATGCATCCTGAAGATCTACGAGTTCAATTCCGAGTGCCTCTGCGACAACCCTTGTTGACTTCTCGAGTCCAGGGTACCTGAGAGGTGCAATACATCCGAGGAAAAATGCGTACTTAGCCATTATAATCACTCCACCAATGAGTTGAATCCAACCTTTGCAAGGATCTTGTCAAAGTCTGCCTTTGCTTTGTCGTTTGCAAGAACTGTTGGGGGTACTTCGGGAAGTCCGAGTTCTTTCCTCATTGCTTTAACCTCATCGTTGATACTGACTGCGTGTCCGTATTTGATGAGTGCGCCTGCAGTCTTCTTGTGTGCATCAAACATCTTTCCGTTCTTGACTGCGATGTTCCTGATTGCAACGACTACATCTACGATTGGGACACCGCGGGGGCATCTCTCTTCGCAAGTGTAACAGGTTGTGCACTGCCAGATGTCATCGGATCCGAGGAGTTCATCCTTGAGTCCAAGCTGAGCCATCCTCATTGCCTTTCTTGTCTTGTATGCTGTTTCTTTGCTGGAAGGACATCCTGCTGTGCAGGTTCCGCACTGGAAACACATCTTAACGTTTGCACCGCCTGCTGCGGCAATCTCGTTATAGAAATCGGGATTAGGTGCTACCATGATAGTGAAAACCTATTCCTACTATATAACCTAGAATGTAGGTTGGAAAAAAGTATTACCTTAAAGGATAATACATTTCAAAGCATTTTCTTGGAAACTATGGATTTCAGAAGGCGGTCTGCACACTTTGTCTCTTTTCTGAAGACCGCTGTGATGGAATGTCTCAACAGCTTCTTGTCAGTGGCGGACATCAGTTTGATTCCTTTTCTCATCAGAATGAACTCATCGATGAAGAAACTGCATCCGGAATTGAGAAGGTCATCAAGATTGTGTGTTTCGGAGATGATGTTATATTCATCGCCCGCAGACTCAAGGTATTCGTATGCCACCCTCTGTGCTCCGTATTTGTATTTGACATAATCCGGCCCGTTG
>SUSX01000046.1 GCA_015063195.1 Thermoplasmata archaeon | reverse complement strand
AACATATCCGTTTGTTTCCTTCATGCCGGTTTTTCCGTACTCCCTGCTTTCGGCCTTGATCTCAGGAACCGTTCCCGTTCTTCCTGCAGTCCAGGGAGCGACGTATGCCGTTCCGTCGGATTCTACTGAAGAGAGATCTTCGGTCTGAGCTACACCGACAGGGAGCTGTGCGAAATGACGAAGCTTCTTCGTGGGTTCTGAACTCGCCCCGGGAACACCCACGGCGTTCCTCAACGGAGATCCCGAACCTTTGAATGCTGCTCCTGCCTCGAATCCCTTAACGTACGCGCAAGGCGCACAGTAGGATTCGCTTGCGTACGAATTCACGCGAGCATTAGAGTTGCCGCTTGAAATACCGTTCACAAAAATTCCGCTACCGGGCTGGTCTAGAGCGTGCGCTCTAATATATCCGCTGCTGACGGCACTTGTGTGCCTTCTCGCAATCGCATACATCAGCATAGCTTGCCTACTTGATTGTCGCATTCTATTAATATAGTTTTCCCACCTGCTTTTATAGTCTATCCCATAACCTAAGTAGGGACATATGTCTTAAGACACATACAAAACTGTGATCTGGCTATCTTTAAAATCACAAAATCCTACACTTTCGCTTACAATCAGCCGAATTTTCCGAAAATTCTGACCGAAAAACGATCGTTTTTTCCTGTTTTTGACGAAAAATTCACAATTTTCTTCAAAAATCAATCATTTTTTGCAAATTTTTCCGAACCTGTGGAATCCGCGTTTGATTATCTTTCCGTCTGGCTATCTTTCATCAAAAATTATGTAAAAATCATAGCCAGTACATTTGTATAGAACCGGATCAGAAATGCTCTTTTTTACAACAATCATTATCTAAAAATTACGTGAAAAATCATATTTTTATCATAATCTTCCATTTTTTCTTACATCCTAAGACCGACTCATATTCTCATTCTTTTTCTTTGCGTCTTATCTATGTTAATATTCTTCAAATGCTCTGAATTTAATATAGCCAGCACATTATTAATCACTAAAATCCTTAATCATTTTTTCACACAAATCCTCTCTTTTTCAACCGAATTGCATTATCGGAATTACATAAAAACAATTTAAAATCCATCATAT
The DNA here is from genome assembly GCA_015063195.1 of Thermoplasmata archaeon. Classification (GTDB taxonomy): domain Archaea; phylum Thermoplasmatota; class Thermoplasmata; order Methanomassiliicoccales; family Methanomethylophilaceae; genus SIG5. The sequence goes on along the minus strand of SUSX01000046.1, from coordinate 6,229 downwards.
TCATTCCGAAATCACACAATTCCTATTCATCCAAACCCACCTTCCAACACCCTTTTTCACACACAGAATCCTCTCGCGACACAACATCCTTTAAATCTGTATCCGCCATCTACAAACCGGAGACCTAGACATGACCGAAGGATGGACATACGCCAAGGCAGGAGTTAACATAGATCAGAAATCCAGCGCTATCGCATCATTGGTGAAGCAGCTGAACTATACAAGACAGGGTAAAGGAACACAGGTGCGCATGAAGAACCTGTTCGCCAGTCTCATCGATTTCGGAGACGTCTACCTCACCATGGCAACCGACGGTGTGGGAACCAAACTCCTCGTCGCAGAAGAACTCAACGTATGGGATACCATCGGTATCGACTGTATCGCAATGAACGTCAACGACACCATCTGTGTGGGTTCGGAACCTATGTCCTTTGTCGATTACATCGCAATCGACAGACCCGATGATGTGATTACGGAACAGATCGGAATCGGTCTTCACAAAGGAGCAGAGATGTCCAACATGGAGATCGTCGGCGGAGAGATCGCTGTACTTCCGGAGATGGTCAACGGTGTCGATGTTTCAGGAACATGTCTCGGTTACGTTCCGAAAGATAAAGTTGTCACAGGTCAGGACTGTAAAGAAGGCGATCTGATTGTAACTCTCAAGTCCTCAGGAATACACTCCAACGGTCTCACACTTGCAAGGAAGGTCTTCGAAGCCGCAGGATACGGAATGAAGGACAGCGTCCCGGGTCTTTCCAAAACAGTCGGAATGGAGCTCCTCACACCCACCAGAATCTATGTCAAAGATGTATTGGACATCCTTTCCAAGTATGAGGTACACGGCCTCGTAGATATCACAGGCGGAGGACTCAGGAACCTTCTCAGGATGAAAGAGAGTCTTCAATATGTCATTGACAATCCTATCAAGGCAGATCCTATTTTCACTAAGATACAGGAACTCGGAAACATCTCCGACCAGGAGATATATCAGACTCTGAACATGAGCATGGGATTCGACATCATCGCCCCTGCCGATGCTGCAGAGGAGATTGCAAAGAACTACGAGGGCGCAGCCGTCGTAGGTCGTGTCCAGAAAGGAAAGGGAGTGCTGCTGGAACAGCAGAACATTCTCTACGAAAACTATTGAATTGAAAGGGACTGAAGGTCCCTTCCTTTTACTCTTAATGACGGTGTCACCGACACCGTATCACTTCTTCTCTTACTGATATAATAAAGCGTGCAGCGCACCGGTAACGGATCCGACTGCAGTGCAGGTCTCCAATGAATACGAGCCGCCTGTAATATCCAGATTATACTTGGGAATCTCGGACGGTGCCTTCGGCACTCCGTGCGGTCCGAGTCCGAACACGAGCAATATACTCTGTCCGTGACTCACCATATCGGCAACCTGCCTTACATTGACCGCCTTCTTTGGATTGGGTTTTGATGTCGTCAGTACCGCTTCGCCCAACTGCGGCGGGAACCCCTTGGAAGGATAAGGGAAAGAATGGAACCTTCCTTTCTCAGCCAGATCCACAAAATAATCTCCGTGTGATCCGATACTTGTGGTACCGGCCACCCATTTTGCCAGTTCCAGAGGCGTACTCAGATCCTCAGGGAAGGGAAAACCGATCAGTGCCAGATTCATATTGAAAGACATAGCCAATCCGCCTGCCCTTGCAATCGCTCTCCTGTGGGGCTCCCTGAATTTTGTTGAATCGTACGAGTTGTACAGACCGATAGTGATCCTTCCCATTCCCATAATGTTCATCTCTCCAAAGCGTCCTGTACCGACTTGGGTCTGCCCATGATGGCTCTCCTGTCACCGTCCAGGAATACGTACATGTCAGGGTTGTCACTCTTATATTTCTCAACCATCTGAACTATCTGGCCGAGGGAATAATCGTCAGAATCGACGTCACAGAGTACCTTATCCACAGACATTTCTACCCGCTTTCAGTACTGACAATGTAACCCAGATATTAAGGTTCTGCACTCAAACCAATCCTTGACAATTGATCTTCTGCCTATAGCAGACAAACGTTGTTACATATCCCAATGCCGCAGGCGAACGAAGTGAGCCGAGAATTCCGGACGGTAGTTGATACAGCCGTCCGGTTTCAATGTCCCATATCACATCGAACGGAAGACATCCCCTACTGATACAAACTATAACCAACATATCCACAACTACAAAAGAACAACCGGTTCCGATTGGTTCATAACTAGTTCCGAACTAGTTCGGAACCATTTTATATCAACAAATCCTTCAATGAAACAGAACGGATATGACCAACCTAGGTAAAGAAAGTGAAACTGTCGAATTCAAAGAAGGAATTGCTCAACTCGATAAAGGAATCAAAGCGCTCTCTGCGATGCTGAACCGCCATAACAATGGAAAGGTATTCTTCGGCGTCAACGACACGGGAGAGGTCATCGGCATGGATGTAGGTGACTCCACTCTGGAGAAAATCCGCAATGCGGTCAGATCGGATATTCAACCTCACATATTACCGGACATCTCCATCCTCACATCAGACGATGGTAAAGCCTACATCTGCATAGAGGTAACAGGCCATGATGTCCCGTATTCCTGGAAAGACAGATATTTCATCAGAAATCACACATCCAATGAGAGTGCGGGACCTGAGATAATCTCACAGATAGTTCTCAGCAAAGGTTCCGATCCGTTAAGAGACTGTACTTCCGACCTACAGGACTTGAAATTCGAACACCTCTTCACCATACTGACTGCCAACGGTCACCATCCGCGTTTGGACAGTAAGTACTTCCGCAGTATTGGTTTTCTGGACGACAGAGGCAATTTCAATATGAACGCCTACCTTCTCTCCGATCAGAACACAATTCCGATGCAGATTGTGGAGTTCAAGGGTACAGATAAGACTGAAATATCCAGAAGAATGAACTTCGGAAACTGTTCTCTCCTGAAATCCATGGATCAGATTACAGACTACATATTCGGCCTCATGGACATCAATGTGGATACAGATACCCTGGAAAGAACTGAAACGCCTCTCTTCGATATGGGTGCATTCAGAGAGGCCTGGGTCAACGCGTGTGTACACAATGCCTGGAGATCCTACATCCCTCCGTCCGTATTCCTGTTTGACAACCGTATAGAAATCGTATCCTACGGCAGAATTCCATTCCCCCTGTCGGATGACGACTTCTATTCCGGAGACAGCCGTCCGCTCAATCCGACACTGTTCTCCATGTTCGCAAGACTCAACAGGATAGAACAGAGCGGTCACGGAGTACCCAGAATCGTAAAGTCCTACGGAAGAGGAGCGTTCCACATTACCGAGAGCGGAGTCAGGGTCACCATCCCTTTCGCATTCACCCCAAGATTTGTATTGCATAGAAAATCCGAAGAATTGATCAAAGAATCTCTGCCCGCCGACCAATCCAAAGTGCTCAGGTATTTGTATTCCAACGAAACGGCCAAACTGTCGGAAGTTTCGGATTCCACCGACATAAGCCTTTCATCGGTGAAAAAGATCGTTACGGCCCTCAAAACCAAAGGACTCCTGAAGAACGAAGGTACCAACAGGAACAGCAGATGGATCGTACCGTGAACCGATTTATGTAAAATCGGGACATCACTCCCGATTTTACATAAAAACAACATCAGTTAAGGATATAAAAAATACAAAACATTAAAGTTTTATATCTTTAACTACATATTTTCAATATGCAGGACCTTATCCGTGAGAAATACCTTTCCAAAATCAGACCGTTCTATCACGACAGTGAAGTGATCAAAGTACTCACGGGAATCAGACGCTGCGGAAAATCCACGATCATGTGCCAGATAATGAATGAGCTGTATTCGTCCGGCATCCCTTCCTCCGATATCGTTTACATCGATCTCGATTCGAAACCACATCTCAAGGTTAAAACATCGGAACAGCTCGAACTCCTAATAGACAACAGATCCTGCGGCAGAATACCCAGATATCTTTTTATTGACGAGATACAGAACATTAACGGTTTCGAATCGCTCATAAATGCATACCGTAATGACGGATCCTCCGTGTTCATAACTGGATCAAACTCATATCTTCTCAGCGGTGAACTTGTCACAAAACTTACCGGCCGTTTCATCGAATTCAAAATACAGACGTTCTCCTTCGATGAGGTACGCAGATTCCACGAACTGAACTTCCTTGACTTTGATAAAGGAGAAGCGTTCAATGACTATCTCAGGCTCGGAGGATACCCGAGAAGTTTCCATTATAACGGAGAGGAACGTGTCAAATACATACGCTCGGTCATCGACGAAACCGTAGAAAAGGACATACTTATGTCCAGAAAGGTCAGGGACAGACCACTCCTGCAGAGGATCCTTGACTTTGTGATATCAAGTCCGGGAGCAGAGATTTCGTCCACATCCATTGCCAAATTCCTGCGCAGTGAAAAGATTGAAACACTACCTTCCACCGTCAACAGACATCTGGACCTCATATTCTCAGCCAAACTTGCAACAAAATGTGAGAGATATGACATCAACGGGAAAAGTGCACTTAAGACATTATACAAATCCTACGTTGCGGACCCGGCCATACATTCCGTATACCCGAAACACAGAGACAGTCTGATGATCGGCCGTATGATTGAAAACGTAGTTTTTAACGAACTGATATCCAGAGGATATGACGTATCTGTAGGAAAATTACGGAATTCCGAAGTAGATTTTGTAGTATCCGACGGCAAAAGTACCGCATACATCCAGGTTGCATACCTCCTCAGTGATCCGGACACTTTCAAAAGGGAGATAGGACCTTTGATGCATATCAAGGGCGGCCATCCGAAATACATCATCTCTATGGATCCAATCAAAACAGAGTTTGAAGGAATCAGAATGCTGAATCTCATAGACGATTTCCTACTTGGTGACAGATTCATTATCTGAATGTCAGTGAAACGATGTATCCTATCTCAACGCCGCAGGCGAATGCAGTAGTCCGAGGATTACGAAATGCAAGTGAGACGCAGCCGTTTAGTTCCTATGTAACTATGCATCAGACAACCAATAATCTCTGCTGATGTAATCGGCGCAGCCGATTGCTTCTGCAGAGAAAGAACTGCATTTAATCTGCGACTGTTTCTCTGCATTGTTATAATTTATGCAGAATCGGGACATCACTCCCTATTTTGCATAACTTTTTATCTACAAATTCATGAAAAATCAGTATTAAATATATACAGACACATTCAATTCCTATGATCGAGAGGACAGCCTACAAAACCATTCTGAAAACTGTATCCAACAAACCTGTGACTCTCATCACAGGTGCCAGACAGGTAGGGAAGACCACACTATGTTACCGTCTGAAAGACGATCTGAATGCAGAATATGTCACTCTCGCAGATATGGACGAAAGAAAACTTGCCACACGTGACCCGAAAGCTTTCCTAAAAATACACAAGATGCCTCTCATCATCGATGAGGTACAGTATGCTCCCGAACTGTTCCAGGAAATTGAATCCATTGTAGATAAGGAACGTTTGAACAATCCGCAGATCAACGGACTGTTCATTCTCACCGGAAGTCAAGCATATTCCCTCATGGAAAACATCACTCAGTCACTCTCAGGCCGGGTGGGCATCGTCACTGTTTCACCGTTATCGATATCCGAGATATCGGGAAAGAAGGAACACCCTTTCAGAATCGACCCCATAGGCGCATTGACCGCTGCCCAAAATCAAGACATTCCAGATATATACAGTCTGATGATACGCGGAATGTATCCTGAACTCCATGTTAATGAGAATCTTCCGTACGATTCATTCTATTCCGATTACGTGGACACATACATCATGAGGGATGTTTCCGAGATGACAGCAGTACGTGACAAGGATAAATTCCGCTCATTCATGGAAGTGCTTGCTTCACTTACCGGACAGGAACTTGTCTATGAAACTATCTCAAAAGCCATCGGGATCGATCTGAAAACGATCAGAAAATGGCTGAGCATACTGATCGCAGGAGATGTCATCCATCTTTTGGAACCTTATTCCGATACATCGGTAGTAAAACGTGTTTCTAAACGCCCTAAAATATACTTCAAAGATACAGGATTGGCATGCTACCTTGCAAAAATTCCTGATGAGAGGATACTGTTTGCCAGCTATCTGAGAGGTCCGATGACGGAGACTTTCATCATTAATGAAATCATCAAAACACACCGCAACAACGGGTTGA
>SUSX01000005.1 GCA_015063195.1 Thermoplasmata archaeon | reverse complement strand
GCAATTAAGGAAATCTTTGCATATGCTTCTGAGAACAATCATTTATCCCTATATCTTACAGTCAATAAATTCAATGATAAGGCCATCAAAGCCTACGAAAGGAATGGTTTTGAGAAAATCCAAAGCATCTGTACGGACATCGGAGACGGTTACGTCATGGATGATTACGTAATGGAAAAGGTTCTCTGATGTTTATACCTACCACGATGGAAGAGGTCCGGAAAAGAGGGTGGGACTCTCTCGATGTCATCCTCGTAAGCGGGGACACTTACATTGATTCATCATACAACGGTTCTGCCATCATCGGCCATTGGCTGATTGAGAATGGATTCAGGGTAGGGATTATTGCTCAGCCCGACATCGACAGTGATAAAGATATTACAAGATTGGGTGAACCCAATTTATTCTGGAGTATTTCATCTGGATGTGTCGATTCCATGGTTGCAAATTATACTCCGACCATGAAGTTCAGAAAGGATGACGATTTCACTCCCGGCGGAATAAACAACAGACGTCCTGACAGGGCATGTATTGCCTATACAAACCTTATCAAGAAATACATCAAAGGAAAACCCATAGTCTTGGGAGGAGTTGAAGCCAGTCTCCGCAGGATTGTGCATTATGACTCATGGTCAGACAGTCTCAGAAGGTCAATATTATTCGATTCAAAAGCGGATTTCATCACTTACGGAATGGCTGAAAGAAGCAATCTCCAGTTGGCTTTACATCTGAGGGACGGAAGAGATTGGAAAGAAATCAAAGGAATATGTTACATTTCATCCGAAATTCCCGATGGATATCTCCAACTCCCCTCATATGAGGATTGTAAAGACGATCCGAAAAAGTTCATCAAAGCTTTCAAAACATTCTACAGGAACAACGAACCTTTGACAGCAAAAGGTTTCGTTCAGAAACACGGAAACAGGTATCTCGTTAACAATCCGCCTTCACCTCTGATGGATCCCGATACCTTGGACAGAATTTATGAGATGAATTTTGAGAACGATGTCCATCCGTATTACAAAAGACAGGGATTCGTTAAAGCAATGGATACCATAAGGAATTCAATCACAACACACAGAGGATGTTACGGTGAATGTAATTTCTGTGCCATTGCGGTCATGCAGGGAAGGACAGTCGTTTCCAGAAGTGAGGAATCCATCCTAAGGGAAGTAAGAAATATCGCTAAGAAGAAAGGATTCGACGGCGTGATTCGTGATGTCGGAGGCCCTACGGCAAACATGTACGGTATTGACTGCCCGGGTAAAACGAAAAAAGGACCGTGTACTGATAAAAGATGTATGTTCCCTCAAATGTGCAGGTTGTTGCCCATTGATCACGGAAGACAGATAGATCTTCTGAAAAAGATATCGGAAATTGAAAGGGTGAAAAAGGTATTCATTGCATCGGGAATAAGGTACGATCTTATTGTTTCCGACAAAAAGAACGGTAAGAACTACCTGAAACAACTGATAGAAGGGAATCATATCTCCGGTCAGATGAAGATAGCGCCCGAACATGTAAGTGATGATGTTCTGAAGATGATGGGAAAACCAGACAGTAAGGTGCTTCTTGAATTCAAAAAGATGTTTGATGAGGTCAAAAGTGAGACGGATAAGAAAATATTCCTCACTTATTATCTGATAGCAGCACATCCGGGATGTTATGAATATCATATGAAAGAAATGCTAAATTTCTGTGTAAATCATTTAAAAACGATTCCTGAACAGGTTCAGATTTTCACTCCTACTCCTTCAACACCGTCAACAATGATGTACTACACCAGACGTGATTGGGATGATAAAGAGAACATCAAAGTTGAACAATCAATGCAGATGAAACAGCGTCAGAAGGATGTCATCCTCAAGGATAAGAACATAAGAAAGGATGAGAAAAAAGGAAATCCTTCAAAGAGTGCTAAACAATCTAAAAATGATTTTAAAAAGCCCGACAGTTCGAAATTCAGAAACGGACTCAAAAATAGTGAAAAAAATTTGAATTATGGTAACAAAAATTATAATTCTAAATACTAATAATTAATTTATCTAATTAAGTTATTAGCTTTATTAATTTCATTATATCAATTCTAAATGTTGTAAGTTATATCTATCCTCTAGACCATCCAGATTCGATGTTTGCAGACGCTTGCGAGAAGATGATGAAATGTACCCGTCCAGTGATCTCTTCTACATGTACGATAGGCGGTGACATATCCTCTTCCGTAGGATCGTTTGTTGTTGTGAATCCGGACGGATGGGTACTTACTGCAGCTCATGTTATCGCTCCATACTACACATACAGGGATGATCTGCAGAAGATTTCCGATATCGATCATTTCAATGAAGAAAATCCTTCGAATCCAAGACCATATCAATCCGATTGGTTGAAAGCTCACAGTTTCTGGTGGAGCTGGGACGGAGTTGCTCACAACGATATTAAAATCAGCCCTGAATTGGACCTTGCTGCTGTAAAACTTGTAAATTTCAAAAGAGACAGTGTTAAGGAATATCCTATCTTTACAGATCCCAGCAAACTCAGAACAGGTACGAGTATCTGCAGATTGGGATTCCCCTTTGTTAATGTCACAAGTACATTTGACCATAACACTCACACATTTACCTTAGGAAACGAAATGCTTCCTATCCCCTTCTTCCCCAACGACGGAATCATTACACGTGTAATCAATAACGGAAGGACTTCTAACGGAGTATTTGACAGGATGTTTCTAGAGACATCCACTCCGGGACTGAGAGGACAGTCCGGAGGTCCCATTTTTGATAAACACGGACACATCATAGGTATCCAGTCAAGGACTATGCATCTTGATCTTGGATACAACATCAAATCGGCCGACGGAAAGATTGTAGAACATCAGTATCTTAACGTCGGAGTTGCAACTCACATCAAAAGCGTCATCGAATTCCTGGATTATTACGACATAAAGTACAAGTCTGAAGCAGACGATGACGGTTATAGGATCAATGACTGAGGGATATCCATGAAGAAAATGGCAATTGACGGTTACTCATTCGAGGGGCCTTATGTACTTGAAAAGGATGAACTTCCCGCTTCTGCAGGTATTGCATTGATGTGTACCGAGGCTGGAGAGGGGGTCAAGATTCTCAGTGTAGAGGAATCTGGAGATCTCAGATCACACATTCTCGGTTCCGACAGAATCTCACTTTGGAAGGAGAATGCATACCACGGAATCGTTGACATCTACATTTACCTTACAGACATTCCAGAAGATAAAAGGAAGAAGATCACAGACAGTATCGTCTCCAAGAGAAGTGCTTCTTTGGTCTGTCAGCCTAAGGAAATCATCGAGGACGATTGGTAATCGTCCTAAACCAATTAAACTCCTTAAAAACCGTTTTTCAACCGAATTATTATGTTTCATCTGGGGTAAGTTATTATATTCCATGGTATTAGGGAGTGTTAATGAGCGAGAACACCGTTTCTCAGACCGTATCTGTACTTGATTTGATATGTAAAGACAGGTACGCAAGCGCAATCGATCACAAACGTCAGAGGAACGACCTTTCATCCCAGGCCAAAATGTGGATTGTAAGGCGTGACGATTATCGTGAGATGTCCATTGAGGCTTCTAAGAAAGGAAAAGAAGCAAAGATCGAGAGGGACGAGTGCAATGCCAAGGTGAAAGAGCTCAAAGCACTCAGGGATGAATGGCATGCAAAAGCTGCAGCTTTGAAAGAAACCGACGATAAGGAGGGTTATCAGGCTGCCAGAGAGCAGGGTAACAAAATCCATGAGGAAATGGCACAGATTTCAGAAAAAGGACGTATTGCACACCAGCAAATGCAGTCATATTTCGAAGAATCAAATGTTGCAAGGCAGCTTTCAGATGCTGCTCACAAAAAGTACCTTGAATGCAGGAAAGCTTCCAACGATCAGCACACTGCATATGTAGATTCTTTGAAATCCATCGAAGAAATTAAAGAAGATCCTTTCAAGCTCCAGTGAGCTTGTTTTTTTTCATTTTTTTGAATTTTGAACGGTTTATTCATTTTATATGTTAACGATGTTAATACGCTATATTTCTAGTCTTCATTATGATGAATTTAACAATGTCAATTCCCTATAATAAGTATCTAATTACGAAATTGAATATATTGTTATTAATTAATCTGATAACTTAACTTAATTTATTAATCTAAAATATTAACATTATTGATAATTTCAGATAATATTTATACAAATTTAGAATGTAGAGTAATTAACAATGTTATTTCTATCAATATTTGAAATTATATTAGCAATTAGTATATTTAAGAATTAATTAAGCTAATTACTTAATTATATTCAAAAATTCTGAAACAATCAATTAATATCAATTTTTGTTAAAATCTATCTAAATATGCTCAAAAATGCCCCAAAACCGTTCGAGACGGACTCCCGAATATCAACTAAAAAATTGAAAATTTAATTATTTACCCTACACTTTTCATTCACTTTTTTCATTTAGAATCAAAATGAAAATTTTTGCCAATATTTAGAGCAAAATCAATACTTTTTGTTAAAAACTTGGTGTAAAATAATAATTTTGAATTATTTAATGTGATAACTTAACTATAATAATTTATTCAGTATTACTCATACATTGGATATTTTAGATCATTTTCCATACATTTTTTTAATTACAAATTGTTTTGATTCTTTCATGGTGATTAACACTGTTAATTTACTTTCTGTTAAAAAATCTCCAATAATCATGTTTTCTTAAAAATCATATAATTTGAACTAATATAATAAAAAATGTTAATTAACATTGTTAATATGTTGAATTAATCAAAATTGCAAATTCAAGCGGAAACCATAGCAATCATTGCAGTTCCGATGAAGAGTACTACGACAAAAATTGCCCCGAATTTAATGAGGCTCTCTCTTGTGCTTTTTGACATCATTCCGTCATCGAATGAATCATAATTATACTTATGTATCAGTTTCAAGTCTGATGCATTTTCTGTGTGCAGGATTTCTGATTTTAGAAGCGATCAACAACTGAATCTCGTTAAAGAATTCCGGATCTATTATAGGTTCATGATCTGCCTTCCAAACTATTTCTTCCCAATGGAGATATCCTGCATATGTAGGATTATGTAGGACTGTACGTAAATTGTATTTATTCCAGGGATTATTATTCTTTGTAAGTAGATGATTGGTATTCAGATAGAATGCTATTTCATCCATAGTGCTGCCGTTTTGATACCTGTTGTATATCTCCCTAACAATTTCAGCTTCATCTTCAACTATTACAAGATTTCCGTCCTCAAATGAATATCCGAATGGTGCATTGAATCCAAGAATTCCTGCAAAGGATTCTGCCTTTTCTCTCATTCCCATGTAAGTTCTTTCACCGATCTGTTCACTTTCCAGCTGAGCGATACGTTGGATCATATCCATTGCGAATCTTCCTACAGCTGTGCTTGTATCGATTCTGTCATATGTGGAGATGAATTGCTGCTTGTGACGGTTAAGATCCTGCATCATATCCATGAAGTTACGGCTGTTCCTATGGATCCTGTCCATCTTCATGACAATTAAAACGTCCCATTTTTTTCTTTCATCGGGACTAAACATAAAATTGTAAGCGTTTCTGCGGATATTTGTACCTGAATATCCGTCATCAACGTATTCTCCTGCGATTTCCAATTCATGTATATCGCAGTAAGCGCGCATTACATCCAATTGAGCATCGAGGGAATATCCCTCTTGTGCCTGCTCATCGGTAGAAACTCTTGCGTAAAGTGCGGCGCGTTTCTTCTCTTCTTCCATCAGAATTCTGAAATTGAGAGCCTGCCGTTAATCTTTTCGTATGTTTCGAGTTCGATAATTGCACTGTGCTCTCCGGGTTTGATGATTCCGTCCCACTTTACGAATCCTGCGTACAGGGGGTTGTGAAGAATACCGTAAATGGTTGATTTGTACCATTTTCCGCCTGTCTTTGATGGGATATTGCCGTTATTGAGGTATTCGGCGATATTTTCCATGCTGTGGCCGCCTACATACATGTTGTAGATTGCCCTGACAGTGTACATTTCATCTTTCTCAATGTTCAGTTTACCACGTTTGTAACTGTAACCGTATGGGTGTCCTGATCCGAGGAAACCTGTTCCGAATTTAGCTTTTCTTTCCATACCCTGCTTCACCCTCTCACCAATTTGTTCACTTTCCAATTGGGCGATACGTTCGGTGATGTCACGGACGAATCTCCCCATTGCAGTGCTTGTGTCGAATTTCTCCTGTACGGAACAGAAATCTTTCCCCATGCGGTTCAGATCTTCCATCATGTTCGCGAAGTTCACGCTGTTTCTGTGAATCCTGTCCATCTTATAGACCAGAATCACATCCCAGGTGTCGGATTCCGACATCATTTTTTGGTATTGGGGACGTTTTATACTGCGCCCGGATTCCCCTTCCTCGCAGTATACAGCAGCTACTTCCCAACCTTCGAATCTACAGTAATTCTTCAGCTTGGAAATTTGTGCATCCAGAGAATAACCCTCGGTGGCCTGTTCATCTGTAGACACTCTGACATAGAGTGCGGCCCTCATAGGTTGCTCCCCTTCCATCCCAATTTGATATCCTATTGATTGTATATAAAATTGTCTGACGTATGTCTGCCCGTACTTATTTACACTATACATTTATCTAATTAACCTAAATTTTGTATTAGTTAATGTCTAAACTTTATTTCATTATTAATGCATATAATGTTTTTTACGTTATTTTATTGAATGTCAGATAATTGTCAGACATATTTTATTTAAAATCATAATAAAATTCTAAGATTGTATTTTGTTATAATTATAATTCTATTTAAGTTATTAGCTTAATTAGTTATGATGAAAATAAATTGCTATTTTCTATTTTTAGATGTAGATAAATATTATTGTAGATTAAGTTATTAGCTTAATTAGTTCATTATGATTAGATTATTAATAGATCTAAAGAAAATTATGTACTTAATCAAAACGAAAGAATTAATTTTCGTTTAACTATTAAGATTCATGAAGATTACACCCGATTGTGTTCCGTGTCTGATGAAAAGGATTCTGTTTCAAGCAAGACTTTTGGATTCCGGGTGTGAATCTGACTGTATAAAAGCTGCAGTTGATACATTTTCTAAAGAATATGACACCTCCAGAAGTTCTGCCTCGGTTGCAACTGAGGTACATAGAGCTGCTTACAATATAATGGGTGCAGATCCTTACAAACAAATGAAGATAGATGCAGACAATGTTGCTGCAGAATTTCTCGATTATGTAACAAACTATGTCGATACTTCCGATGATTCTTTTGCAGCTGCATTGCGTGTTGCAGTCATAGGAAACATAATGGATTTCGGTGTTTCTTTGGCAATTGACAATCCTGAACAGTTCCGTTACAGATTCAAAGACCTTTTGGATCAGGGCATCGGTGCAGATGACACTGAAATCCTGAGAAATCATCTTAAAAATGCTAAAAAAGTTGCATACTTCTTTGATAACTGTGGTGAATCTCAGTTTGATAAACTTCTGATTAAAGAAATACAGAAGATGGGAGTGAAAGTCACAGGTGTTGTCAGAGGTGAGGCAATACTTAATGATGTCACCCTGGAAGATGCTAAGCGCATCGGTTTGGATAAAATACTTGACAAACTTATAACAACAGGGACATTTGCAATCGGCGTAGATCTTTCCAAAGCAGGTGAAGATCTTCTATCGGAACTATCTGAGGTTGACTTAATAATATCAAAAGGAATGGCTAACTATGAATCGCTTTCCGATCAAAAGGTGAATGTGCCCATAGTTTACATTCTTAGGACTAAATGTGAACCTGTTGCAAAATCTTTGGGTGTTCCTGCAGATATAAATGTAGTAAAAATGGTTGATTGAAACGGATAAATCCGTTTCAATAGTTTTAAAGAAGTATGGGAAATCTTCTTACTATCTCTAATCCCATCCATCTCTCCTTAAGACTGAGGATATCGTATCCTCCGCCCATGTATATGGCGAACAGAGAGATGATGTAGTACAGGTGATAATCAAAGAACGGGTTGGATGTAATAGGCAATACCGAAAGGTACAGCATCAGCATCATCAATGAACCTGCAACCGTTGCGATCTTCGTTCCGATTCCAAGGAGGATAGCCATTCCAACAAGAAGGAATCCTGCCATCAACAAAACATCAGTGATCTGAGAGAAATCTGCCATCATATGGAACATATCTGCGAATGGTCCGCTGACATTCAGAAGAAACATCTTGGTTGGGGATCCACCATCTATCATTCCCATTCCGGCCGGAGTGGCAAATCCCAATCCAAACATTTTATCGAGGAATGCCCATAACAGCATGAATGCCATGGCGAATCTCATGATCGCAAGAGGAATCTGAGCACCTCTTTTTTGAACCATTTCTATGGTAACATCAATCATGTGCTACTGATTGTTTTGTTGAATATATTAAAACGACAAGTCTACAAAACTTGTGGTTGACAGAAGGGTGGGGTTGAAGGAGGGAAAATCCCCTCCTGTGAAATTAATTGGTTTTGAGCTTACATCATTCCGCCGATTCCGGACATTCCGGGACCGCCGAGTGTGGGGTCTGCCATGGGGTTCATGGGGGGTGCCCTGCGTGATGCGATGACATCATCGATCCTGAGGATCATGTTGGCAACTTCTGCTGCAGAGTTGATTGCCTGTACTTTGACCCTGAGGGGCTCAACAACATCTTTCTCGAGCATGTTGACTGCCTGTCCGCAGTCAAGGCAGAGACCGAAGTACTTTCCGTCTTTCTCCTTCTCGTGTGCGCTCTTGAGTTTGATGATTGAGTCGATTGAATCGATACCTGCGTTCTCTGAGATGGTCCAGGGGATGATCTCCATTGCCTTTGAGAATGCCTCGATTGCGAGCTGCTCTCTTCCTCCGACGGATGATGCGTACTGTGAAAGCCTGAGTTCGAGTTCGATCTCGGGTGCTCCTGCTCCTGCGACAACCTTTCCGTCTTCGATTGCAACTCCGACGACACGGAGTGCGTCTGTCATTGCCCTCTCGACTTCATCGAGAACGTGCTCTGTTCCACCGCGGATGACGATTGAAACTGCCTTGGGGTTCTGGCATCCGGTGATGAATGTCATGAAGTCTGTTCCGACTTCCTTCTCCTCGACTGCTGCTGCGGTTCCGAGGTCTGATTCCTTGACTTCCATGATATTTCCGACGAGTGCTGCACCGCATGCTTTTGCGATTGCTTCCATGTCGGACTGTTTGAGACGCCTGCAGCAGTAGATTCCTGCCTTTGCAAGGTAGTGCTGTACGAGGTCGTCGACTCCCTTCTGGCAGAAGACAACGTTTGCTCCTACGGACTTGACCTTCTCGACCATTTCTCTGAGGTGCTCCTCTTCCTGGTTAAGGAATGACTGCATTGAGATGGGGTCGGTGATGCTGATCTGTGCATCGACTTCAGGTTTCTTGTTCTCCATCTGTGTTGTGAAGAGTGCAATCTTTGCGTTCTCGATCTTCTTAGGCATCCTGGGGTGGACCCTCTGTTTGTCGATGACGAGACCTTCAACCATGTATGTGTCGCTGATGACTCCTCCAACTTTCTTCTCGAGCATGATGTTGTCTGTGTCGACGAGTCCGTTCTCTTCGACTGAACGGCATGCTTTGACAACGAGCTCAGAGAGAAGCTCTCCCTCTCCTCCGACGGACTTTCCGGTCATTGCTGTGACTGAGACCTTCTGGAGAAGTTCATCTGTTGTAACATCGACTGCGATGTTGTTGAGGACTTCGACTGCCTTTGCTGCGGCGAGTTTGAATCCGTTTGTGATAACTGTGGGGTGGACGTTTGCATCAATGAGTGATTCGGACTGTTTAAGGAGCTCTCCTGCGAGGACGACTGCGGATGTTGTTCCGTCTCCGCACTCGGAATCCTGTGTCTTTGCGACCTCAACAACCATCTTTGCTGCAGGGTGCTGAACGTCGATCTCCTTGAGGATTGTGACTCCGTCGTTGGTGATGATGACATCTCCGATTGTGTCGACGAGCATCTTGTCCATTCCCTTAGGACCGAGTGTTGACCTGACTGCATCTGCAACTGCCTTTGCTGCTGCGATGTTGTTGAACTGAGCTTCCTTGTCTTTGCTCCTTTCCGTTCCCTCTTTGAGAACGATTATGGGCTGATTGTTTCCGGAACCATACATGATATGTACTCCTTATTCTATTGGTTCATGTAATTTTGTTCTTCTATATTAACTTGTCTATAAATACACCCTGTATGGGTTGTCTTTGCCCTCTTAATATTATAGGTAAGGGCAGGACATTGACTGATTATCTCAGAAATCGGCCGTCTTCGAAGACCAAAGTGACCTTAATCCCCGCATCCGACAGTCCGTCGATTATCTTTCTGACAGAGTTTTCGCTACCGGTTATTCCCATCCTTTCGATCCTGTTACCGAGTTCAGGTCTGATGTTCAGGCGGTCTATCTGTGCAGCCTTTACTCCCGTATCGATGACTGAATCGATAAGTTCCTGCTCACGGCCTTCGACTGTTGAAAGAACGGGTCCGATCAATGAATAACAGTTGATGCCTTCCGAAACCAGTGTTTTCAGCGTATTCAGCCTTACTGACGGGAGGGGTGCACCGGGTTCGGTAATCTTTGAATGATTGTCCTGTGTTCCCGTAATAGTGATCCCTATCTTGTGGTCGATTTTGGAAATAAGGTCCGTATCTCTGAGAATAAGATCGGATTTTGTGTGCACATGGATACCCATTTCAGTTCTCGATATTACTTCCAAACAGTGACGGGTGACCATAAATCTCCTTTCAGCATATTGGTACGGATCTGTAACCGTTCCGATACCGATTACACCGTGGAGACCTTTGAGTTCACTGTATAGGCGTTCGGCGATGTTTGTCTTAACCTTCGGTACCCTCCACCCCTTCCAGGGCTGTCTGGTGACTTCAGGTGCATAACAGTAAATGCATCCGTGGGAACATCCTTTGTACGGATTCAGTGCATAATCCATCTCCGGAAGATTGGAGGGATAGAGTGCCTTCTTACACTGAATTAACTCGAAAGGACCGTCATATTCTCCCTTTTCGGTGATGAAATCGTCAAGTGACATAATCGTCAAGCCTTCTCTGTATCATGTAATCTCTGAGGACTCCGGAATGTGCAGTCCACATCTCCCTTTTGATGTCCATGACGGATTCTATGAAATCGAATGCCTTATTCAATGTATCGAATTTGAGCGGCTTCGTCTTCAAAGCTGCTCTGACGTTCTCCCTTACATTCCATACTCCGACAGGCATGATGTATCCCGGATGTGCTTCTCTGAGGATAACGGCGCCTGCGGTACGTCTTTCTTCAGTAAGGAGTTCGTTGATAGCCATCCTTGAAGCGTAATAACAGCCGCCGATGTGTGCATAATCCGTACGGCCGTTGAAGAATTCACAGTCTGAAATTATTTCGATATCCTTGCCCATGGGATTCCATGTAGTGTTGGGATACCAAGCTTCAATGAGCTCAAACCTCCATGTGCACGGCATCATAAGTATGCACCATCTGTTGTCCAGTTCCTCCCAGTGGTAGACTCTGAACTCATCGATGGTGTTGTAGAATTTAGTGGTTTTAAGCAGATCCTTGCCGATGATATCGTCGACTGCCGTTATGCTCCATCTGGTGGGAACAAAACGTCTATTCTTGTCTATCCCCATCGTGGCAGTTGAAAATGCCTTCTGTATCTCGGATATGAGAGTACCGTTCCTGTAAGCGTTTATGACGGCATCGGTGGCCTTCATATCTGTATCATAAAAACTCCTTTCAAGGTATTTTTCGAACCTTCCCGACGTCGTAATGAGTTTTTCCATGGGAGCGGAAGGACCGAATGGCTGAACCTCATCATCCAAAATCAGACGTCCGCTGGGTTTCTTTGAAAATGATGCTTCCACATCAATCGGTTTTTCAGTAAGGGCAATTTCCTGTATCTGATCCACTATCCTTCCGGCTTTTTTGAAATCCTTCGCATCGATGGTGTACTTACCGCGTACGAGTCTGAACCTCATGTCGGTTATTTCCTCTATGGATTTACCGACCCATCTTTCCGGTTTGTCGAGAATGGACGTGTCTCCGTGTTCAGGTGGCAGCAAAGGTCCTATGTCAACCTTGGGATAACCGTATCTTCCGACGAACACAGCAGGAGGACAGGAACCGTCGAGTTCGGTGGTGTCGATTAAACGTGATACCTTCTGCTGAGAATAGAATTTAACCATCAGAGGACATCTGTCTTTTCCGCAGAGTCTCCTTGCCCCCTTACATACGATACATAGACCGTTGGTGTTACGGTTCAAAGGATTGTTCTGGGTATCCGTGGAGAAGAAGGGAGCCTTACGGGACATCTGATCTGTTTCCTGCGATCAATGCTGCGGTTGCTCCCGCTCCGATTCCGTTATCAATGTTTACCACTGAAAGCCCGGGAGAACAGGACTGGAGCATGGACATCAAAGCACATTCACCGTTTCCTCCGTACCCGTAACCTGTGGATGTAGGTACACCGATTACAGGAACAGGTGAAAGGGATGAGACAACTGTAGGCAGTGCCCCCTCCATACCTGCAACAACGACTATTGCGGATACATGGGATTCGATGAGCTTCTGCATAGGTTCCAGTATCCTGTGGAGTCCTGCGACACCGATATCGAAGAATGTTATGCATTCGATACCCATAGCTTCGGCCATTAGTTTTGCTTCCATAGCGATGGGTATATCGGAAGTACCTGCAGTAATAATCCCGATCCTACCCTTCTTCTTTTCCGGAAATTCCCCTTTAACGGCCATTCCGCATTCACGGAATATCCTGATTTCCGGAATCCCCTTCTCAAGAAGATCCAGATGTTCATCCTTTGCTTTGGATATGAGAAGAATTCCGGAATCCCTTTTTCTTACAATTTCAAGAACGGTCTCCGGTTTCTTGGAATTTGCGTATACTACTTCCGGAATTCCGGTTCTGAGATGACGTGAACTGTCGAAAAGGACACTGTCTCCGATGGAATCGATATAATCCATACGGAGGAGTTTCTCTGCCTCATCGGCGGATAATTCCCCTTTCTTAAAGGATTCCAGGATACTTTTCACGTCCATATTCCCTGATTGACTGCATGTTTCTTAATGGTAGCGACAGCTATGGATTTATCATTCATTATATAGATTGTAATCCATTCAGGATTCATGGATACGTCGATAGCTGTTATGAAGAAGTACATTGAATCAATGGAAAGGGCAATAGTTTGTTTCTCAGGCGGTCTTGACAGTACCGTACTGTTGAGCATCTGCAAGGATGTCCTTGGCGATAACGTAACAGCAATCATGGTCGATGTTCCCATGATCAGCGAAAGGACAAGGGACATAGCAATGGTCCTTGCCAACCATCTGGATATCAGGCTCAAGGTCATCAAACTCGAGTATGAGGATCTCCAGAATATCCTGGACAACGGAGAAGACAGATGTTACATCTGTAAGGACACAATGTACAGGGCAATATGGAAATATGCGGATCAGCAGGGAATCAAATGGATCCTCAACGGTGACAACGCAGATGATGTCAACAAGTTCAGACCCGGAATGAAGGCTGCATTCAAACAGGGAATCAAATCACCGTTTGTTGATGCTAATGTGGGAAGGAAAGCCATCGAGGATTATTACAAATCCCTCAATCTCCCGGTCAACCTCGTCAAAGAGACATGTATGCTCATGAGGTATCCCATCGGAACACCTGTCACACCCGATGACCTGGAGTTCGTTGAGGATATAGAATACAGCATCAGGTCAATCTCAGAAGTAACACAGCTCCGTGTGAGGGTCTACGACGGACTGTTACACATATTCACTTCCGCAGAGGAATACAGGAAACTTATGGAATCCGAAGAGGATATCGGATACTATCTGGATTCCATCGGACACAAATACGTGATAGAAAAAGAACCGTACAGAGGGTAAATACCCTCAGTGTACGTGTCCGCCGAGAACAGACGTTATTGCGATACTTACTGCAGCAATCACAACTCCGAGGAATACAATGATGAACGATTTCAGTTCATTGTTCTTCCTGTGGAATGCTTCAGGGATCATGTTGCAGAATGTTACGAACATGAATGTTCCTGCAGCGAATGCCAGAGGCATACCTACGAAATCATCGATATGTATTCCCTGCATGAAGAGATAGAATACAACACCTGCCAAAGGTGTGATGAGTGAGAAGGCTGTAAGATACTTCCATCTCTGTTTCATACTGTCGATACTCAGAAGCAGTGATGATGAAAGTGAGAACAGTACGACGAACTTGTGAACGCACATTCCGATGAGTGCGACAAATCCAATGCTCTCTCCCCCGATTAATGCGGCAGCCAAAGAAAGGCCGTCACAGCATGCGTGTACCGAAAGTCCGATGAATGCAGATATCGAATAGATCTCGTGCCTGTGTTCGTCCTGGTGACACTCACAGGGACAGCTTGCCATATGATAATGTTTGATCAATGTGTCCACGAAAGCCAGGAGAAGGAATCCGATAAGGAACATCAGTGCAACAGTATCGTATGATTTTCCTTCGTGTCCGACGGCCATGTGGAAGGCCTCAGGAATCAGCATGAGGAACAGCAATCCGAGGAAGATTCCCGCTCCCAATGCGATGAGCATGTGTGTCTGCTCATCGCTCAGCTTCCTGATCTGAGGAAGATATGCACCAACCATTGAGACCAGGAACAGGATGACAGCATAACATGCGAATACAATCATTCCGTCCATAAAAGGCTATTTTGGATTTCTATTATTAAAGTATTGTGCGAATGTTAATAATTTTGAAACCTCCGAAAAAAGAATATTATTAGGGTTGAACGGAAAGGATATTGAATACATTCAGCAATCGGATGCAGTATGGAGAAGACGAACCCCATGAGGGCCCTGGACAGAGCCGGACTCAGTTACAACGTTCACACATACGAAAACGGCGAATCCATGAACGGAGAAGAGGTTGCTCTTTCGTTGGGTGAGAATCCGGATCAGGTGTTCAAGACACTTGTAACTGTTGGAAAGAGCAAGAAAGGTTTCGTTTTCCTTATTCCGGTTAATATGGAGCTGGATCTTAAGAAGGCTGCAGCCTCCGTAGGTGAAAAATCAGTTGAGATGATGAAATCCAAGGAACTTCTGGATCAGACAGGGTATGTTCACGGAGGATGTTCTCCGCTTTGTATGAAGAAGGAGATGAGAACCGTAGTCGACAGTTCGATTCAGAATTTCGATACAGTCTATTTCAGTGCAGGCAAGATCGGACTTCAGATCGAAATGTCCTCCAAGGACTTCCTCGGATATACAAAATTCAAAACTGAGAACATAAGCAGGGAGCCCGCAAATGTCGATCGTGTACAGTCTGCATGACAGCCTCTATCTGAACATAACCAACAGGTGTCCCAACAGATGTACGTTCTGTGTTAGGAATCTTACCGACAATTTGGGAGATGCGGATACGCTTTGGTTATCTACGGAACCTGATTTCGATGAGATGAGGAGGGAACTTATATCTTGGGATATGAGAAAGTACAAGGAGATAGTGTTCTGCGGTTACGGGGAACCTACAGAGAGAATAGATCTTGTCACCCAATTGGCTGAGCACATTAAAAAAGAGTACAAAAAGAGGATTAGACTCAACACCAACGGGATGGGTAATCTGATTAACGGAAGGGATATAGTACCTTCACTGAAGATGTTTGATGCCGTATCGGTATCTCTTAATGCTCCTGATGAAGAAACATATCTGAAACTCACCGACTGTATATTCGGCGAAGGATGTTATTCAGAACTCCTTTCATTTATCGAAAACTGTAAGAAATACATCCCCAGCGTAACTGTATCTGTAGTATCGGGTACAATTACTGATGAACAGGAGCGTACCTGTTTGGAAATGGCCAAAAGAATGGGAGTTAAGTTCCTATCTAGATAGCCAGATGTTATTATATCTGAAGATGATTGGGTTCTGAACTCCCATGTCAGAAGACGGAATCATCGAAGTAACGGACATTCAGATGGATATCGGAACATATTCAGGTCAGATTCTTAAAGGAATACCTCACGGCAACGGAGATCTGAGGTTTTCCGACGGAAGACGTTACATCGGCGAGTTCGTTAACGGAATGTTCAACGGTGAAGGGGAATACATTCTGGAAGACGGTTCCAGGATTGTAGGTACTTTCATGAACAATGTCATCCACGGAAAAGGAACACTCACTGCACCTGACGGCGGAAGGTATCACGGAGATTTCGTCAACGGCAATTTCAACGGTGAAGGAGAACTGTACTACAGCAACGGTTCCAGATACAGCGGGCAGTTTGTCAACGGACAGTTTTGCGGTTTGGGAAAATTTCAACTTCCGGACGGAACAGTTTATTCGGGTGAATTCCAGAACAACCAGATGCACGGAAACGGAGAGCTAATCACACCTGACGGTACGAAGTACCTGGGATCCTTCATAAACGGTGATAAGAACGGTAAAGGTAAACTGTTCACTCCTGACGGTTCGATACTCATCGGCGATTTCATTAACGGTGAACCCAACGGAAAAGGGCAATTATACCTTCCAAATGGTAAACTATGTTATGATGGGGACTTTAAAGATTCTGAATTCTGCGGAAGAGGTAAACTGTATTCCGACGGCAGACTCTGTTATGAAGGAGAGTTCATGAACAGCGAACCTCATGGTGACGGTATCGCCTATGCGGATGACGGATCACTCATCAGAGGCAGATTTGACAGAGGGGAGTACATCGGTTAACCCTTCATAAATACTGCATCGATTTCCATATCTGCGCCTTTTGGGATTCCGGAGACCTGTACGCAGGATCTTGCCGGATAAGGCTCAGTAAAGAATTTTGCATACACTTCGTTTATTTCGGAAAAATCATCGAGATTTTTGATGAACATTGTGAGTTTCACAGCATCGTCCATTCTGTAGCCGGCAGATTCTGCTATATTCCGAATGTTTGAAAGTACCTGTTCTGCCTGTTCGGAAGGTGATTCAGGTATGGAACCTGTAACGGGATCTACAGGAAGCTGTCCGGAAATGTAGAGTGTGTTTCCGAACGATACAGCCTGAGAATAGGGTCCGACTGCACCCGGAGCGGCATCCGTTGAATGTGATATTTTGGCCATAGCGTTCTGATATTACCTTTGAAAGTAATAATCCCATCTGTTTCGGCAGTTTATCTTTTTAAGGCAGACAATATTCAACGTCCGATGGCACAGGAACAGTACAGGGAAGATATCGTCCAGCTGATGAAGAAATGTATCGAGTGCGGATTATGTACGGAGACATGTACGTCACACAGACACGGTGGATGCAATCCTATGGAAGTAATGTTGGGCAATCTATCTTCAGCCAAAGGCTGCATAGGCTGCGGTAAATGTACTTCGGTCTGTTCGGAAACCGATCCTTGGAAAGTGATGATGTATGTTACCTGTGTCGAATACAACTTCAGGATCCCGCAGACCTTCATGAGAACAGGATACCATCTTCCGATAAGAGATGATGATTCTGTGCCTGAGATTCCTTTTTCTGAAAATGGATTGGAGATTATGCCGGGATGTTTCGTCAGAGCTTTACTGCCTTTCATCGAGTATTCTGCATCGGTATCCCTTAATTCACTCGGAATTGAAAATAAACGTCTGGAAGCGGGGTGCTGTACCTTCCCCATACCTTACCGCATAATGGAAGATGAGGAAAGGAACAGAATAAAGATGGATTATGTTAAAAACGATACGTGCAGGAAAATAATTACTCTCTGTCCCGGATGTTCGAATGAAATGTCTTCTGCCGGTGCCGATGCTGTACATATTGTAGACATCTACCATCAGAATATTCAAAAACTGAAGGAAATGAACTCTGTAAATCTTAAGGTGGCTATACAGCCTGGATGCCACCTCCTTCACAAAACGGCGGAAATCAAAGAGGTCGTTTCATCGATCCCGGGAATTGAGTTGGTTGATTTGCAGATAGGCTGCTGCGGTAAGATGGTTGAGGGCATATCAGAATCAATAATGAAGGAAAGACAGGAATCCATGAAGGGTCTGGATGCCGTCATTGTCGGATGTCCGTCATGTTTCAGCAGATACGATTCGTATCCAGACGGAATACCTGTACTCCACATATCGGAACTTGTTTCTCTGGCATCCGGTGATTGCAGATCACTCGGATTCCACAAGAATGTATTAACGGTTTGAATGCCATAACCTGTTATGAAGTTCAAGTGCCCCGGTTCATGCAACAACAGTACGCCTCAGCTTGAGATTAAAATCTGTCCGAACTGCGGTAACGAAATTGAACTTTTTTCAATCGATCTGAAAGCTGAATGTGACAAATGCGGATTCGTAGCTTTCAACGATATTCAGTCCTGTATTCAGTGGTGTGAACATGCAGAAGAATGCATAGGTACAGATCTCTACAGGAAACTTGTCTCCTGCAGAGATGAGTAACCTGATTAAGCTGGTTTGTCGACCTGACATCCCTTATTGGACATCACGGATGCAACTACTGTAATCAGTATCATTCCGAGGATTACTACCAATGATGTGACAACATCCACATGGTAGAAGTCGGCAATGAGCATCTTGATTCCTACGAACAGCAGGATTCCGCCCAGTCCGTATTTCATGTACCTGAGTGAGCACATGCATCCGCGGAGAGCGAAGTACAGTGATCTGAGTCCGAGAACTGCGAAGATGTTGGATGTGTATACGATGAATGTATCGCTTGTAATTGCCAAACATGCAGGTACGGAGTCTATAGCGAACACAATATCAGTAAGTTCGATAGCGATGACACAGACAAGCATCGGTGTTGCGATCTTCACTCCGTTCTGAACCGTGAACAGTTTGGTTCCGTCAAGATTCTCTGACATATTGATGTGTTTACACAGCCATTTGACTATCTTGCTCTCACCTTCATCATCCTTCTTGAGTATGGTCTTGAATGCGAACAAAACAAGGATGATTCCGAAGATGTACATCATGAAATCTATGGTTTCCAACAGTCCGGATCCGATAAAGACAAATATTGCACGGAAAACGATCGCTCCGATAATACCATAATAAAGTGCCTTATGTTGATATTCGTCTGGTATTGCGAACATCGAGAACAGTAATATGAACACAAAGAGATTGTCCACGGACATCGCCTTCTCGATGGCATATGCGGCATAGTAACTGACCGCATCGTCCGTACCGCCCTTGACATAAATCCATATACCGAAAAGAAGGGCGACAGATATCCACATCATTGATTCCAGAACTGCCCTCTTCACTGTGATATGTTTGTTCTTACGGTGAAGTACGAACAGATCTATAAACAGGAGAATCAACACTATTGCGAAGAAGACCCCCCATTCGAAAACAGTGACTTCCATTGTTTCTCAATCTGTCTTTTCATATTAAAATCAAGGGATTACTAAGAAAATTTGACTATGAATAACATTTTTTTAAATGCCTGTTAACGTTGTTAATATATACTAGTAAATCTATATGATAATTAGAGAATAACACGGACAAGGTGATTAAAAATGAAGAAATGGAGATGCCTGATATGCGGTGAAATTGTCATGAGCGACCGCCGCCCCGACAAATGTCCAGTTTGTAACGCACCCGGAGAGAAGTTCGAGGAAGTACTCGATGAGGACAAGACTTGGGCTGCCGAGCACAAAGTAGGAATCATCGACGGTGTCCCCGAAGAGATCATTGAAGGCCTCAGAGCAAACTTCATGGGAGAGTGTACCGAAGTCGGAATGTATCTTGCAATGGCAAGAGTAGCACACAGAGAAGGATATCCTGAGATCGGACTCTACTGGGAGAAGGCTGCTTATGAAGAGGCTGACCACGCTTCAAGGTTCGCAGAGATGCTCGGAGAGGTCGTAACAGACAGCACAAAGAAGAACCTCGAGATGAGAGTCGAAGCAGAATTCGGAGCAACAGCAGGAAAGACCGAGCTTGCCAAGATGGCAAAGGCAGCAAACCTCGATGCTATCCACGATGCAGTACATGAGATGGCAAGGGATGAGGCAAGACACGGAAAAGCCTTCGAAGGTCTCCTGAAGAGATATTTCAGCTGAATTCGTCCATTGGTAGGTTACCCCCCTACCGCCCCTCTATAAACTTTTTACCCCCCTCGGGGGATTTATGTTAAGAATTTTTGTGGATTAAACTATCAAACCGTAGTGTGTCTAGATTGCAGATAAATCTGTCTGCCATACAATTTTTAGTGAAAAATCATCTGAATAAAGAATTTTCCATATTATGATATATTTCTTTCATAAATGCAGCAACAAAGAATGGGAGATGAAGCATTCCAGATTCATCGGCAGATATATTTGAATCTTCAAATACAATCTTTTCATCAATCTCATGGAATTTAGAAACTTTGTTGATAGAGGGTGCAGTCCTGTCTTTACCTGATTTGACCTCAATCACTGTACACCCGGCTGGAGTCTCAATTACAAAGTCTAATTCCATCTTATCGGGACCGCTATTTTTTCTGTAATAATGAAGATCGAAACCGCATTTTACAAGACACTCTGATATTATATTCTCGGTAATAGCACCCATATTGTACGAAGTGTTCCAATCATTTACAGCTTCAACTGCACCCGGTCCGAACATATGCAGAAGAAGCCCTGTATCGGACAAGTAGAGTCTGAATACATCCCTTATCTCATTTCCTTTTAACGGAAGAGATGGCTGATACAGAGAATAACATATATTGGCAACTCCCGCATCCCTTATCCAAAGAATATTACCCATGTATTTCTCTGCTGAATTCCTGGATCCGCCTCCGTCAATACGGGAATACATAAATCTCTTATTAGATTGGGAAAGATTTGAAGGAATTGCATCAAAACATTCCAAAGTCTTTACTCTGTTGACACCTGAATTGTAACGAAGCATATCGTTGCGGCTAACAGCAAGGATTGTATCCATTACATTAAATGATTCACTATACTTTCCAGTATTGACAAATCTATCAACTGACTCCGGCATTCCGCCGACAATCATAAAAGATTTGAAAAGTCCCCTTATTTTTTCATATATGATATCGTTAATCGGTTCCTTATTTCGGATGTTGTTTCGTAAAATATCGATAGTTTTTTCTGATACTCCGTTTGCCCAAAGGAATTCCTCGAAATCGAGCGAATACATCGTGAACTGCTCCTGATATCCGACAGGTAACAGAGGTTCAATTTCTGACTTATTTTTATGAGGTATAGTGACACCAAGAAGAGAACCTGAAGCTATTACGTCATATCTCCCATCTATGGTAAAGAATTTTAATGAAGCCCATGCTTCCATACATTCTTGAATTTCATCAAAAAACAATAATGTTTTTCCAGGTACAATCTCTTTGTTTTTTACAATGGAAATGTTATTAATGATTACATCAACATCGAGGTCACCTTCAAAGACTTTGAAGATGCTTTTATCCTTTGAGAAATTGATTTCGATATAATCGTCATACTCAGATTTGGCAAATTCTCTTATGATATATGTCTTCCCAACCTGTCTTTGACCTTTAATCAGCAACGATTTGTGAGATCTGGACTTCCATTTTTTGAGTTGATCAAACATTTTTCTTCTGAGCATCATAGTGTTGATGATTTTATTTAGTTAAATACATATCGATTTTTTGCAGATTTATCTGCAGAAAAAATGCTGTTTTTTGCAGATTAATCTGCAGAAAACAGATTTATCCCCAACTGAATGGATTATTCACAATCTGCAAAGATCTTATTAGATTTAATAATTATACAGTAAAAACGGAGACCGTCAATATGAAAACGGACAATTGTGAAACTGTCATCTGTCATATTCTTGATCATTCCGATCTCGGTGACGGAACTCCTCGAAGTTCTGAAAGAAAAGCATCCGAATACTACAGAAATCTGTCATGTTGCATTGGTGAGGATGAAAACGGCAAGCCAATTTCAGAGAAAACTTACTTCAACATTTCACATTCAGGAAAATACACTGTATTTGTCACATCCGACGAACCTATCGGTGTAGATATAGAAAAGATAGATGAAAAACTGTCACAGAATCTTGATAAAGCGTTAAATGAAAAAGAAATCCGATACATGAAATTATCCGATAACAGACTTACATATCTTTTCAGAATGTGGACATGCAAAGAGGCATATCTGAAAATGATCGGTTTGGGACTGCGTATCGATCCGTCAAGGATAATCGTAGACTTTGACTGTAATGAAGTGTACGATTCGGAGAATGAAAGTGCCAGATATTCTGCCATATCATTGAATTATCAGAACTACATAATCTCTGTATGTTCACCTAAAACCATAGGCAACATAGAGCTGACACACGATACACTTAACAAATAAGAGTGTATACCGAGAGACGTGTCAAGTTCCAGTAAGGCGTCGGCCGCAGGGAAGGAAATCATCCCGTCCGACCGCAGCATCAGATTCACACGTCATGATTTCTCCGAACTCGTTGAAAGGATTACCGGTGAATTCGGTCCGCACAGTGCATTGGTTTATGCATATGATTCCGGAGAGAAACTTAGATTTTCATATTCACAGGTCAAAGAACAGATTGAAATCGTAAAAAAGGAAATGACCGACCGCGGTTTCACTGCAGGAGACAGAGTTGCAATAGTCGCGCCTCTGTCACCATTCTATCTCATGACCCTGTTCTCGTTACCATGCATCGGTATCACCGCAGCATTGATTGATGATTCACTTCCCAGTGACGAGATCAGAAGACTTCTGAAAATATCCGACCCATCTGCACTCATAACAATCAGAGACAGATTGGAGAACTTTGACGAATCATTCAGAAACAGCATGCCTTGTTTCATATTCGGAGAGGAAAAGAGGGTTTTGACACATGTGGCAGGAACTCCTGAAAACATCGTTTCACACACAGTCGATCCGGATGAAGATGTGATGATTGTCCTTTTCTCATCGGGAACCACAGGATTGATGAAAGGTGTGAATGTGACATACCACAGTGTCATGCGTGCCATGGAAGTGGACAGTAAGATTGTCGGTCTTGACGGTGTTCCTGGCAAAATTAACTACTTCTACGTCCTTCCTTTGAATCACATAGCAGGATACATCTCTGCAATGGTAGCATTCTTCTGGGGAGCTGAACTGGATTTCCTTGAGAACGTCACACCTTTACGTTATCTCGAAGGACTGAAAATGTTCCAGCCCACACACTTCCTTACAGTTCCCGCCGTCTTCGACATCATGGAGCAGAAGGCTTTCGAGAAGATCCGTGAGAAAGGAAAGTTGGTACATTTTGCTATCAAATCCATATTGAATTTTAACGGATTTATCAGAAGGAAGACTGGAATAAAGATGGGAAGAAAACTGTTTAAGGGAATCTATTCACAGTTCCTCGGTGAAAATATAGTAACCATTGTAACAGGTGCATCTCCGGTTAAAGATTCGACACCTAAATTCTTCATAGGAATGGGATTGGAATGGGTCAACTTCTACGCTACAACTGAAACCAACATTCCTATCGCTGCTATTTCAGCTGCAGACAACATCAAATACGAATCCTCAGGAAAGTATGATGCTGTCGATATTGTAAAAGTCAGAGTGGCTGATGTTGACGAGGAAGGAATCGGAGAGATTCAGGTCAACACCGAGCTGATAATGAAAGGATACTTCAGGGATCCCGTTTCCACTGAGAAGGCATTCGACGGCGAATGGTTCCATACAGGAGACAGAGGATATATCGACAGAAAAGGAAGAGTACGTATCGTCGGAAGGATCAAAGAAAGTATCATCCTCCGTAACGGAAAGAAGGTAGCATCTCAGGATGTTGACGCTTACTATGCAGAATTGATCAACGGTGCATACCAGATTGCATGTTGCGGAGTTCCTACAGAGGAAGGATACGATGAAATCCACATGTTCGTATTGGATGAGTCATTCACCAATGAGAGGAAGGATGAGATTAAGAGCGAATTGAGATCTTCATCTGCAGCGGCTGCATCGATGTACAGTCTTGACAAGATCCATTTCATTGAAGAAATTCCTAAAACTTCAGTGGGAAAAATCAGACGTTTCGTTCTCAGGGACATTGCATTGTACGGAAAGAAACCGTCACCTGAGAGCAACAAGACAATCCAGCAGGATATGGATGACCTCTTCTCCGTATTGAGGAAATACAGGCCTGACGTACGTATCACTGAAGACAGCAAACTCATTGACGATTTGGGTCTTGATTCGATCACGTTGTTCAATGTAAAATGTGACCTCGAACAGATCTACGACCGTGATTTGGGATATCTTTTTGCAAGAGCGGTTACCGTAAAAGATCTGTTGGAAACCCTCGAAAATGATGATGAGATTGTCGTGGACGATGTTCCTGAGCAGGACATGAGTATGTACCCTTCACCCAGGAATGAGGTGACAGGTAAGAGACTCCGTAAATGGGCAAGAAGACTCTCCATGCCTTACAAATTTGAAATCAAGGGATTGGAGAATATCCCCACCGACGGAGACAACTACATTATAAGCAGTAATCACGAATCCTATCTGGATCCTTTCTGGATCGTCAATGCAGGATACGGCAGGATAGATTACAGCCGTATCGCAGGAATGGCGGCAAAGGAAAGGTTGGACGACCACGGAATCGAAAGCAGATTGGCTGATGTGTTCGGTGCCATTCCCGTTGACAGATTCGGAGATGCTTTACCTGCAACGAAGAGAGCATTGGAATGTCTTCAGAATGAGAAGTACATCATGATGATCTTCCCCGAAGGTGCACGTTCAAGGGATGGCACTATGCTTCCTTTCAAAGAAGGAGCTGCAGAACTGTCCATACAGTCCGGAAAAAGGATCCTTCCTGTAAGGATAGACGGTTCGTTCGAGATTTTCCCTCGTCATAAGAAGTATCCGAAATTGATCAGTCTGAAGAGAAGGAAACTCAGTATAATATTCGGAGAGACTATGGATCCCAAGGATTATGAGTCTGCTACCGAGATGACTGAGGAATTAAAAAACAGGATTTCCAGGCTGTGAGTCCTGGATCCTCTTTTTTATCTACATTGTTTATTATATCATATCTCTTACTTTAAGTAGTGATGTTAGAAACACGTTGATTATTATTCAGATAATAATTACTCGAATAAAAATTTCGTAATCATTGATATGGTGGAGATTCTGGAGTTCATCAAAGACAAAGATGCTTTGTATTTCTTCACCAACAGAAACAACAGTTCTTTACTTCTGAAGTAATTTTCTGAAAGTGTTTCATCATATTGCGGAATCCCTCCGGATGAATAGAAAAATTGGAAGGATATTTTTGAAATGTTCGTCCGTTCCAAGGACGGAAAGGAGTTTCTCATAATTACAAGGAAATTTCAAAAAAACCATCATTTCCTATGAAAATTTAATGATAGTCCATTGAACATTGACGTGAAAATAATACAATTCGCAGAAAAATCATACAAAACAGGTTACAAATTACTTGAGTAAAAAGCAAGTTTAGTAAAGATAAAAATTGGGGGATTGAACCCCGTAGTTTTCTTAAGCGGACCTGTTGACTGTCTCTTCAACAACCTGCTGTATGAATTCCTCAACAGCACGTGTTCCGAGATCTCCCTTGTCCCTGCTTCTGACTGTGAGTGTTGAAGTCTCAACTTCCTTCTCACCGATTACAAGCATATAGGGTACCTTCTCCAACTGAGCCTCACGGATCTTGTATCCGATCTTCTCGTCCCTGTTGTCGATTTCAACCCTGATATCTGCAGACCTAAGCTTCTGGTAGATCTCTGCTGCATATGGGCGTGATTTCTCGGAAACCGAAAGTACCTTGACCTGAACAGGTGAGAGCCAGACAGGGAACCTTCCTGCATAATGTTCGATAAGGATTCCGATGAACCTCTCGATTGAACCGAACACGACACGGTGGATCATGATAGGCCTGTGCTTGTCGTTGTCAGCTCCGATGTAGCTGATATCAAACCTCTGAGGCATCTGGAAGTCCAACTGGATTGTTCCGCACTGCCATGTCCTTCCCAAGGTATCCTCCAAATGGAAGTCGATCTTGGGTCCGTAGAATGCACCGTCTCCCTCGTTTACAACGTAATCGAGGTTCAGATCCTCCAATGCCTCCCTGAGGCCGTTGGTTGCATCCTCCCAGTCCTCATCGCTTCCCATGCTGTCCTCGGGCCTTGTTGAGAGTTCGACATGATACTTGAATCCGAACATGGAATAGACTTCATCAATCAGACGTACTACTGCCTTGATTTCATCAGTAATCTGATCCCTTGTCATGAAGATGTGTGAATCGTCCTGTGTGAAACACCTGACCCTCATGAGTCCGTGCAATGTACCTGATTTCTCGTGCCTGTGAACAAGACCCAGTTCTGCGAGTTTTAAGGGAAGGTCTCTGTATGAACGTGACTCGCTTCCGTAGACCAATACTCCTCCAGGACAGTTCATTGGCTTGACACAGAAGTCCTCTTCATCGATCTTCGTTGTGTACATGTTGTCCTTGTAGTGGTCCCAGTGACCGGACATCTCCCAAAGGTGTCTGTTAAGCATGATAGGGGTTGAGATCTCATGGTAGTTCTCCCTCTGGTGAACGCTTCTCCAGTAATCGATGAGAGTGTTCTTGAGAACCATTCCCTTGGGAAGGAAGAACGGGAATCCTGGACCTTCTTCCATCATTGTGAACAATCCCAGTTCCTTACCCAATTTACGGTGGTCCCTCTTCTTTGCCTCTTCTAGCATGGTAAGGTATGATTCCAACTTCTCCTTGTCCTGGAATGCTGTTCCGTATACCCTTGAGAGCATCTTGTTCTTCTCATCACCGCGCCAGTATGCTCCTGCGAGGGACATGAGCTTGAATGCCTTGACTCCTTTGGTGTATGTTAAGTGAGGGCCGGCACAGAGATCCACAAATTCACCCTGTTTGTAGAAACTGATCTGTGCATCTTCGGGAAGGTCATTGACCAATTCAACCTTGTAGGGTTCTCCCTTTTCCTCGAGGAATTTGATTGCCTCTTCTCTGGGAAGTGTGAACGTCTCGATCTTGAGGTTCTCTTTGATGATTTTCTTCATTTCAGCTTCGATCTTTTCAAGATCCTCGGGCTTGAATCCGCCGTCCTTGTCGAAGTCGTAGTAGAAACCGTCATCGATGGATGGACCGATGGCAAGCTTGATACCGGGGAAAAGTCTCTGGACTGCCTGTGCCATGATGTGTGATGTAGTGTGTCTGATTACAGGCAACTCGTCTTCACACTCTTCAACTCTTCCGTCACTGTATAATGCTTTCATCTGAATCTTTCTCCATTTCAGACGATGGGTCTGAATCTGATAAACTCCCGATTGCGCATTATAAATAAAACATTTGGCTTGGACTCAACCACTGTTGAAGAAGATATATGGGCATCATCTGTAAAGGTTGAGCGCCTGTCTCACCTTTGCTTTGAGACTTGTGACGTTATGATAGAGTTCACCGTCCATCTGGATGGTACATGCTTTCTCGGGAATGAACTCCACCTCGTTGCATGTGATATGCTCTACCAAAGGAACTTCCAAAAGCCTGTTACGGAGAAGATATGAAACTGCACCGAGAAGTTTCATAGTGCTCATATCCTTGACAATGACAACTTCGATTTTCTTGTCATCGACGGATGCTGTAGGACATATGGGGAGTCCACCTCCGAGTCTTGTTCCGTTGCATACTGCAACGATCAGTGCTTTCTCATCGAACTCATAACCGTCTGCGACAACTCTTACCTTCTGTGCCTTGTATGTGAAAACACATTTGATGAGACACCATGTGTACTTGATGCTGCTCTTCATCTTTCCCTTGGCGACACCTTCCAGGACACTTACATCGAGTCCTGTTCCGCCGACATTGACACAGATACGGTCGTTGAATTCCATAAAATCGGTGGGCTGTGTCTTTCCGGCAATGACAGCATCCATAACAGAATCTACGGTTCCGTTGAAACCTCCGCAGAAGTCGTTACCTGTTCCTGCAGGGATCAGTGCCAAATTGACATCTGAGTGATTTGAAATACCGTTGATAACCTCGTGTATGGTTCCGTCTCCGCCGACTACAATGATTTCCTTATGTTCTTTAGAAAGTTCTCCAGCTATCTTTTCAGCGTGACCTCTGGATTCGGTGGAGTGGACCACATATTCGAGTCCTTCTTTGTCCAATCTGCCGCAAACCTGGTCCAGAAACTTCTTGGACTTTTTGTTGCGAGCCATGGGATTGAAAATGATTTGGTACTTCATTCTACCCGTAGACCCGATGAAGGATAGATTGTATATAACGTATTTGTATAATTTTTGTTACGGAATTTACAATTTCTACATAATTTTGAAAATTATGTCAAAAATGACGAATTTTTCAAATGTTTGATTACAGTATAATCCCTACTGTTTGGCTAGATATGATTTTAAGGGGCTAGTATATACACCCTCTGTTGGGATGCACATTAGATTCTGAATTCACTAAGTGTAACTTTCCCAAGGGTTGATTAAATGACATCCGAAAACGAGCTTTACGAAACGCTTCTGGTACTCAGAGACCAACTGAAGAAAGAAATGAAGATCATGACCGGCAAGACCCCGAGGATCTGTACAGATGAGAACCTCAGGGATATCGCAAGGCTGAGGCCGCGTAAACTTTCGGATTTCAATACGATTCCAGGATTGGGTAAGGCATTCATATCCAACTTCGGACAGGATTTTCTTGATGCGGTATATGCGTTCAGTATGAAGGACGGGTCCGTCACCCAGGATGTCAAGATGGACCAGAATATGGAAACAACCCTTCAGGAACTTGAGAAGAAGCTCGTCAACATCAGCCGCGGAAACAAACTACTCTATCTTCCCAAAATAACGAGTGCTAAGGAAGCTTTCGATTTGGAGAAGGTTAAGGAATTCTGCGATCCCCTGAAGCCTCTGTTCGAAAGGAACAAGAAGGTAACACTCGCAACCAACACCAACAAAAAACTGGAGAGAAGGAAGGATCACTTCGAGAAACTCTCCACTTTACAGAGGAACATCAACAGAATCATCAGGGAGAAGGGACAGAACGACCTGTATGTCGGTTATCCTTTCGTCGAAGGAAGATTTCCCGGCGAGAAGTTCGATGTCAAGGCACCTTTGGTGCTGTTCCCTGTTGAACTCGTTAAGAGTAACGGATCCATCGATATGAGGTTCGATGACAGCAGGGATGCCATATTCAACAACACATTGGTATTGGGACTGTTCAAACTCA
Source organism: Thermoplasmata archaeon (assembly GCA_015063195.1). Classification (GTDB taxonomy): domain Archaea; phylum Thermoplasmatota; class Thermoplasmata; order Methanomassiliicoccales; family Methanomethylophilaceae; genus SIG5. The sequence continues at coordinate 14,936 of SUSX01000005.1, read as the reverse complement.
ACAAGATAAAGAAACCTCTTCCGGATAACGTCATGGATGATGTTTCCAGAGAGGAGTTTATCGATACAGTCATAGATTTCTATGCACAGGTCGGATTGAGGATTCAGGACGAATCCGCTCCCGGAGACATCGAAGCCTATGTCAACTATCTCGCAGACCAGTTCCCCAACTACGACCTGGGAACGCTTTTCCTGAAGAAGAATGCAGTCATCGGAAGGTTCCCTACTTATTCAAACTCGATTCAGAAGGATTTCATCAAGATCGTAGACGGAAAGATGGTCAATCCTCTGTTGGATGAACTTCTGTTGTATGTAGAAACGGATCACAAGGATCCCGTTTCAGGAAATTCATTTAACAACTCATTCTCCGAAAGGGATCTGATCTACATCAACGATCTGAACACTGCACAGGAAGAAGCGATTTCTACCATCAAGAACACTGACAGTTTGGTCATCCAGGGACCTCCTGGTACCGGAAAGTCACAGACTATTTCCAATCTGATAGCGGATTTCGCCAGTGAAGGAAACACAGTCCTTCTCGTTTCTGAGAAGAAAGCGGCATTGGATGTCGTTTACTCCAGATTGGGTAAACTGTCAAGATACGCTATGCTTATCGATGACGTGAACAATAAGAATCTCTTCTTCAAACAGTTGGATTCCATGATTCAGGTAATTCCTCCGACTGATCCTGCACCTAACGATGCCCATAACACATCCATTGAGATTGAAGCTAAACTCGATGAATTGGAGAGGATCTCCAAAGGATTCTACACTGCCGGAAAATTGGGTGTAGAACCTTACAGACTGTATTCAATCAACAAGAAACTGGACCCCACCGACAAGAGGGAACTGGAGAAATACAACGCATTCAACGGAGCATTCTACAACAAGATGCTTGAATTGGACTTCAATACAGTCAATTCAATCCATGACAAATTCAGAAGACCTTCCTTCGTGACGGAGATGAATGACTGTCTCGATATGAGAGCTCAGCATCCCTGGATGATGGATCTGAAACCGGATCTGAACGATTATCAGATAGAGATGGCGAAGGAAGACATGCTGTCCGTGAAATCGGACATCAATGCATGGAGGAATTCAGGATTCTTCTCCAAACTCCTCGGTAAAGGAAAGATGAAGAACAAGATCAATGACGTTTTCGCAAAATATTGGCAGTACTACAAATGCCATGATATAATGGGAACGTACATCGATATCGACGAGTACCTTGTCGGAATGAACTACTACGACGAGTTCATGACCGTGAACAACGCATACGAGACCCTCACTGATTCTGAGAAAATGTATGTGGATGTTATTCACAAGGTTCTGAAGACAGAAGTCACTTCACCTAACCTGATCAATGACGAACTCTTCAATTTCCTTATCCTTCAGCAGATTCAGAAGTATGAGAACGACAACAGAGACGTCATCAAGGAGATGTCAAACTTCTCAATGATGACCGATGAGTTGGACAGAATCATATCACGTAAAAAGGATGTCTCCAAGTCTGAGATAGAACACAAACTCTCTGCATACCTCAGTGCAATTACAACATCCAAACGTTTTGGTGAGATGCAGCGTGTTATCGAACTCAAACGTAAGTGGAGTGTTAACAAATATATTGAAAAATTCGATTTCGAACTCTTCAAAGGAATCAAAATATGGTTGCTTACACCTGATGTAGTATCCGAAATCGTACCGATGCAGAGCGGTCTTTTCGACCTCGTCATATTCGATGAGGCATCACAGATGTTCATCGAGAAAGGAATCCCTTCAATCATGAGAGCGAAAAAGGTTGTAATTGCGGGAGATCACAAACAGTTACGTCCTTCGAAACTCGGTGCCGGACGTATCGGAATGGATGAAGACGATATGGACGAGGATGAGGATATGCCCATCTTTGAGGAAGCCAACAGTCTGTTGGATGTCTCCAGGTTCAGATACCCCAATGTGATGCTTAGATACCACTACCGTTCTAAGTATGAGGAGCTGATTGCATTCTCCAACTATGCATTCTACAACGGAAGGCTTTTCGTTTCACCGAATGTGGATGAAGGAATCGAACCTCCGATCGTCGTACACAAACTTGACAACGGACAGTGGGAGAACCGTTCCAACATCGAAGAGGCAAAGAAGGTAGTCGAACTCATCGATAACATCCTGAAGACGAGAAAGGAAAATGAGACAATCGGTGTGATTACATTCAACAGCACACAGATGGACCTCATCGAAAAACTCCTTGAGGACAGATGTGCAGAAGATCAAGAATTTGCTGCACTCTACAATCAGGAGATTATCAGGAAGGAGAATGGAGAGGACATCGGATTGTTCGTCAAGAACATAGAAAATGTTCAGGGAGACGAACGTGACATCATCATTTTCTCCATCGGATATGCAAAAGGCCCTAACGGTAAAATTGTAAGGAACTTCGGCTGGCTGAACCAGCACGGAGGGGAGAACCGTCTCAATGTCGCTATCAGCCGTTCAAAGAAGAAAATCCACATTGTCACATCATTCGTTCCTTCGGAACTCAATGTAGATGACGTTAAGAACGAAGGTCCTAAGCTTCTGAAGAAATACCTACAGTACTGTTTCGCTATCAGCGAAGGCAGCAAAACAGCAGCTGAGAGTATTTTGAAAGGACTGCACGATGACGATATGTTCACGTACAATACCGAACACAACGACCGTATGATTGATGAAATCCATTCAATGCTCCTGGAAAGGGGACTTACCGCAGAGAAGAATGTTGGAATCGGCGGATATTCAATCGATGTAGCTGTCAGAAAAGGAGACAGATACGTACTCGGTATCGAGTGTGACGGAAAGCTGTACAATAACAGTATGTCTACAAAAGAAAGAGATTATCACCGCAGAAAATATTTGGAATCCAGAGGTTGGGACATCTACAGAATGTGGAGCCCGCTCTGGTGGAAGAATCCTCAATCCGAAGTGGATAAAATCGTGAAAATCGTCGAATCTAGCTGAGCAGTAAGAAAGCGACGACCATCAGGTGGATTATTCCGAAGATGTAGACTAGTTTGAACTTAGGCTTCTGTGTCTTATGCCTGAATGCGTTCATTCCGAGTATTCCACCCCACGGGCCGAAGAATGAAATAAGGAGGAGCGTAGATTCAGGAATCCTCCACTGATTCTTGATAGCTTTGTTCTTGTCTACTCCATATACGGCAAAAGCGATAACATTCACTACCGCAAACACCGCAACAAGTCCCATCGTGAGTGACATGCTGACTCAATAAGAGTCTTCTTATAAAAAGGACGAGGTATAAATACCACTAATTTTTCCAGGGATATTGATGAAATTTGATCTTGTAAAGAGGTACCTGATCATGGCAGTCGGACTCTTTACTATGACGATTGGTATAGCCCTGTCCACAAAAGCACAGTTAGGTACCACACCGATTTCATCCATACCTTTTGTTCTGAACATTGCCACCGGAATTTCACTGGGAACCTACACGATGATATTCAATTTCCTTCTTGTCGGTGCGCAGTTTGTTCTTTTGAGAAGGAATTTCACCGCACACCATCTGATTCAGATAGCGGTTACCTTCGTGTTCGGAATCTTCACTGACATATCCGTTGCTTTGGTATCCGGAATAAACCCTGACGGATACGTGATGTGCTGGCTATTGACAGTTGTAAGCAGCATGGTACTTGCATTGGGAATATTCATAGAGGTTTCTTCAAAGACTTCGATGATGCCCGGTGAAGGAATAGTGCTTGCAGTCTCGGAAACATTCAGACTTAAATTCAGTAAAGTGAAGATTGCATTGGATGTTACGTGGATTACCATTGCAGCTGTGATGTCACTGATCCTGTTCGGGGAACTGTGCGGCGTAAGGGAAGGAACGGTCTTTGCTGCCGTATTCGTCGGATTGTTCATAAGAGCTTATTCAGCGATCGTAAGGAGGGTAAAACCCTCCGAAGAAGAATCGATCAGCTGAGATCCCTGATGATAACGGGAATCATGTATTTTGCATTCTCATCGAATGCTGCTTCCGGCTGGAGTTTTCTTGCGTATGCTGTGTAGTATTTCTCCTTCAGGATTGCGAGAAGTTCCTCGTACTCCTTACCTTCGTTGTGTGCAGCCATAATCTCCTTTGCACCGTCTACAGCCATCTGTCTTGATGTCTGGAGAAGCTTTCTGCACCTGTCACCTGTGACGATTCCTGTATGAGCCAGCAACATCGAATCGATATCGAGTTCCAAAGCCTTGTCGATGGAGTTCAGTGCGATATTGTATCCTACAAGGAATATCGGCACCATTTCATCATTTCCGAGATATACACCGATACTTTCGCATGAAAGAAGGAATTTCTCTTCGGGACAGTAGAATCCGATTGAACAGAATGTGTGTCCGTAAAACTCCTTAACAACGAATCTGAAATCACCTGTGTCGATTACATCGCCTTCATTCACAGCGATATCCACACGTAGGTTGTCTACAAGATCCTCGTATTCGTTGACACCGTACATTTTTGCTGCTACGTGGTTGAGTGCCCTCATGGTCTTCTTGGCACCTTCTTTCAGAATGACATCCGATGTGTGTGCACCTGCGACAATTTTCACATCCTTCCATTCCCTGGCACAGTATGCACTTCCGAGTATGTGATCGTAATGTGAATGGGTGATGAGCACATAATCCAGGGGACGGCCTCCAAGAACCTTCTTGATATTTGCAACCAACTGGTTTCCGCAGAATCCGAATCCTGAATCGTAGAGGATGGTGGAATTCTCTGAAACGATAAGGAAAGCTTCCCCTCCGGGTACAGGACCAACATTGGTCACTGTGTAATCAACAGTCTTACCTTTGATCTCCTTGGATTCCATCTTCTCCATTCTGACGTCCATTGTCTTTCACCACGTATGACATTAAAGCAGCAATAACTGCCATGACACACCCGATTAGCATCAAGGGTAAAAATCCGTCGATGAACATGGATGGTGAAACGTCAGAGATATCTATTCCGGAAGTACCTGCGAACAACGAAAAGAGTGATGCAAACAATGCTGTTCCGATGGTGGAACCGAAGTATCCTGCCTCGCTTACCATCGTAGAACCCATCTCTCTGCTTTCCCCTTCGACCGTTTCGATAATGTTGGATGAAAGAGGGCCTCCGCAGAATGCCCATGTGAATCCCATGAGAATCAATGCAAGGAAGATCATGATTCCGAGTGATGTTCCGTTGAAGTACAACAGAACGAAGGCCAATGCCATCGAAACCGACGTTGCTACACAGAACCAGCGACGGCCTGCATTGTCGGACCATCTTGCAATAGGGATGCAGAATACCAATGTCACAACAGGCGGGATGAACAGCAACATTCCTGATTCGAAACTTCCGTATCCGAGAACAATCTCGATGTAGAAGGGAAGCAGGTACATCAATCCCAAGTAAACCACATTTACAATCAGATATGCACAGATGGTAAGATTGAATCTTGAATTGAGGAACATTCTGACATTCAGTAACGGGTATTCGGTACGGAGTTCCCTGATAGTGAACAGTACAAGGAATATTAAAAACACTGCCGCATAGAACAGAAGTGTTACCATATCCGAAGAGAGATTCTGGAAGAACATAATGCATCCCAGAATGGAAATGAACAGGAGTTCGGCTCCGATATAGTCCACAGGAGTGTGTTCGTTCTCCTCTTCCTTAGGAAGAAATATCATCAACAGAAGGATGAGTATGATTCCTATCGGTATGTTGATAAAGAATATCCAATGCCATGAGAAGAATTCGATAAGAACTCCTCCGAGAGCAGGACCCATGGCAGCTCCTACGGAATATCCTATTGTGATGAATGCAAATGCGAATGCCAATATGCGCGGCGAAAAGAACTTCACACATGCCATCGGAACAGTAGCACCCATCATCGCCGCACCTGTTCCCTGAACAATACGTGCTATCAGCAATACTTCGAAACTCTCAGCTATTCCGCAGACAAAAGAACTGATGATGAATACTACCAATCCGGAAATTAACACCTTTCTGATGGAGGTATTGCTAGCAATCCTTCCGAAGAGGATCAGCAGACCCGCCATCATTGCGAAATATGAGATTGTAAACCATGACGCCGATGCCATATCGATCGACAATTGGTCGGAAATTGTAGGCAGGGCCACATTAATGATACTGCCGTCAAGACAGTCCATGAATGCTACTACAGCTATCAAAAGAAGTAGAATCGATTCCCTGCGTTCCATAGGGGATACTTGTAAATCCACTATATCAAACGAACGCTATTCCTAGAATGAAAGCAAACAGGGCACACACCATCGCCAGTTTGGCATTCTTCTGAGCTTTGTGCGGATCTTTGAACACTGCGTATGCGCAGTAGAGGAAGATGATGTCAGCGACTATAACAAGATAATACAGAATTCCGTATGTCTCCTGTATAATCGGATAAATGCTTAGTACAGGGCCTGCGATGAAGAATACAGCAGCGATGATCGATGCGTTCCTTACACCGATGCTCATGGGTAATGTCTTACGGCCTTCATCACCCTCCATATCCTCAATGTCCTTTGCAATTTCCCTTCCGACACTTACAAGCAGAGCCATCAGGGCAACGATTATGTTAGCTCTGAAATCTCCGACTGCAGCACCACCGAGAAGGAACAGCATTCCTGTAAGGACTGCAATTGTAAGATTGCCTATGAATCCCCTCTGTTTAAGAAGTGTCTCATATGCAAGCATGAGAACACATGCAACGAGTACTATCATGAAACATGCAGGATCCAAGGTGAACATGGATGCTACCACGGAAGCTCCCAACATAAGAAGTCCGGAAATGAATGCCTGCTGTCTACTGAGTTTTCCGGATGGAATCGGCCTGTCGGGGTGGGCAACCTTGTCAATGTCCGCATCGATGTAATCGTTGAGAGCATTACCGCCTGCGATGAATACAACAACGGAGAATCCGCAGATAAGCAGATCTACCCAATGGTCGAACACTCCGGTTCCTGCTGCCATGAAAGCCGCAACTATGACACCGACGATCCCCATAAGGGCATTTCCCAATCTGAATAACTGCAGATAGCTGTTCACGTTGGTCCGTATTGTAAGCAGACTATTTCTAAAAGACGGTCGGTGAGAAAACCATCAAAGTGACAGTTATAATTGTTTGAAAATAGACAAATGTCTAATATTATAATATCGTAATATACAAAAATAGATATTTAAACATCAATTTTTGACAAACAAAAGAATCGGTTATATACTACTATGTCAATCCGCATTTCAGTGATGAATCCTGTGGATTCATAATAACGGAGAGCTATTAATGGCAATCAAGAACCAGTATCTTTCAGGAGTCTTCGAGGACTTGAAGACCCGTAACGCAAGCCAGCCTGAATTCCTTCAGGCTGTTGAGGAAGTCTTGGAATCATTGGAACCCGTCATCGAGGCAAGGCCCGAGTTGGAGAAGGCCGGAATCATCGAGAGACTTGTCGAGCCCGAGAGAATAATCATCTTCCGTGTCTCATGGGTAGACGACAGCGGAAAGGTACAGGTTAACCGCGGATACCGTGTTCAGTTCAACTCTGCAATCGGACCCTACAAAGGAGGTCTCAGGCTCCACCCCTCAGTCAACCTTTCAATTCTCAAGTTCCTCGGATTCGAGCAGATCTTCAAGAACAGCCTCACAACACTCCCCATCGGAGGAGGAAAGGGAGGATCTGACTTCGATCCCAAAGGAAAATCAGACAACGAGATTATGCGCTTCTGTCAGTCCTTCATGACTGAGTTGGAGAAACACATCGGTCCCGACACAGACGTTCCTGCAGGAGACATCGGAGTCGGATCAAGAGAGATCGGATACATGTACGGACAGTACAAGAGGCTCAGAAACGACTACACCGGAGTCCTTACCGGAAAGGCAATCTTCAGCGGTGGATCACTCGCAAGGACACAGGCAACCGGATACGGTCTCTGCTACTTCACCGACGAGATGCTCAAGGATAACGGAAAGTCCTTCGAAGGAAAGAAAGTCGTCATTTCCGGATCAGGAAACGTCGCCATCTACGCATGTCAGAAAGCAACACAGCTCGGTGCAAAGGTCATCGCAGTTTCCGATTCCAACGGATACATCCTCGATGAGAACGGAATCGATTACAGGACACTCCAGGAAATCAAGGAAGTAAAGAGGGACAGGATCAGTACCTACGTCAACTACGTACCTTCAGCAAAATACACCGAAGGATGCAACGGAATCTGGACAATCCCCTGTGACATCGCTCTCCCCTGTGCAACACAGAACGAGTTGGATGAGGAATCCGCAAAGACACTCATCGCAAACGGTGTAATTGCAGTCGCAGAAGGAGCAAACATGCCCAGCACACCCGGAGCAATCGCTCAGTTCCAGAAGGCAGGAGTTCTCTTCGGTCCCGCAAAGGCAGCAAACGCAGGAGGAGTCGCAACATCCGCATTGGAGATGTCACAGAACAGTGCAAGGCTCTCCTGGTCCTTCGAAGAGGTTGACGGAAAGCTTCAGGGCATCATGGTCAACATCTACAAACAGGCATCCGAAGCTGCAAAGAGATACGGCATGGAAGGAAACCTCGTTGCCGGAGCAAACATCGCAGGATTCGAGAAAGTCGCGAACGCAATGCTTTGGCAGGGCGTTTCATACTGAAATCGGGGATTTATCCCCTTTTTCAAACTTCTTATCATCGGATATTCTGCATTACAATTCTATAGGCTCTGTTATAATTTGAGTGGAAAGGTATTTTTCTCTTCAGAGATCAGTTAGGACACCATTTCGATGAAAGATTATCAATCCTTCTCCGATTCGGGAAATTCGGGCGATTCGGTGACCTCCCCCTCAGAGATTAATATAAGATAATTAACAATCAACAAAACAAGATGGGAAACGATAACTTTCACAGTTTCAGAAAAGAATGTACACATTCTGTTATCTCAGATAATTCTGAAGAAAGTTCTGATGAAGGATATTTCATAAGAACAACAGAGTATGCTCTTTACCCTAACAGGGAACAGGAAAGAAAGTTATTGTTATTTCTCGAGGTATGCCGTGAAGTCTATAACAGACTATGGAAAGTCTGTAAATTCCTTCTCGAACGTAATCTCGGCCTTCCCAATGACATATACTTGATGAAAGTTGCCAGAGGTATCTGGAACCATAATGAATGGATGAAACCGATTTACCAAAACTGTCTCAATGATGTAGCTAAAAGAGTACACAAAGCATTCAAGAGTTTCCTTAAAGGAAGGAAAGAAGGAAGAAATGTAGGATATCCGAGATACAAATCCAAAAACAGATACGACTCGTTCACATATCCTCACCCCCAGGGTTATTATTTCGTTTCCAAAGACGGTAAGAAAGGAGGATTCGACCGTATAAGGCTTGGAAAAATAGGGAACATAAGATTCGGTAACAGATTCAGAATTCCCGGAATCATGAAAACTGCAACCATCTCCCGTACCAGGGTAGGAAAGGAATACAGATGGAAGATCTGTATCGTCTGGATGGTTAACAAATTCACAGAACATCAGACCTCATTGGATTTCGAAGATACATACAGTAAACCCATAGGAATGGACCTCGGATTAAGATCATTAGCTGCATTCTCTGACGGAACAGTAATTCCTAATGACAACACATACCGCAGGAAAGAATCAGAACTAGCCAAAATACAAAGGAAACTTTCCAAGGCTATTGAAGATAATCCTGATTACAAAAAATCCGATGATTACTACAGAATGAGAGCCAGACTCACCCACAGATTCAGAAAACTGAAGAATCACAGAAAAGACCTCTATCACAAAACAACCAGGGAAATAACATACAATCACGGAGACATATATGCAGAATCACTAAACGTAAAAGAGTTATCCGAAGAAACTGAAAGTAAAACCATGAAAAAACAATTCAGGGATGCAGCATGGTCTACATTCTGAGTATATTATCGTACAAAGCGGAAGAAGCCGGTACGGTAATTCACAGAGTGGACCCTGCATACACATCCCAAATATGTTCACGTTGCGGAAATATTGTAGAAAAGGATCTGTCAGTAAGGATACATGAATGCCCTTACTGCAATCTTAGATTGGACAGAGATATCAACGCAGCAAGTAACATACTGAAACGCGGCCTGGGGGCAGCCAGGCAGGTCCGCGGTCAAAGACAAATCAGCGAACCATTACCGGTAAGCACTTACGGAATTTGAGTGGAACTCAAATTATAACAGAGCCATTCTATATGCGTTCATCGATTGCGATATATGGATGATGTTCTCAGGGACAGATTGATAAAAATTCTGGAAGAAAGGTTCTCAGGAGATTCCAGCGGTCACGATCTTCAGCATACTCTGAGAGTATACCGTCTTTCAATGACGATACATGAATCCGAAGGGGGAGACATGGACATCATCCAGTTGGCATCCCTTCTCCACGATGTGGATGATCGTAAACTCTTCGAACAGGGAAACGAAACATTCGCCGTAACCACCATGAGGAATTTGGGTTGCGATGAAAATACGATTTCAAAGGTTATTGGCATCATCAGTAAGATATCATTCAAAGGAACAGATACTGAAATTCCGGATTCTTTAGAAGGAAGAATCGTTCAGGATGCCGACAGATTGGATGCAATCGGTGCCATTGGAATCGCAAGGGCATTCGCATACGGCGGAAGTAAAGGTAGATCCATGCACAATCCCGAAGAGAAACCACAGTTGGACATGGATTCTGAAAAATACTTCAGTAACAAGGGAACAACTGTTAATCACTTCTATGAAAAACTTCTGTTACTGAGGAACATGATGAACACAGAAACAGGCAGAAGGTTGGCAGAGGACAGACATTCCTATATGGAAGGATTCCTCGAAGAGTTCTTTGAAGAATGGAACGGTAAAAAGTAAAAGTTCCCACAAGAGGCGGTCATAATCTTTCGATTATTGCAAGGGACGACCGCCTATGTGTTGATTTGGTAATTGCTTTTGGTAATATATTAGGGTTTTTCTCATCCAATTGAAAAATTATGTACATTTATGTTCATTTTGAAATGGTGTTTCATTGAATAAAAAATAATGAAATGATGATTCACTAAAAACAACGTTTTTACATAATTTTACAAAGAAAAGGTGAAAAGGAAATGGATTTGGAAAAAGCAGGGAAGATTACTTCTTTCCCTGTTTCTTCTCCGAAGGAAGACGTACTTTGACCGACTTCGAATGAGCCATCAGCCCTTCGGTCTCGGCAATCTTCTTGATTGTGGATGCCATCGACTGAAGTCCTTCCTTGGTCAGAAGCTGAACTGTGGATGTCTTACGGAAGTGGGCAACATTGAGTCCTGAACTGACCTTTGCGTTTCCTGCTGTGGGGAGAACGTGGTTGGTTCCTGAAGCATAATCTCCTGCTGCAACCGGCGTGTAGGGTCCGACGAAGATTGAACCTGCGTGCCTTACTTTCGAAAGTGTATCCAAAGCATCCCTTGTCTGAATGCACAGGTGTTCGGGAGCCATGTCGTTCATGATCTCGATTGCATGGTCCAAACTGTCAGCGATAATATATCCTGAGTTCTTGAGAGCGACTTCAATGATTTCCTTCCTCTCGGCCTTCTCTGTCATCTTCTCGATGAACTTTCCTACTTCATCTGCAAACTTCTTGTCATCTGTGACGAGGATAGCTGCTGATGAGGGATCATGTTCGGCCTGCGCAATCATGTCTGCGGCAACGTACTCTGCATTTGCGGATGAATCTGCGATGATTCCCACTTCGCTTGGTCCAGCAGGGAAATCGATGTCGACAACGTTACGGAGCATCATCTTCGCGGATGTAACGAAGACATTTCCGGGTCCGACAATCTTCTGAACAGGTTCGATTGTCTCGGTTCCCAATGCCATTGCGGCGATTGCCTGTGCACCGCCGACTGCATAGATTTCATCTGCACCTGCAATGTCCATAGCAACAAGGATTGCGGGATTTACGGGAGCAGGAGTACAACAGATGACTTCCTCTACACCTGCGACACGTGCAGGAATGACTGTCATCATTGCTGTGGACGGATAGGCTGCCCTTCCTCCAGGGATGTAGCATCCTACTCTCTCAAGAGGTGTACTCTTGACACCCAATGTGACTCCGGGTTCCACTTCCCTGAGCCAAAGGTCGTCTGGCAACTGCATCTCATGGAAACGCTGGATATTGTAGGCGGCCACTTCGAGTTCCTCAACGAGGACGGGATCCACCTTCTCGTATGCATCTTCGATCTCTTCCCTTGAGATCGCTACGGTCTTGAGCTTTACCTTGTCGAACTTCTCCGTGAGTTCCAAAAGAGCTGCATCGCCCTCGTCCCTCACACGGTCGATGATTCCGGAAACAATCTCGGTAACATCGTCGACCTTAGATGTCCTGTTCTTCTGCCAAAAACCTTCATCCAGTTGTTGCCACATAATTCCTCGGATATAATAAGAATATAAATAAATGGCTCTTGGAAAAACAGAGTGTATCAAAAACCCAGAACTGATGGATAAGTACATACTTACACAAAGTAGGCTATGATTTTACTATAAAACCGCATAGAAAACAATTCCCTGTCATTTTCTGTAACATCATAATAGGGACAGTATGAAATACAGAAGAAACCATTAGGTTTCGGTCATAATGAATATCATTATAGTCGGAGCGGGACAGGTCGGATACACGGTCGCCGAAGTTTTGGCACCGAAGAACGATGTTATGGTCGTTGAATACGATGATGATGCAGCATCACGTGCAAACTCTATGCTGAACGTCTCTCTGTTCAAAGGAAACGGTACAAACCCAAAGACGCTTGAGGAAGCTATAACAAGGCATCGCGCAGAAGTCATCATCGCTACTACATCCACCGATGAAAGCAACCTCTTCATCTGCATAATGGCGAAACGTTTCAATCCCGACATCAAGACCGTTGCCCGTATCACAGACCCCGACTATCTTTTCAAGACCACCGACAAAGTTGCGGAAGGTATCGACCATATCTTCTCGCCCGAACTCCTGACCGGAAATCTCATTTCGACACTTGCAACATTGGAGAATGCAGTCGAATACGAATCCATTGAATCGATGAACATGGGTCTTGCAACTTTCCTTGTATCCAAAGAACATACCGACATTATTGGAAAAGTCGTAATAGGACTGGACCTTCCTAAGGATGTCACTGTAGTTGCTATCTACCGCGGTGACGATGTCATACTTGAGGCCGAGACAACGGAACTGCACGAAGGTGACAGAATATGTGTCCTGGGGAGCCATGACGGAATACACGAGTTCAACCGTTCGATGGGAATTATCCGTGAGGCAAGTGAGATATTCATTCTCGGAGCAACTACTGCGGGAATCCATACAGCACGTCTGCTCCAGCAGAAGAAACGTTACATTAAGCTGGTTGAGCCCGACCATGAACTCTGTTCCAAGCTGACGAAACAGTTCAGCATGACCATCATCAAAGGAAACTTCATCGATCCCCACACACTTAACATGGAAAATGTAGGCAGGGCCGATGTGGTCATAGCATTGGGAAAGACCGATGAGGTGAACCTTCTCGCATGTCTCATGTGCAAGAAACTTGGATCGAAGAAGATCATCTCTAGATACTCAGTCAACGAATACGAGGATATCTTCGACTTCACTGGAATCCAGTCAACAATAGGATATCACAGGGTCGTTGCCAACGAAATCATCAAGACATTGGTGTCCGATGAGGATGCTATCCTCAAAATGAAGCATGAAGGTGAACTCTTCTTCTCCCTGAATGTTAACGAACAGTCGGATGTCTGCGACGAGAGATTGGGAGATGTTCCTTTGCCGCCCGGATGCCGTGTCGCATGTATCATCCGTGAAGGTAAGCAGATCTATCCCCGTATGGATACCGAATACCGTAACGGTGACAAGGTTCTGATGTACACATACAACGCCAAGATCCAGAAACTTGAGAAGATGTTCAGGACCAGGATCAACCACAATCTGTGAAGATTATGTTGCAGCAAATCACAAGCCTCGTTCCTGAAGAGAAGAAAATACGGAACTTCACTCTGTATGTCTTAGGAATAGTGCTGTTTGCTGTCTCCTGCATGTCACTTCTTTGTTTCCTTCCGTTCGTGATAAGCGAGGAGCTAGCCGTTCCGATGATTATCATTTCCCTCATCGGAATTGCAGGATCAGTTGCATTATTCATGTTTATCAAGCCGGTCAGAAAGGCACAACCGGCTGTCGGTATCGTGACGATAGCTTTGGCCGGTCTGTTAGCCACAGTTTACATGACGATACCGTATCTTCTTTCAGGATTCACATTCGTGGATTCCGTATTCGAGGCTATCAGCGGATTCTCCACCACAGGACTCAGTACAATCCATAACTTCGATACCATCGACAGTTCACTTCTTCTCTGGAGGTCCATGACAGGATGGATCGGTGCCATGTTCTTCGTCATCGTATTCACACTTCTGATGCCTCTTTTCGGACTGGCCGGAAGATATCTGTTCTCTACGGAATCTACATCTTTCTCCGAATCCCAGTCATTCAAGGTGAAGAAGATATCATTCGGATTCCTCAAAATCTATATTGCAATAACAGCGATTCTTGCAGTTATCCTCACAGTTCTGGGTAACGGATTGTTGGATTCGATATGCATCTCGATGTCAACCATATCTACAACAGGATTCGCCACATCCGATACAGAATTGATTGAATTCAACTTCCTTTCCAAAGTCTTCATCACCATCGGTATGATTCTCAGTTCTGTAAATTTCATAACTACGTACCGTGCGGTAATCCTCAGGAGTTTCCGTCCTTACAAAGAGGACTCTGAACTCAGACAGCTTGCAATTTGGATTGTGTGTATGACCGCAATCATTTTCGTAATCGTTCTGAGGATGGATATGGAAGTGGATTCGGTCAATACACT
>SUSX01000045.1 GCA_015063195.1 Thermoplasmata archaeon | reverse complement strand
AACAGATGCAACCTTCTGCAAGTTCCACAGTCTTCAATCCACTTCCGGAGATCGTAGCGCCATCTACACCTATCTCTCCTATCTCATTGACCAATATTGCGACCTTCCTGCCGCTGTCCATGTATCTCTCAGCCATTTTGATCAGAAGAGTGGTCTTACCGCTTCCGAGGAATCCCCCGACTATGTGGATTATCATCAGATACAGTATGATAACAACCTATATAGCAGATTCTCAGAAAATTGAAACAGAATACAGAACATAACAACTGAAAATCTAAGGCCAAGCCTAATTCATCGAATAATTCCGATGTGACCGTCCGGAGACCGGACGGTCTGGAATATAAATTAAAGGGTTTGCATGAGCGACCAGACGATGAGACCGGCGCCTAAGATCAACATAGAGTAACCAACTATCCAAATCACTTTGAATGCCCGGGCGGCTTTGACAGGGTCATTCTTGATTTCGAAATACTTGTCCTCTAAGTACATCTTTATGCTGCCTCTTTCTTGCCTTTCAGGAACTTGAGACGTATGGTGTTCTCCCTGTCCATCTCTTCGAGACGGAACTTGATGAACCTCTGAGCCTCCTCGAGTTCGGGAATGACCTTGAATTCAAGAGCATTAACCCTTCTCTTGGTTCTCTCGATTTCATCGAGGAGCTTTTTCATTGTCGTCTCAACCTCTGCCGCACGAACAAGGGTAACCAGCAACTTCTCGAATGCCTTTGAGGCCTCCTCGATGTATGCTGATGTGGAGATAACTCCGTAACCCTTGTTTGTAATCGTACATTGGGACATGTCGGCATCTACCTTGGGAACCATCATACCCATGATACTTTTGCTACCGACTGTAACCTTCGGTTCGTTCTTGAGAGCGTATGCAGCACTTTTCACGGCGATCTCACCCTCGACAGCCCTGGCAATTGAGATTTTTTCCATTGCCTGCTCGTAATCGGAGACAACGGAGTCACGCATTGCCTTTGCCTTCTCCATGACCTCAAAGAATTCGATGATGAGACCATCCCTCTTCATCTTCATGATCTTGTATCCACTCTTGGATAGGTTGATCCTCTTCTTGACGTCCATGAGGACGGAACGTGTCGGTGTGATATCCTGTGTTGACATCTTGCTCACGCCTGAAGGTACTTCTCAATGTACTTACGGTCAATCCTTGTGATCTGGTCCAAGTCGAGTGACTTGAAGATTTCCCAAGCGATTCCGAGGGTTTCCTCGATTGAACGGTCCTCGTCGATTCCCTGACGGACAATCCTGTCCTCGAAGATATCGGCGAAGTCAAGGAGCTTCTGGTCCTTTGCGGAAAGTGATTCCTTACCGACAATTGCCACAAGTCCACGGAGATCCTTACCCTCTGCATATGCTGCATAGAGCTGGTCTGATACTCCCTTGTGATCTTCACGGGTCTTACCTGCTCCGGTTCCTCCTCCCATCAAACGGCTGAGTGATGAGGAAACGTTAACTGGCGGGTAAATACCGTTCCTGTGAAGTTCCCTTGACATAACGATCTGACCTTCGGTGATGTATCCTGAAAGGTCGGGAATGGGGTGGGTAATATCGTCTCCGGGCATTGAAAGGATAGGAATCTGAGTAACTGATCCCTTCTTTCCCTTGATACGTCCTGCACGCTCGTACAACTCTGCGAGATCTGAGTACATGTAACCGGGGTATCCACGCCTTCCGGGCACCTCTTCACGAGCTGCTCCGACCTGACGGAGTGCTTCACAGTAGTTTGTGACATCCGTCATGATAACGAGAACGTGCATTCCGAGTTCGAATGCGAGATACTCTGCTGTTGTAAGTCCGAGACGGGGTGTTGAGATACGCTCGACTGCAGGGTCATCTGCAAGGTTCAGGAAAACCACAGCGCTCTTGAGTGCTCCGGTTCTCTCGAATTCCTTCATGAACATGTGCTTCTCTTCGTTAGTGATACCCATTGCAATGAAAACTACTGCGAAATCCTCTTCGGATCCACGTACTTTTGCCTGCCTTGCAATCTGAAGAGCAAGTTCGTTGTGGGGAAGTCCTGATGCTGAGAAGATAGGAAGCTTCTGTCCCCTAACGAGGGTGTTCATTCCGTCGATTGTTGAGATTCCAGTCTGGATGAAATCTGAAGGACTGTCTCTTGCCCAGGGGTTGATAGCTGCTCCGTTGATGTCGAGCTTCTTCTCGGGGACGATTTCAGGTCCACCGTCAAGGGGCTGTCCGGATCCTGAAAGAATCCTTCCGACCATGTCCTTTGAAACGGGCATCTTCATTGTCTCTCCGAGGAAACGGACTGTTGCGTCCTTGTCGATACCTGAGGTACCCTCGAAGATCTGAACGACGACAATGTCGTCTGATGAATCGAGGACCTGTCCTCTCTTCATTGTTCCGTCTGAGAGCCTGACACTTACAAGTTCCTGGTATCCGATAGGCTCGGTCTTCTCAACGAAGACGAGAGGTCCAGCAATCTGTGTTACTGTCTTGTACTCTTTAGATACTTCTACCATATTTATGCCCCCAACTCTTTGAACTGTACGTCAAAGTCTTTGTCGACTGCTGCAAGTTCTTCATCGATGGTCTCTTCGAATTTGGCTCTGATGAATCTCTGCCTTGCGGGGATTGCGACAATCTTATCGATGGATGCACCAGCAATAAGTGCCTTGTCTGCGAGGTCTGAGAACTTCTTGATGAGCCTGAGCATCTGGTACTGCCTGTCAAGAGGACAGAATGTATCGACAGGGTGGTATGCGTTCTGCTGGAGGAAAACCTCACGGATCATCTTTGAAACTTCAAGGATGAGTTTCTTGTCTTCAGACAATGCATCTGATCCGACCAACTGAACGATTTCCTGCAATTCTGACTCTTTCTGGAGTGTCTGCATTGCCCATTCCCTGAGTGAAGGGAATTCCTCGTTGACGTTCTTTGCGTACCACTCTCTGAGCTGCTTGTCGTACAATGTGTATGATGTCAGCCAGTTGATGGTGGGGAAGTGCCTTCTCTCCCTCAACTTTGTATCAAGTGCCCAGAAGACACGAACGATACGGAGTGTGTTCTGTGAAACAGGTTCTGAGATATCTCCACCAGGAGGTGAAACTGCTCCGATAACTGAGATTGATCCGTCCTCTCCACAGAGTGACTTTGCGATACATGCACGCTCGTAGAACTCTGAGAGCCTTCCTGCGAGGTATGCAGGGTATCCTTCCTCTCCGGGCATCTCTTCAAGCCTTGAGGAGATTTCTCTCATAGCCTCTGCCCACCTTGAGGTGGAGTCTGCCATAAGTGCAACGTGGTATCCCATGTCTCTGTAGTACTCTGCGATGGTCATTCCAGTGTAAACTGATGCCTCACGAGCTGCGACAGGCATGTTTGATGTGTTTGCGATAAGGACAGTCCTGTTCATCAAGGGGTTTCCTGACCTGGGGTCTTCCAACTCAGGGAACTCTGTAAGAACTTCTGTCATCTCGTTTCCACGCTCTCCGCATCCAATGTAAACGACAATCTGTGCATCGGACCACTTTGCGAGTGACTGCTGTGTAACGGTCTTTCCTGTTCCGAATCCTCCGGGAATTGCTGCTGCTCCTCCTTTTGCGAGGGGGAACATTGTATCAAGAACCCTGAGTCCGGTCTGGAGGGGTACTTCAGGCTGGTACTTCTCTGCAACAGGCCTGGGTGTACGGACGGGCCACCTCTGCATCATGATAACGTCGGTTCCGTCGATGACCGCTACAGTCTCTTCGACTGTGAATGATCCTTTGTTGATCTTCTCTACTTTTCCGCTGAGAGTGGGGGGCACCATGATCTTGTGGAGCATTGTGCCTTCCATGACTGTACCGATGACCTGTCCGGGTGAGACGATGTCTCCTTCCTTGACTACAGGCTCGAAATCCCACTTCTTTTCTCTGTCTAATCCAGGTGCGGTAACTCCACGAAGAATGAAGTCACCCATCTTTTCGTTAAGAACCTTCAAAGGCCTCTGAATTCCGTCGTAAACGGAGTGCAAAAGACCGGGTCCAAGCTCGACTGCGAGTGGACGACCGGTGTTTACAACCGGCTCTCCCGGTTTGACGCCGGACGTGTTCTCGTAAACCTGGATGATAGTACGGTCGCCTTCGATCTTAATTACTTCTCCCATCAACTTTTCGTCTCCAACCTGTACGACATCGTACATACGGGGGGAGATTCCGATGGCAGTAACGACCGGTCCTGCGACCCTGTAAATTATACCTTCATTACTCATCTATTCATCCTCTTTGTATAAATCAATACCAATCGCTCTCTTTACCTTCTCACGAAGGTCTGTTTCGCCCCTTCCAACAGGAACGACAACGGGCTGGATTGAATCCATGACCTTTGTCCTTACATTGGGAGTAAGCAAATCGAGATCTTTTCCGTCGGCTGCAAGAACACCGATATCGGGCTCTTCCATTGCCTTAAGGAGTACTTCCTGGTAGTTCTCCGGAGTGGCTACAAACACACGCCTGAGTCCCGCAAGCCTGAATCCCAATACGAATTCGTCACTTCCGATAACTGCTATATCCATTTACACCACCAGCAATCCTTTAATGATCTCTTTGTCAAGACCGCTCTCGATTCCCCTGGCGATAATCCTGATGTTGTTGACTTCGTTCTCCTTGTGGATCATGAAGTCGACGATCGGGATGACCGACAACGGGTACAGGTGAGAGAATGTCCTGGCCTGATCTGAATGATATTTTGTCAGCGCGGCCACAATGTCCCTGAGCGAGTTGGTATCGTCCAGCGCTTCTTTGATATCTTCGTAGAAATCGAGTTGCGCTAAGTCGTTAGCCATTGCTGAGATAGACTCTGCATTGGCAAGCTGAGTGGCCAGCTTCTTATCAATCTGTTTTCCTCCGGGGATGTAGTAATTCATTACGTCATCTCCGGAAATTCCTTCTTTCTTAAGTTTTAGGATAGTCTCGAGATTTGTGATGTCAATCTCATTTCTGATGAAATCCTGGAACAGACGCTTAGGCCTAGAGTTAGGCACTACGCTGACGAGGAGATTCTCGAAATGTACCTTGTCAAGGAAGTCCTCAATGACTGCGAGGTTCCTTGTCTCTCTGTACTCAGCAAGTACTTCCTGAGGGAAGACGATCTCTTCCATCTTAGCATATGCTGAAATTACTTCATCATCAGTCTCGAAACTCATGAGTTTGTCAAGATGAGCCACATCGAGTGAGCCTGCGGGAACTAAATCTTCTTTGATTTCATCTGATGAAAGTCCGTATGACCTTCCGCGGAGGATAACCTTCAGATTCCAGATATCCCATCTCTCAAGATCGGCTGCGATCATATCCTTTAATTCGCCTTCGGAGGACTCAAGAATACCTCTGAACAGTCTTGCCATGTTTGTATAGGTGGCGTGTTCAATTAAGTCCACACCGACATACTTACCGGTAAGCTCTGTGATTTCCTTCTGGTATCCACTCTCGCTAATGAAACGGGAGATCTCCGGAAGACTCATCATCAGCATCTTGGAGTACGCATCTTCCTTCATGAGTGTTGACTTCTTAGCCTTCACTCTTGCGACGGTATATGCGTAATTGCCTTTCTTTCCGCTGCGCCCGAACATGCCCTTCACCTGAAGAGAATATCCGACAGACTCTTCATCTCACGGTCCCAAATTGACTGAAGGATTGTGCTGTACTGCATGTCGATCTGAAGTGTTCCGTCATCGTTCTCAAGGATGATTCCTGCTGAGATCTTGTCGGATTTGATGACTTCAGATGCTCCGAGATCCGCTGCTGATGCTCCGCAGTCTGCGGGAACATAGACTTTGGGGTTGGAGATGACTGCTGCTGCGGATGAAACCATCTTCTTGTAGACCTGAATCTTGTCTGCATCGGATGCGTTTTCAAGTGCTGCAAGTGTCTCGCCGAATGCCCTGTTAAGGATCTCTTTCTTCTTTGCAAGTACAATCTTCTTGCTCTCGAGTTCTGCACTGGAGAGCTCCTGGCGTTTGAGACGCTCGATTGACTCTGCGAGTCTCTTGTCCTCTTTTGCTTTCGTTGCGGAAATCTCCTGCTCTGCAGCCTCCATGATGGTGGCTACTTCAGCATCGGCTTCTGCCATTATGGCAGCAGCTTTCTGCTCTGCAGAGCGAGTGATTTCCAGCTTTACGTCGTCTAATGCCATGAACGGCACCCTACCTTACATTCCCAACATGAACACACTGAGAATTGCGACGACAAGACCGAAAATGACAATTGTCTCAGGAAGAACCATCAGAACCATTGCCTTTCCGAAAAGGGAGACATCCTCTGTGATTGCTCCGACTGCTGCTGCTCCGACGTCCTTCTCTGCAAGACCTGCTCCAAGTCCTGTGAGTCCGATTGCGAGTCCTGCTCCAACTGCGATTAATCCTGCTTCTGCTGCCATAATTTATACCTCTGTTTCTACGTTTTTGTTAATGTGTTTAAATTTAGTTTTGAGTGGGTTGTAAGGCAATCCTCCTCCGACGAAGAACTTGTTCATCGTTTCCACATACTGCAACCTTAATCCGTGCAGACCTGCGGAGATGATAGCCAATACCCAGATCATAAGGTGTCCGATGACGAATACGACGGCACCGATGATGATACCGACGAGTCCCATTTCGGGCATCATTATGAGAGCGATATAGTTGAACGCCAACGCCATACCGGCCTTTGACATACCGATAGCGGCGAGACGAGTGTATGACAAGATGTTTCCTACGATTCCGGGAAGTTCCAGAATTGCCTGTGCTTTCTCTTTCTGGTAACAGACGACAACTCCGATGACCAACAGTACAAGACCGACGATCATTGAGTACAGTGCCAGTCCTTCGAAGGGAAGGTCATTGGGCATGCACTTGAACATGAGTTCCGTGATGCTGTAACATACGAGTGTTACTCCGAAGAGTGAGAACAGCCATCCTCCTTTCTCGAGGATTGCCTCTTTCATGTCGTGCTGCATGTTGACGTTGATAACTCCAACGATGTATGCGACTGCAAGGTGGACAATACCTACGTATACTGAAAGTTTCAGCAAGAGAGGAATTGCGTGTGTCTTGGATATTCCTTCACCGGCGGGCAACAATCCCTCGAACCATTCGGGGAGGTTGATACCCAACAATACTTCCCAGGTCATCTCCAGATCAGGGTTGAAGTGTGCACCTGTAACAAAGTGCATTCCTAACATTTCTCCGAAGAAGAATGTACCGAAGATAGCGGCCCAGATTCCTCCGAAGAAGAGAACTGTTCCGATTGCCCTGAACTCGTCGCTCTTTGCGCATTTGAGTCCATATCCACCGAGACAGATGAAGGGAATTGCATATGCCAAATCTCCTACCATGAATCCGAAGAATATGGGGAAGAATATTCCGATAAGGAGTGACGGATCAATTTCCTGGTATCTGGGTGCTGACAAAAGTGATACTGGGAATTCGTAGTTCTTTGCATAAGCGCCATTCTTGAATTTG
>SUSX01000044.1 GCA_015063195.1 Thermoplasmata archaeon | reverse complement strand
GGGGTTCACCCCCTGTCTTACCATTTAACTTCCGATTTTAGATATTTTAGTGCATTTATTCTTCGTTAACGAATAATTTATATTATAATAAATTGTTTTAGTTTAAAGTTGAATAATATGAATGTAAATAATCTAATTGAAAAAGCGTATTCTGGACATGAAATAACGAAAGAAGAATGTATTGAAATGCTGAAATTAGACGATACATCAAAAGATGCATTCCTGATCAGAGCTGCTGCAACAGATTTGATAAGAAAAAGAAACTATAATTCAGGGTACATTTTTGCACAGATAGGACTTGCATGCTCACCGTGTACGGGAAACTGTTCTTTCTGTTCTTTTGCTAAAGATCATACCAAATTTTCAAAGATAGAATTGACCGATGAGGAAATTATAGAGAAAGTCAATGAACTGAACTATGACGGCAGCCTTTACGGATTGTACCTAATGATGATGCATGAGTATGATTTGGATCGTTTCATAGAATGTATCAGGATAGTAAAACACACACTTAAGACGCCTACACTTATCTTTTCAAACGTTGGGGACTCATCATACGAATCTTTTGTAAGAATGAAAGAAGCAGGATTGGATGGAGTGTATCATTGTTGGAGACTCGGTGAGGGGAAAGATACTAACCTTTCTCCAGAGAGCAGAAAGGAAACCATGAGGAACGCTAAAAAAGCAGGCCTGGAGGTCCTTGATGCCTTGGAACCTATCGGACCGGAACATACTCCTGAAGAAATGGCAGAACACATATTCTTCAGTAAAGAAATGAACGTTTTACAATGCGGTGCTATGAAGAGAATCAATGTTCCTGGCACATCTTTTGAGAACATGGGAGAAATATCCCAGCTCACCTTATCTAAGATAGAAGCAGTCATGGTTCTTACCTTTGCATGCATGGATCGGATGCCGATAATGGGTCTTCACGAACCTAACATAATTGGTTTTGTTTCAGGAGCCAATATGATTTCTGCAGAAACAGGCGTAAATCCCAGAGATACTGCAGAGGATACAAGCAAAGGCAGAGGATGGGACGTCGCAAGATGTAAAAATCTGTTGAGGGAAGCGGGCTTTGAGTCTATCGTATCCGGTGACGGAACAAGAATGCCTCTAATCTGAAGAAGAAACAAAGCACCAGCTGATTGGTGCAAAATATGCTCTGAGACAAAAATGAAAAAATGACGGGTTACCCCGTCAGTTTCAGAGTTTTGTAAGTGCCAGGAGTCTGTTCCACTTGCGGTCAATTTCTGCCTGGATCTTTGCAACGAGCTCTGCGTTGTCCTCGGAGAGGAGGTGTTTGTACCTTCCCTGAGCTTTGAACCATTCTGTGATGGGTTTCTTCTCGAGAGTTCCCTCTGCAATCCTCTTGGACTCTGCTGTGAGTGTGTATTTACCATTCTCAAATTCATAGAGAGGCCATACACATGTCTCAACTGCAAGCTTTGCAATCTTCATTCCGTCCTCTGAGTTGAATCTCCATCCTCTGGGACATGGTGAGATTGCATTGATGAATGCGGGTCCGCCACACTCGAATCCCTTTTCACACTTTCCGATGAGGTCACGCCAGTTGTGAGGTGAAACCTGTGCTGCATAGGGAAGATCGTGTGCTGCAATGATCATTGTAAGATCCTTGGGGAACTCAGTCTTTCCGGGAACAACATGTCCTGCGGGAGATGTTGTTGTGGATGCTCCGAATCCTGTTGCTCCTGACCTCTGGATACCTGTGTTCATGTATGCCTCGTTGTTGAAACAGACGTACATGAGCTGGTGTCCCCTCTCAATCATACCTGAGAGTGCCTGGAAACCGATATCGTATGTTGCTCCATCTCCACCGAATGCGACGAACCTCATCTCTTCGGTGATTTTTCCCTGTCTCTTGAGGGACTGGTATGCTGCTTCGACTCCTGCTCCTGTTGCTGCTCCGTTTCCGAATGCAGTGTGTACCCATGGAATGTTCCACGCGGTGTAGGGGAAGATTGTTGTTGAAACCTCGAAACAACCGGTTGCGCTTGCTGCGACAATAGGCTTGTCTGTACTCATCAGAACCTGCCTTGCAATGATACTTTCAGGACATCCTGCACAAAGCCTGTGACCTGATGTGAGCTTTACATCTCCTTTGATGAGATCCTTGATTGGTTTTGAACTCATTCTTCTACCCCCAGATAGTTGACGGTCTTTGCAGTGCCGTTCATGATGCTCTCAAATACAGATTCGTAGTCTGCAACCTTAACATCCTTTCCTCCAAGTCCGTAGATGAAGTTGTATGCCTTGGGGATCTTTTCGCAGCTGATCATTGCTGATGCTACTTCAGGATACATAGGTCCGTATGCTCCGACGGACAGGTGTTTGTCCATCACTGCAACAGCCTTCTTTCCGTCAAGAATCTTTGCGAGCTTGTCTGCGGGCCATGGCCTGAAGATACGAGGCATACATACTCCGACCTTCAATCCCTTTGCACGGAGTGAATCGACAGCTACCTTCATGGTACCGAATGCGGATCCAAGGACGACTGCAACATATTCTGCATCATCGCACATGTACTCCTCTACCATGTTGTATTTCCTTCCGGAAATCTTTGCGAACTCTTCGAAGACATCCTCGATGACCTTGACTGCAGCTTCCATTGCCTGAACGAGCTGATACTTGTGCTCGTAGTAGAAGTCGGGTCCGTCCATGAGTCCGTGAGATACAGGGTTCTTGTAATCGAGGAGAGGCATGAATGGTTTGAACTCTCCGACGAATTCCTTTACAACAGAGTCTTCAAGAGGTGTAAGCCTCTCGATTGCGTGTGTAAGGATGAATCCATCGAGGTTTGTCATGATGGGGAGCTGAACATCAGGATGCTCTGCGAGCCTGGGTGCAATAATTGAGATATCGTATGCTTCCTGAACATTCTCTGCGAAAATCTGGAGCCATCCTGTGTCCCTTGCGGACATTACGTCTCCGTGATCGTTGTTGATGTTAATAGGTCCGCTGATTGCTCTGTTTGCAACTGCCATGACGAGAGGTGTCCTCATTGCTGATGTAATCGGAAGCATCTCCCACATGTATGCAAGACCCTGTGATGATGTTGCAGTGAAGGTCCTTGCTCCAGCAGAACATGAACCTGTACAGACTGTGAGTGCAGAGTGCTCCGATTCCACACAAACGAACTCTGTGTCAACTTCTCCGTCTGCTACGTAATCTGAGAACCTCTCAACGATAATTGTCTGAGGTGTGATAGGGTATGCTGCACATACGTCAGGATTTACCTGTTTCCATGCGAGTGCTACTGCACTGTCTCCATTAATTGCCAAATCCTTCATCTTCACTCCTCCGACATTTTAATTGCATCTTTAGGACACATCTTTGCACAGATACCGCATCCTTTGCAGTGTGAGAGCTTGATTCCTACCATCTTGTTGTTCTCAACGATGATACAGTCATCAGGGCAGTAAATCCAGCAAGTCATACAGTCGATACATGTCTCCCTGTCCACGATGGGTGTGAGTGACCTCCAGTCTCCTGTCTCGAAATTAACTGCTGTTCCTCCGGGAACACGTGAACCTATAATCATATCCTTGTGGTTCATCAGATCACCTCATCATATGCCCTTCTCAATGCGGAAAGGTTTGCTTTGATTGCCTTCTCAGAAAGCTTTCCGGTGAATTTGGAAACAATCTGGTACTCAAGTGCTGAGTATGAGACAATGGGTGAAAGCTTGATCAATGCACCGAGCATTGCAGTGTTTGCAACAGGCCTTCCGATCTCCTCCATTGAAATCTTTGATGCATTGACTGTGTGGCATTCTGCATCTGTTCCGAGTGCTGCCTTGAGCTCTTCAGGTGTTCCGTCGTAGTTAGCGAGGATGATTCCCCCTTTCTTCAGACCCTTTGCCACATTAACTTTTCCAATTAATGTTCCGTCCAATACGATGACGATGTCAGGCTCATATACCTGTGTGTGTACCCTGATGGGTTTTTCAGAAATCCTGGTGAACGCCCTGATGGGTGCACCCATCCTCTCCGGACCGAATTCTGGGAATGCCTTGACGTACTTGTCCTCTCCCACGACAGTCTCGGCGAGAATTTCACTGGCGGTAACAACTCCCTGTCCGCCTCTTCCGTGCCAACATAATTCCATGTCCATTTAGACCGACGTCATGTAACTATTCTTTACATTTTAAGGTATCGTTGAAACCAGTTGTATTTTCTACGATATTTTCTGTTTTTTGTAAAATAACTACGATATTCGTAATAATTTGTACGAATATTTGTAGAAATCCTGTTGAATAACGTAATATGGTCAGATTGGAAGATTTTTTGACCCCCAGTTGGAAACTGGAGGTCAATTAATGTGTTTACTGTGCAACAGATGAGACAGTCTCGACAGAGGACTTCTTCAGCCAAAGTACAAGAGCCATCACTATGATGGATACGGGAAGGGCTACGATTAATGCATCCACGTACATGACGGATCCTGTGAACAGAACTGCGTTTCCTGTAAGCAATTCACATATCGGAAGGAAGATTGACGTTCCCTTGTTGATGAAGAGTGCCCAGAACAAGTATGTTGACGTTCCGGCAACTATACTTGCAACTGCTGCATCCTTGCGTGGGTTCTTTGAGTAGAGACCGTGAACATATGCAGGAAGCAATGCTGCAGCGGTCATTCCCATAAACACCGATGTTGCCTTGGCAATTATGTCCGAGGGCATAATGTAGCAGTACACTACTACGAGTACAAGCATTACAACAGTCACAATACGGTTGACTTTAATCGACTTTACATCCTCATCCTTTCCGGATTTCTTGCTGCGGAAAACGGAGTATGCATCGTATCCACCTGCTGCTCCGATTGTGTGCATCAATGCACTGATCGTAGAGATGGATGCGCACAGCAGGGAAAGGAGGAAGAGTGAGACAAACAGATCACCGAATGTCATGCCGTGGAACACTTCCATGATGTATGTGGGAATGATGAAGTCCACACCGCTTGTCACGTATGCGAGTGCTGACATACCGTAGTTTTCGAAGAAGTACACGTTGGAGAGTGCTCCGACAGTGTATGCCGAACCTACGATAACGAGGATGAAGACGCTGCCTATTGCCATTGATTTGGTAAGAGTCTTGTCATCTTTTGCTGACATGTATCTTACAGCAAGCTGAGGCTGGGTAAGTGCTCCGATACCTACTCCCAAAATGAAAGTGGTGACCAAAGTAAGCCATTCGGGACTTGCAAAGTCAGGGAACTCAGTCCATCCGTTAAATCCGGGAAGCGTACCTACTGCTGCTGAAATGGGTATTGCAGACAACTTTTCGAATCCGTCGATACCGACCACACCGATTGTTACGATGAAGATGATGATCATTCCGACGAACATGATCACTGCCTGAAGAGCATCATTGTACATGACTGCGATGATTCCACCGTATACGACGTAGATGCCCACGACGATAGACAATGCAATCAACATCAGGTTGTAGTCAAGTCCAGTAATGACTGCAAGGGAATTGACTCCACCCTTAAGCACTGCAGCACAGTATATGGGCATCATGACAATGATGAGAATTGCTGTGAAAAGACGGATATTACGGGATTTGTAGATTTTTCCCAAAAGATCGGCAAACGTAGATGCTCCGAGTTTTCTTCCGACTCTGCGGGTACGTTTTCCGAATACGATGAACGCTACGATGACTCCGACTGCCAGATTAAGGAAGCATAACCACATCATAGTGGCACCGTGTACTGCAGACTGTCCTCCGAAACCGATTACCGCGGATGCACTGAGGAATGTGGCTCCGTATGAAAGAGCAATGATCAGAGCGTTAGTCTTGTTCCTTCCGAGAAGGTATTCATCGTTGTTCTTTGTGTTCTTGTATCCGTACCATCCGAGTGCCAAAGTCACTATAACGAATAATACAGTCAGAACGGAGAAGGTAACGAGGTCAACACTGCTGTTCATCTTCTTCAGCCTCCTCCTGCTTACACTTGAAATGTCCGTAGACGACGCAGAACACAACGCATGCTACTGAGCCAACGTATGCCATCCACACCATCGGATCTGGAATTCCTAGTAATGTCATCTGTTTCACCTTGTTGCGTGCTAACATATAGCACGGTATGATTTACTGATTAAAGACATACTATATATAGATTAGCATTTCTTGCATTATCAATGCCGGATGTCCAGAAGGTAGTTGAATACCTGAAATCATTGACAGGAGTTGTTAAAGTCATACAGATGACTGATGAAATGTCAAATAATGTAATGGACATTGAGAAAAGTATCAAAACTCAAAGTCAACACGACTATGATAATATTGGTTATAATCTGGCTATGAATAAAAAACACAGACTTTGTCTGTTTTTCACCGATGATCTGCCGATTAAAATGAAGTCTATTTTGAAAATGAAAACAAGTGACGGAACGATTCTTGGAACATCGCTGGAACCTGATGAAATAGAATCGTATAAGGGACGTGATGATATAATCTGGATTTCAGAGGATTTCATTATGTTCACAAACATACGGGGAAACGGACCGGAATCTTTTGTCCTATACCCATATCCGGTAAAAGAACTGGATGCTATTACAGAAAAGGAATTGAATGCTATAGGAACATTTCCAACCAGTTCATCGGATATGTATCTGAAGGAATGTGTAGGCATCCCGTTAACTGACAATATCTTCTCCACAATAATTGCATTCGGAGATTAACTGTAGAACGGACACCTTTCTTTGATGCACTCCTTGTTCCTGTCGTGATCTGTGCACTTCATTTCTGACAGCACAATCTGACTGCCCAATTTCTCTATGGCTATGCGGCTGCCCACACGCAGTGCTACCATGGAATTTCTTTTACAACATCTGGGACCTCCGATGATTGCCATCTCGATGAGACTCTGTGCTGTAGCAAGGTTTGCATCGCTCCATGTCTTCTCGGAATATGGTGTTGTACCAGTCATTATGCTATAGAATGTTCCGACGCTTACAGCTGCCCCGCAGTTACCCATCAGACCGCAGGAACCGGGAGGAACCTTTCTTCCGCGTTTTATCATCTCGTCAATCAGAGGAGATATGTCTATCTCAAATCCTGAATTTCTATGAGCGGCTATCAAAGCACAACCTACGGCAACGTGGTGTTTGTAATCATGGAATCTGAGTGAATCGGAATCAAAGATATCACGGAGTATATCGTAAGGGTTGATTGATGTTGATGAAATACAAATTTCCTTAATTCTTTCAAATGATAGATTATCCAGACATGATTCGCAGAATTGGTGTGAGTTTGTACACTTATACACAGTTTTCTCAGATCCGCACTTCATGCAGATTCCTTCGGACTTTTTGTTTACATCTATGTTACTGGAACATTCCGGACAATCCATCATTTCACCTCTGAACATGTATCGGATCTGTCACCCAACCCAAGAATTACTATCGATGTGAGAATCAAAAGAATACCTAATATTCCGAATACTGACAATGACTCTCCCAAAATCAGGAAACCGACTATAGTCGCCACCATAGGCTCTGTGAATGCAACAATCGATGCTATTCCGGGTTCAAGACCTTTCAATCCTTCTGTATACAGAAAATACGGGATGAGAGTGATACCTACACCCAGTATCAGG
>SUSX01000043.1 GCA_015063195.1 Thermoplasmata archaeon | reverse complement strand
GAGCCCGGCTCACCCATAAATTCAGAAAACTGAAGAATCACAGAAAGGACTTGTATCACAAAACAACCCGGAATATTACAAACAACCACGGAGACATATACGCAGAATCACTCAATGTCAAGGAATTATCCGAAGAATCTGAAAGTAAAACCATGAAAAAACAATTCAGGGATGCAGCATGGAGCATATTCATGAACATGTTATCGTACAAAGCGGAAGAGGCCGGTACGGTAATTCAGAAAGTATATCCTGCATACACCTCCCAAATATGTTCCAGATGCGGAAATATCGTAGAGAAAGATCTGTCAGTAAGGATACATGAGTGTCCATACTGCGATCTTAGATTGGACAGAGACATCAACGCAGCAAGGAACATACTGAAACGCGGCCTGGGGGCAGCCAGGCAGGTCCGCGGTAACAGACAAATCAGCGAACCATTACCGGTAAGCACTTACGGAATTTGAGTTCCACTCAAATTATAAGAGAGCCATTAAAAACGGAGGGTTACCCCCCTGTTTCATTTGATCTCGGTGTGCATACCTGTGACCATGAAGGTAACCTTCTCAGCCATCTTGCATGCGTGGTCACCCATCCTTTCGATGTACTTCATTATCGAGATGTAATAAGTGCAAACATGGGCACTTTCAGGATGGGCAACGATGAAATCGATGACCTTGGTCATATTCTCACGCATTGTCGCATCGAGATGATCATCCATATCGACAATTCCGTCAAAACCGTCCACCGAGGATTTGATAAATCCTTCCGTCACCAGAGATACCATCTTCACCACAGTCGTACCCATCTCCGAAATCGCTGATTCCGGTTCGAATGCAGGCTTATCCTTGAGATAATGGGTTGCATCTGCGATGTTCTTGCTGTATTTTCCGATCCTCTCGAGATATGTGATACACTTCAGTACGGTTGCGATCGTCCTCATGTCACATGCTGCCGGCTGATAGAGAGTAAGAATCCTGATGGCTTTCTTCTCGATATCCATATCATAATTTCTGATGACGCTGAAGGAATTGATCACGTCGTCTGCGACACCCACATCCCTCTTGCAGAATGAGGATATCGATTTGTTTGACATCTCGGTTGCCAGTTTGGCCATCTTGACCATGCTCTCAACAAGGTCATCCATCTCTTCTGTGAATCTCTTCATGTTATCATCCGAACCTTCCTGTAAGGTATCTTTCGGTCATCTCTTCCTTAGGCATGTTGAACAGTGCCTCGGTCTCACCGAACTCGATCATCTTTCCCATGTACATGAATCCCGTATAGTCGCTTATACGTGATGCCTGCTGCATATTGTGAGTAACTATCGCAACTGTGTATTCCTTCTTCAGTTCCACCGCAAGATCCTCAATCTTTGATGTTGCGATGGGATCCAAAGCGGATGTGGGCTCATCCATCAGAATAACCTCGGGATTTACTGACAGAGCTCTTGCGATACACAGCCTCTGCTGCTGTCCTCCGGACAGTCCGAGTGCGGACTGATCCAACCTGTCAGCCACCTCATCATAGAGTGCTGCCCTCTGAAGACATGAGATTGTGATCTCCTCCAATTCCTTCTTGTCCCTAATTCCGTGAAGTTTCGGACCGTAGGTCAGATTGTCCCTTATGGACATCGGAAAAGGATTCGGTTTCTGGAAGATCATACCTATCCTCTTCCTGAGGAGGTTGACGTCCACATCCGGAGCATACACGTTCTCTCCGCCGAAGAAGATTCCTCCTTCGGTTCTGCATCCTTCTACGAGGTCGTTCATTCTGTTTATACTTCTGAGAAGCGTAGACTTTCCGCATCCGGAAGGTCCGATGAGAGCCGTGATGCTCTTCTTCCTCACAGGCATGGAGACACTGTAAAGTGCCTGCTTCTCCCCATACCAGAGACTGAAATCCTTAACATCAACGACAGTGTCGTTTCCGTTCGGAATGTTATCATTATCCATTGTAATTACCACCTGATTTTCTTACTGCTGCGGTATCTGATGAAGGATGCCAACACAAAGAGTGAAAGCACTATGAGCAGCAGAACACATGCGGTTCCGTACTGCATTTCCGTAGCCCCGGGCACCTCTGTTGAAAGGTAGTAGAGGTGGTACGGAAGTGCCATCACAGGTTCGAATATCGAATCCGCGAGTGTCGTTGAATATGCCACAGCTGCAGTGAACATGATGGGTGCAGTTTCCCCGGCTGCACGACCCACTGCAAGTACCGCACCTGTCATTATTCCTGAGATTGCTGCAGGAATCACCACTTTGACGGTCGTCTGCCATTTGGTTGCACCCATACCTCTGGAAGCTTCTCTCAGTTCCTTGGGAACAGAGTTGACAGCCTCCTCTGTAGTCCTGATTATGACCGGCAGAATCATGAGAGCCAGTGTTATCCATCCAGCGACCATTGAGTATCCGAATCCTGCCGCCAGAACCAATGCAGAGAATCCGAAGAGACCGAAGACGATCGAAGGGGTTCCGTTGAGAAGATCGATGGCTTCTCTTACAGCCCTTGTGAATGCGGAATCCTTTGCATACTCTGCGAGATAGACTCCCGTGAATATTCCCAGAGGAAGTGACAGCAGTATTGTACCTGCCATGAGTTCCAGTGTTCCGATGATTGCGGGGAAGATTCCTCCGTCACGTCCGCCGTTCATAACCGGCTGTGTAAGGAAATCCCACGATATTGCGGATATTCCGTTTACTATGATGTATCCCAGAAGAACAAAGAGGATGAGAATGACGATTCCCATGAAGACTGCCAATACGCTGTGTGCAACCTTCTCCACGGAATTCCTGTTGTATCCTTTCATCTCACTGAACAGCATCCAGAATCCGAGTACCATCATTGCTGATGCAACTATTGCGTTCAGATCGGTGGTGAAGAGTGATGACATCATAAGGATGAACACGAATGCCAGAACAATTACGACACCGATTCTGATTTCACGTGAATGAACACTTATGAATCCCATCGCCGAAGTATCGGAAATCCTGTCTGCCAAAGGCATCAGTCTGTCGACAATTTTATCGATAATTCCCGATGAAGCCTGAACGGTACCGAACTTTCTCTGAGTCCTCTTGGTGACAAAACGTGCTAGTACGTTGATAGCCAGAACCATAAGGACTAAGACCAATGCAAGGAGGAACAGTGCGGAATAGTGCAGACTTCCCACAACTATTTCAGGCATCTCGGATGCCAGTGTTCCTGTGATTGTCGTAATCATCGAGAATATGTTCCACAAGGGATCTGGGAATATTGCGGCATTACCTGTGACCATCATTACCGCCATGGTTTCTCCGATTGCTCTTCCTACACCCATGATTGCTGCTGATGAGATTCCTGAGATTGCTGCAGGAATTATCACTTTTATCGTGGTCTCCCACTTGGATGCACCCATACCCAAAGATGCTTCCCTGTATGATATGGGAACAGCATGGATTGCATCTTCCGATACAGAGATGATCGTGGGAAGTGCCATCAGTGCCAGAAGTAACGAACCTGTGAACCAGGAAAGACCGTAGGCCAACTGATCGGGGAACATCTCCCTGAGGAGAGGAACCATAACGACAAGACCGAAGAAACCGTAGATGACTGACGGGATTCCGGCAAACACCTCACACAGCGTCTTCAGGATGTTACGGTATTTCGGCTTAGCAACCTCTGATATGTAAACGGCACAGGCCAATCCCACAGGAAGCGCTACTGCCACTGCACCTATGGTGACCAGAATGGTACCTACAATCACAGGCAAAGCACCGTACAGTCCGGTTGAAGGATCCCATTCAGATCCGAATACGAACTCGAACAATCCTATTTCGAAGATCGCATCCACACTGTTACCTGCTATGAAGAAGAGAATCAGGGCGATTGCAACGATAGACAGTGCTGCAACGACCTTCAGAACCGTTGCCGCAACATTGTCGGAATCCACCCTTTTCTTCTTCGCCAGTGAATAATTCATTCAAAACACCTCTTCAATCCAGAACATCCTTCAGAATTCCGATGCTTACGTATCCGATTGCTCCGGGAGTGTTGTCAGCCATGTTCACAACACCGTTAGTGGATGAGAATTCGGGAATACCGACTTTAATTTCCCAACCATCTACTGTGTTCTTCATGATGGAGTCGAAACATTCCCTGGTTCCGGATGATGTGTCCCTTACCAAAGGTTTGATAT
Source organism: Thermoplasmata archaeon (assembly GCA_015063195.1). Classification (GTDB taxonomy): domain Archaea; phylum Thermoplasmatota; class Thermoplasmata; order Methanomassiliicoccales; family Methanomethylophilaceae; genus SIG5. Next base: position 3,449 of record SUSX01000043.1, on the reverse strand, counting down.
CCAGATCGTTTCCGCCGAGCTGTTTCCAGTTGGTGTACTGACCTGAGAATACACCTGCGACCTCTTCCAATGAGAGGTTGTCTACACCTGCTCCGTTTACCAGAAGTGCGACACCGTCGAGACCGATGATGTTCTCTACAAGACCCATATCCAATTCGCTCTGCTTGAGGTCCCTGGAACACATACCTATGTCAAATGTTCCCTGAGCCGTGTTGGATGCACCGACTCCTGAACCTCCTCCGAGGACATTGATAGATACTTTGTCAGATCCGTATTTTTCAGTGTATTTGTCAACAAGTTTGATCATAATAGGCTGTACCGTTGTCGAGCCTCCGACATTCAATACTACTTTGCCCACAGGTTCGATGTAATCGTCTGAGGATTCAATGGGGACGAATTCTTCTGAAACAATCTCCTGACCTTCAGAACTCATAATCCAACTTAAAAATGCCTTGACATTTCCTTCAGGTTCCCCTTTGGTACAGAGTACAAGATTCCTCTGAATCCCATAGAGTCCTGAAGCGACATTTTCCTCTGTGGGTTCCACACCGTTGACTCTCGGTGCATAAAGATAGGAATCGACATCATCCGAAGATCCGGAGTCTGTTCCGTCGAAAAGAATCAGATACAATGCACACAGAATCAAAACGACTGCGAGGATTGTGTTTATTCTGCTGGTTGTGATAATTTCACCTTGAATCGGACGATGGAAGAGTTAAATATATATCTGCTCGAAATATTATATAGATTGATATATAGAGATACATTTAATACATATTTTATCTAAAAATACATACATATTATATACAACAATAAAGAATTAACATCTATGGAGCTCAGAAGAATCCAGATAACAGGCGGTTCATCATTCATGGTCACTCTCCCGAAGGATTGGGCAGACTCAATGGGTCTGAAGAAAAACGATACCGTCTCCCTGACACCTCAATCGGACGGTTCACTGTCAATACGTGTAGGAAATTCGGAATCATCTGAGAAACGTTCGGCCATCACCATAGAAGTGGATGCATCCACCGACACTGAATTCCTTTACAGAAAGCTCATCGGCGCATACATTGCAGGACATGATTCCATCATCCTCACGTCGAAAGAAGATATACCGGGATTCATCGCAGAAGTTGCATCATCATTCACACAGACATCCATCGGATTGGAGATTATGGATGAAAGCGAACGCTCAATCGTCATCAAGGACCTCATGTATCCGGGAGAAATCAAACCTTCAAAATCTGTCGAAAGGATGAAGGTCCTCACCAGGAACATGATCAACGATGTGATAACATCCGCAGAGAAGGGAACCGTCGGTACATTGACATCTATGAACGACAGGGACAGAGAAGTAGACAGGATTAACTGGCTCATTTCCCGTCAGATGAACATGCACATGACAGACCTCACACTTTCATCCAAGACGGAGATGACGTTGTGCGAGATCACAAGTTGCAACCTTGTCAGCAGGTGCATAGAGAGAATCGGAGATCACGCAGTGATTCTTTCGAAACATGCGATTAAGGCATTGGAAGAGGATTCCGAAATAGATTCCAGCATAATTGCCATCGGAAAGGAAATCCTTCAGCTGTTCATATCTTCCGTGGATACCTGGAACAAAAAGGACATAGTCGCTGCCAACGAATGTATCGTGAAAGCAAACAACCTTATCGAAGACTCCATCAAAACCTACAGAAGAACCAAGAAAGACATCGATTCCGCTATCGATGTAATCCTTGCAAGTATGAGGAGGATCGCTGAATATTCCATAGATATAGCTGAAATCGCAATCAACTCGTCCATGAACATCTGCAGCACCAAACAGTCCAAAGTATAATCTACACAGTTGCCGATAACCGTACGCCACGGTGATGATCGTTTTTAGAGCTGATCGTGATGATAGACGGGCGAGCTGAGTGGCATTTCTATCCATACAGACAATGCTCAAAAATTCCGTCGGACATAACATATATGTCTCTTCCGTACCAACCCTTTTTTAAAGATACATAATACAGGACATACAATGGCTAGGGTCAGAATACTGAGCATATACGATGACGGAGCTAAAGTCAACACCCCCCTGATAGGCGGCAAGGGAAAATCCCTGCTCATAGACGTGGACGGAGAGAAAACTCTCTTCGATACAGGTCTCCGCGGAAGATACCTGCTGCACAACATGGATCAGTTGGGAGTCGATGCAGATTCCGTCAACCGCATCGTGATTTCACACGGTTCCATCAACCATATGGGCGGATTGGACTCATTCCTCGGAAAGAGAGAGGAGTCCGTAGACGTTTACACTGAAAGTTCCTCATGGGAATGTAAGAGAAGATTCGGCACACTCCTGTCACCGGAGAATTCCGTCAAGATCAACATGCACGATGTGCAGGATTGGATTCAGCTCAGTGAACACCTGTTCATCACACCACCCGTCAACCAGATCGCCAACGAAGTGGCATTGGTTGTGAAGACATCGAAAGGAGCGATTGTCATCAGTGCATGTGCACACGGAGGAATAGTCGACACCCTGGCATTGGTCAAAGAGAAATTCGGCAGAATCCATGCTTTGATCGGCGGACTGCACCTCAACAAGGTCAAACAGCCCGTAGTCAACATCCTCGCCGAAGAACTCAGAGAAAATTACGGAAACCCTGAACTCTACCTCAACGGATGCACAACCGGTGAAGGAATACAGAAACTCAGGGCAGCATTCACAAAGGACTGGGTACAGGACCTGTTCGTAGGTTACGAACTGGAGTTCGTACTCTGACAAAGGATTGATTAGATGTATTGGATAAGAACACTGGGTATGTTCGCAGTAATGACTGCCATGCTTATGGCGGTAGGTGCCATAGTTAGCTGGTTCTTTGCAGGAAGCTTCTTCATCGGAATGGGAGTAATGCTCGTAATATCCGTATTGATGAGCGTATTCTCATACTTCAAGTGCAAAGACATGGCATTGAAGGCCAACAAGGCACACATCATAACACGTGAGCAGAACCCCCGTCTTTACTCGATTGTAGAAAAAGTGGCCGCACAGGCAGAAGTCCCCATGCCTGAAGTAGGTGTTGTATACACACCGGCACCCAACGCATTCGCTACCGGAAGAGGGCCTCAGGATGCAGCAGTCGTTGCAACCATCGGACTCCTCGACTCGCTGAACGATGAGGAGTTGGAAGGAGTCATCGCACATGAGATGGCCCACGTCAAGAACAGAGACATCCTTGTGATGTCGATCGCATCTGTCATCGCAACCATCGTCGGATATCTGGCACAGTGGGGAGGAATGTTCATGATGATGTCCAACGACAGGGACAACCCTTGGGCACCGTTGGTTGGACTCGTACTGTACCTCACATTCCCCATCGCAGCAATGATGGTTCAGTTGGGAATTTCCAGGAACAGAGAATATCTTGCAGACAAGACCGGTGCAAAATTCACAG
>SUSX01000042.1 GCA_015063195.1 Thermoplasmata archaeon | reverse complement strand
CTGTCGCAGCTATGACCCTCGTTTTTCCGAGATATTTAGCCAACAATGCCTGACCCAGTACATTATTGATCTTGTGTGATCCCGTATGGTTAAGATCCTCTCTTTTAAGGTAGATCTTGGCTCCTCCGAGATCCTCAGTCATTTTCTTGGCTTCGTAGAGGATAGACGGACGTCCTGCATAGTTTTTCAGAAGATTTTCCAAATCCTCATTGAACTGTTTATCATTCTTATAATACTCGTATGATTCTGAAATCTTATTAATTTCATCCATGAGAACTTCGGGGATGAATTGTCCGCCATGTACTCCGTATCTTCCTTCAGCCATTCTATCACTTCGGATTGTATGCAGTTTTCAACCGCTTACCGCAAAAAATATGATTATAATTATAAACCTTATCTTCATAAATGTATAAAAATATACATCAAAGTCCTAAAATAATGAATTGATGAAAAATATAATGAATGCTTCTCTACCAATCATCTTTGATCGGTTTTACGCACAATACATCGTATGGACGGGTACTTATTATGTCCTGTACCTTCTCCTCCCTCCTGTAAGAAGGAATATCCATTTCGGAATAGTAATAGAAAAGGCCCATGTCTGTACACTCGACCCATTTTTCTTTGAATTCATTCGATGCCAAGGATTGATCGATGTTATCTGCATCGTAAACACCGAGAATACGGATACCGCCTGAGGATTCAGTACAGACCAGATAAAGCCCTGCCGATTCCGGAGCTTTTACGCCCATCTCAAAAGGTCCTTCGAATTCAATGTTCCTCAACATCATCGAAAATCACTGATTGTTATTTGTGTATCTCCAAAACACATTTTCGATAATAATGATTTGGATATGAAAAACCGCTCTGAAGGTAGAACGATGAATTATACAAGAAATATGATGGGAAAAAGGTTAAAGAGCTTTCGCTGAAAATGCGTATGAGTGGGGGCAAGGGGATTTGAACCCCTGTCAGCGGGTTTCCACCACGTGGGGAGCTACCCCACGCGAAATTATGAGTCATCGCTCCAGTTATTCATCAACTGTCAGCAAACCCATTTCAAATCACGCTCTATAACTGGAGCCCGCCAGTCTGCCAGGTTAGCCTATACCCCCGGTAAACTGAAATGATCAGGATTACTTCTTACGCATCTTCTGTGCTCTCTTTCTTCTTCTCATCTTTTTCTTGCGCCATTTCCAACGCTGGTTACCGCGTTTCTTCCAGGCGCGTGAACTTCTCTTCATGATGTTTCCTTCCTTGAATGATAACATTCGTGGTGAGCCCGTCGGGATTCGAACCCGAGGCATCTGGCTTAGAAGGCCAGCGCTATATCCTAGCTAAGCAACAGGCCCACGCTTAACGTTGGCGATTACATCATGTAATTTAAACCTTAGCCCGATGAATAGCAAAAAGAATTGTTGAAAGTGTCCTAAACAATCAATATATGAAAAAGTAACGGAGGGTTTTGCCCTCCATTTTATAATTAAGCCAATTGTGTCTGGATATAATCTATGATTGATCCGTAACCCATGATCAGCATGACTGCCTCTGCAATACACCAAACACCGATGACAAACAAGAGTGGCCAAGCGTTGAGGAGTTTTGCAAACAGACCGACAATATCCTGAATGAATCCTGTAAACATATAGAGAATTGCTCCGACAGCGAATGCAATGATGATCCTGGGCCATCCTGTGGCCAAAACGGACAAATCTCCGGTGATTCCGCCCAATGCTATGTAGACAAGAGCCATTACCAATAAACTGAAAATTAAAGCAAAGTTTACGTCTCTGAAGGGTCTGATAATCAAAGCGAAAGATGCTATCGTGACTATGATTAACGTTCCCATGAACCATCCTGTGTCTATTGCCACAGCGGTGTATACCATAAATGCACCTGCGACAACTCCAATGAGTACGAGTAACCTGTAAAGGAAACCTTCATCATTTGCCCTGTATGCAAATACGATAGCTATTGCTATTACACCCACCAATGCCAATACAGCTTCAGGAATGTTGTTCTGATTCAGAAAATCAACAACAGTCTGCCAACTGAAATCTGACATATATACCATATCAAATTACTGATATATAAGTGAATGAATCACAAAATGCCTAAAAGACGTGCCATTGTGTTTCCGTAGAAGTCATCCCTTATCTTTTCAGATTCCCACTCTCTTTTCTCAATTTCACGGATAAACTGCATTGTTGAGAATCTTTCATCATACAATGGGAAATCAGTACCGAATACTATTCTGTCTGGGAACCTGGAAATTGCATCATCCAGACGCTTTTTGATCATATAGGTCTCATTTGGCATCCAACCCTGAAGGGCAGAGCAATCTGTATAGACATTGTCACATGCTTCCATGAGAGGGAACAGTTCATCATGGAACTTTCCTCCCAGGTGTGCGATTATTATCTTCATATCAGGATACTTCTCTGCTACAGATCTCATCATCTCCGGATGACAATACTTTTCATCCAAAGGTTCCAACGCCATTCCTGCATGGGTGACTACCAACAACCCCAGATCATCAACCATCTTCCAGTATGCATCCATTCTCTCCTCGTTGGGGTAGAAACCAACAGCAGGATACATCTTGATTCCTTTAGGAGAATAACGCTTCACCAATTTCTCGATCAATTCGGGTGCATTGGGGCGGTTCGGATCCACTCCGATAAATGGATAAAATCTGTCATCGACGGAACATCTCTGGAACAGCCATTCCATATGTTCCTCCAGAGTCATTCTGTCCCCGCCTACAAGTTCAAAATCTGTTGCAAGTACGACCATTCCGTCCATGTTGTTCTTGTCCATAGTTTCAATCGGAGTCTCAATCGGTACGTCATAATCCGGAAACGGCATGTCTCCGTCAAATCCTAAATCGAAAAGATGCCCATACGTCTCCTTGAATGCAATAATCGGTTCAAGGTAGGTAAGAATGGCTTTGTCGGGAAGAGTCTTTCTGTTCCACATATGCACGTGGGCATCTATCAACATAAGGAGAAGAACTGTTTACTCTCTATTAAAAAATGGCTCTCCTGGAATCTGAGTTCCACTCAAATTCCGGGAGATTCTGAAGCATCTCAAAGAATCTGACCTAACATATCATTGCATGCTCTGGAAATGTCATCGAAAGTCTTCGCAAAATCCCCTGTATACCATGGGTCTGCCACACCTCTGTGCTCACCGGACCATTCCATCATCAGGGACACTTTATTTTCGGGATCGCTCCCTACAAAATTCCTCATATTACGGAGATTCTGTTCATCCATCGCTACAATCCTATCAAATCTGTCGTAGTCTGCGACGGTCATGCGCCTTGCACCCCTGTGCTCGCATTTCACGCCTCTGGATTCCAATTCCCTTCTTGCCGGAGGGTAAACGGGATTGCCGAGCTCCTCACAACTTGTGGCACATGATTCAACATAGACCTTATCGGACAGGCCCCTCTTCTGAACCATATCTTTCATGATGAATTCGGCCATCGGACTGCGACAGATGTTCCCGTGACACACGAACAGTATCCTCATCATATCACTGGTGGGAATTGACAAATGTACCTTTGATCTCATTACCCAGGATTGCATTCCTGAGCTCATCTATGTCCCTTCCGTTCACCATATAGAGGTCGATCTTCTCCTCCATGGCAATGTTTACACCCAAGGGATCGAAAACACAGGATTTTCCCGCATCATGATCATCGTAGACCACGTCCTTCAGTTCCTGGATGGTCATTCTGGAAAACCTCTTGGCATCGGGATTCTTCCTTGGATCGTCGGAGTATACGGCATCGACGTTACTGGCATTGACTATACGGTCCGCGTTGAGGTTTTTGGCAATCATGGATGCGACAGCATCCGTTGTATGTCCGGGCTCTGTGCCCCCCATCACCACTATACGACCTGGCGCAGACATGCTGGCACATTCTTCTGCCTTAAGCGGTATATCGGAATTTGCGATATCTCCCAATGCAACTGTCAGAAGTTTAGCATTGACTCTTGTGATACCGATACCCAGTTCATCCAACTGGTACATCGTTCCTCCGAGTTCCCTTCCGACTTCTGAGTAGTAACGGGACATTTTTCCTCCACCCACTACAATTGCAATCTGTACATCGGATGCAATCTCCCTGAGCATTTTTGCAAGCTTTTCAATGTATATTGAGTCATTATCGCCTGGGATGAGGACGGAACCGCCTACCGATACCACTACTTTGTCCATGACACCACCAATACCTTTATTATTAAAGTGAGTTTCCTTCACCACTCACAGCACAGGTAATGAAAATGGCAGAGAAGAGCTCGGTCGAGAAGGCCAGATATGATTTCAAGAAGGCTATGCAGGAAATAGTCAACATCAGGGGTCATGGTACTGAATTGATCTCAGTCTACATCCCTGCATCGAAGCAGATATCGGACGTTATGGCGTATCTGCGAGATGAATATTCACAGTCATCAAACATCAAATCAAAAAGCACAATGAAGAACGTTCAGGGTGCAATCGATTCTATCATGTCCCGTCTGAAGACATTCAAGGATATCCCTGAAAACGGTATCGTGATTTTCTGCGGAGAGGTTCCCAGAGCAGGCGATCAGACACGTATGGTCCAGCATGTTCTCAACCCTCCGGATGCAATCACTGCATTCCTTTACAGATGTGATTCACAGTTCTTCACAGAACCCCTCCAGTCCATGCTTTTGGACAAGAAAATGTACGGACTCATAGCCATCGACAGACAGGAAGCAACTCTCGGAATACTCTCCGGAAACAGGATTCAGGTCCTCTCGCACTTCGAATCGATGGTCCCCAGAAAACACAGGCAGGGAGGTCAGTCTGCTCAGCGTTTCGAAAGGCTTATCGAGATTGCAGCACATGAATTCTTCAAAAAAACCGGAGACAAGGCAACAGATTTGTTCCTGGACAAGGCGCAGGATATGCTCGGTATCCTCATCGGAGGTCCGGGAGCAACAAAGGATTTCTTCGTGAAGGAAGGATATCTTCACCACGAGTTGCAGAAGAAGGTCGTCGATACATTCGATACAGGTTACACCGATGAGTACGGACTCAAAGAACTTGTCGAAAATGCAAAGGATGCCATTCAGGATATGGACCTCGTCAAAGAGAAGGCACTCATTCAGAGACTCTTCTCAGAAATCAGGAAACAGGACGGGGGACTTTCCGCATACGGAGAAGATATCGTAAGAGAGGCTGTAAACCTCGGTGCTGTGGATGTCTTACTCCTTTCCGAAGGACTCAACAAGAGACGCATTACCGTTCAGTGCCCCAACGGCCACACATATGAGCAGACTGTTCCTGATGCTGATGAGAAATGTTCCTGTGCAGTGTGCGGTACAACAGCCACTATCGTGAAGAACAACGATCTCGTCGATGATTTCTTCGAACTTGCAGAGACTTACAACACAGATACAGAAATCATATCGATGGACTCCGAAGAAGGCGGAATGCTCATGACAGCATTCGGCGGAATTGCAGCCATCCTCAGATACAAGATTCAGTGATAGTATGACAATGATGGACAGATTCAGTGAAGAAGTGAAAACTGCAGTCCATGCAGCACTTCAGAAAATTGGTGCCGAAGTCGAATTCCAGACTGAGATTCCTCCATCTGATGCAGCAGACCTTGCTGTCCCCTGCTTCCAGATGTCAAAGGCTCTCAGAAAAGCACCTGCAGCCATCGCTGAGGAACTTGCATCCAACATTGAAGTGAAAGGACTCATTTCATCCGTCACCGCATTGAACGGATATCTCAACTTCAAAATGGATGAAAAGGCACTCTTTGAGGATACTATCAGCACCATCATCGAACAGGACGAGTGCTACGGATCACACCCTTCAAAGGGAATCAGAGTGAATGTAGAACACACATCCACCAACCCTACAGGTCCGATCCATGTCGGCCGTGCCAGAAACCCTGTGATCGGAGATACACTTGCAAGATGTCTCTCCAAGTTCGGATACGATGTGACAACAGAGTACTATGTCAACGATGTGGGAAAACAGGTAGTTATCCTCACATGGGGAGTGAACAACCTCACCGAAGATCAGGTTGACATGACAGAAGACAGAGATAAAACAGACCACAAATGGGTCGCTTACTACCGCCTTGCAAACAAACTCATGGAAACTGATCCTGCAGTCAGTGAGGAAATCTCCGACATGCTCAGAAGATTCGAAGCAGGAGATCAGGAGATTATCGACACTGTAAGGAAGACTGCAGAGGGTATGCTCGGCGGACTTAGGGAAACACTCTCCAATATCGGTGTTGAACTTGATGTCTACACATGGGAATCTAAATTCATCGCGGACGGATCCGCAAAGAATGTCGTAGAGAAACTTAAAGAGTCGAAGTACGCAGGTCAGGAAGAGAACGGTGCATGGTATCTCGATTTGAAGGATTTCGGAATTCAGGGAAAGAACACTAAATTCACATTCACAAGGGCAGACGGAACTACTCTGTACACAACAAGAGATCTTGCATATCACCTTGACAAATTCACAAGGGCTGACAAACTTGTAGATGTCCTTGGAGAGGATCAGAAACTCGGAAGCAAACAGCTCTGTTCTGCATTGGAAATACTCGGATGTGAAAGGATGCCTGAACCCATGTTCTATTCATTTGTCTCACTCCCTGAAGGAAAGATGTCTACAAGGAAGGGAGTTGTGGTCTACCTCGACGACCTTATTGACGAAGCCGTCTCAAGGGCCTACGAGGAGATCAAGAACAGACGCTCCGATTATTCAGAAGAGAAGATGATGGAGATTGCAAAGATCGTAGGTATCGGTGCAATCAGATACAACATCGTCAGAGTACAGCCTGAGAAACAGTTCGTCTTCAAATGGAACGATGCCCTCAACTTTGACGGAAACAGCGGTCCGTTCCTCCAGTATTCACATGCAAGATCATGCAGTATGCTCAGGAAAGCAGGCGAGTACAATGTAGTTTCAGATGCATCCAAGTATACGGATGAGACAGAGAAGAAGCTCATCAAAACTCTCTCCAAGTTCCCGTCCATCATCCAGCAGGCAGCGGAGGACAGACGCATCCATCTTCTTCCCGCATACGGACATGAGGTTGCATCAGCATTCAACCAGTTCTATGCATCTGTCCCTGTTCTCAATTCAGGTGATTCCAGAGATGCCCGTATCACTCTTGTCAACTGTACAAGGATAGTTCTCAGAAACATCCTCGGATGTATGGGAATGGGTGCACCGGAGGAAATGTAATGGAAATACGCCCGATGAAAATGAAGGATCTCATTAAAGTCAGAGATCTTGAAATTGCGTGTATCAGGGAATATTTCTCCAAGACACTGGAGAACAAATGGGAAGAGCTTCCGGAAGAGTGGAAAGAGGGCCTTGGTGCCAGCTGTCGTGGATCTTTCGGACTGTATCTGGACTCCGGACTCAGTTTTGTAGCTGAAGAGGACGGAGAAGTCATGGGATTCATCTTCGCCCAGATGCTCCACCACGTTTATAACGTGGAGAACCTCGTTTGGATTGAGAATATGGGCGTTCACCCATACTACAGAAGAAACGGAATCGGATACAAACTTCTCCGTGCTGTTAATGAAAAAGGAATTGAAATGGGAGCAACGGTGGTACACAGTGCCATTCAGCCAGATAATCTACCGTCAATCATGCTTCACAAGAAGCTCGGATTCTTCATGGACAGAAGAGAGGTTGCTCTCCTGGATCTCAACGATCTAAAGAAGAAAAAGATCTGAATAAATTCTTACAAACGCTTTTGAAACATCTTCTCTCTTTATCTTATCATTCAATGTCCTTACGGATATAACGCCTTTGTAATCTCCTGTTTTCATACGGATGTGTTTCTGTATTTCACTCTCATTACTCAGGATTAAACTTCCGTGTACCATTACAACGGAGCCGTCACGATACTGTGCCGATCCGGAGATTTTATATCCGTTTACGATCACGTCATTGGGACTCTTGTATTTCGCATCGATTCCCAAATAATTAAGAACTTTCACAACCAGTTCACAGGCGACAGCGTATGCATCCTCTTTGGAT
>SUSX01000041.1 GCA_015063195.1 Thermoplasmata archaeon | reverse complement strand
AGAATCTTGAGTTTCTGAAGAGTTTCATCTGCATCAACGGGAACTCTTCGTGAGTTTCGATGAAGATGAATGCCATGATGAAAAGTCCTCCGATGAACATCATTACCATTGCATAGATTTCAGGCAATGAGATCAATCCAAACATCATAAGTCCGATTCCGATGACATAGACGATTGCACCTTTCATATCGTATTTCTGTCCCGGGGAGTTCTTGATGTTATACGGGAACCTCATGATTGCAAAGAATCCTACAAGCATCAGAGGAACGATGACGATGAAGATCCATCTCCATCCGATGAGATCGGTGATGAATCCCCCCATAGAAGGTCCGAGAGCAGCTCCGAGATATACGGAAGCAGTGTTCACTCCAAGTGCGGCACCCCTCTCTTCTTTCGGGTATACGTCGGAAATCATGGATACACTTGTACCCGAGATCATAGCCATTCCTACTCCGCAGACTCCTCTGAACACGTACAGGGAATAGATGTTCTGTGCTGTAGAACAGAAAATAAGCCCTATCGTCGCGATGACGATACCTGTCATGAACATCTTCTTCTTACCGTAGATATCACTTAATTTGGCCGTAGGTACGAGGGCCATCACTGAAACTATGAAATAAATGCTTGATACCCAACCAAGGTCATGCGCACTGCAGTTGAATTCTGCACCGATAGCATTGAGTGCGAGATTCAGCATCGTACCTACCATCGGATTAACGAAGATGGCTACGCATGATGCAAGAAGTACTACTCTCTGTTCAGTCTTGGTAAATGTCGGGGTATCACTGTCCGTTTTAAGTCATTTATCCGCCCCCGAGGGGGCGTAATAGATTTAACTCTCGATTCCGAGCTTGATTGCTTTGAGGTTGTTCTCAAGGAGTGCTTCCTTCTTCGGAGGAATGCTCTTTTTGAGTCCTTTGTCAAGGCTATCCTCTGAGCAGAATTTAGTTTCTTTGAACATACGTCCGAGGATGACCATGTTTGCTGCTCCCTTGAGTCCGTTGTCTTCTGCAATCTTGGCTGCAGGAATGTATACGACATTGACATCGTCGCGTTCTACCTTTTTGGAGATGATCGAACTGTCAACAATGATGAGTCCTCCGGGGACGACATCGTTTTCAAATTTCTCCAATGAAGGGAGGTTCATTGCAACCAATACGTCAGGGTTTACAACCAAAGGCGATCCGATCTTGTTATCTGAGAGGCAGACGCTACAGTTTGCGGTTCCTCCGCGCATCTCAGGTCCGTATGAAGGAAGCCATGAGATCTCCTGTCCGTCCATCATACCAGAGTATGCAATCACCTTTCCGGTGAACAGGATTCCCTGTCCTCCGAAACCTGCAAGGAGGATGTTGAGGTCGCTCATTCCTTCGCCTCCTTAACATCCTTGTATACTCCCAACGGGTAGTATGGGAGCATATTATCCCTGAGCCACTGAAGTGCATCCTTGGGTGAAAGTCCCCAGTTGGTTGGGCAGGTTGATACAACTTCAACGATACTGTATCCGAGTCCTTCCATCTGGTACTCGAATGCTTTCTTGATTGCCTTCTTGGCGTTCTTAACATTCTTGACGTTGTCAACGGTGACACGCTGTGCAAGTGCAACTCCGTCCAATGATGAAAGGAGTTCACAGACCCTGATGGGGTTTCCTGCTGTCTTTGTGTCTCTTCCGTAAGGCGTGGTCTGTGTGACCTGTCCGGGAAGTGTTGTAGGTGCCATCTGACCTCCGGTCATTCCGTAGATGGCGTTGTTGATGAAGATAACGACGATGTTCTCTCCCCTTGCAGCTGCGTGTACGGTTTCACCTGCTCCGATTGCTGCGAGGTCTCCGTCTCCCTGATATGTGAACACTACGTTATCGGGTCTTGCCCTCTTTACACCGGTTGCGACTGCGGGTGCACGTCCGTGGGGTGCCTGGACCATGTCACAGTTGAAGTAATTGTAAGTGAAGACTGAGCATCCGACGGATGCGATACCGACAGTTTTACCTTCGATTCCCAATTCGTCGATGACTTCAGCGACGAGCCTGTGTACGATACCGTGTGTACATCCGGGGCAGTAGTGGAAGGGTACGTCGGTGAGTGCGCGTGGTTTCTCTCCTTTAACGGCCATTACTGAACACCTCCTTTCATTTCGACGATCTTGTTGTATACCTCGTTGGGTGCAGGAATCATTCCTCCGGTACGTCCGTAGAATTCGACGGGTTTCTTTCCGTTGACTGCAAGACGTACGTCGTCTACCATCTGTCCCATGGACATTTCGACGGTCAGGAACTTCTTGGCGGAATCAACGTATTTTGCGATTGTCTTCTCAGGGAACGGCCAAAGTGTAATGGGCCTGATGAGTCCGACTTTGATACCTTCCTTTCTTGCTTTGTCCACTGCCGAACGTGATACCCTTGACGATGCACCGTATGCCACTACGATAATCTCGGCATCCTCTGTGAGGTATTCCTCTGCCCTCTGTTCCTCTTCCTTGATTTTCTCGTATTTCTCATATCTGGCACGTACAAGGTCTTCAAGTGTCTGGGGCTGGATGTAGAGTGAGTTGATGACGTTGTGTTCTCTCTTACCCTTGTGTCCGCATGCTGCCCAATCTTTGCTGTCGTTGTCGGGGTTGCGTGCTTCAGGGAGTTCGACGGGTTCCATCATCTGTCCCAGCATTCCGTCGGAAAGGATCATTGCAGGCATCCTGTATTTGTCCCCGAGATCGAATGCGATGGAAACGAAGTCAACCATCTCCTGAACGGTTGAAGGTGCGAATACCAGCATGTGGAAGTCTCCGTGTCCCGTGGACTTTGTTGCCTGGAAATAATCCGCCTGTGAGGGCTGGATTCCTCCGAGTCCGGGACCTCCGCGCTGAACGTTAATGATGAGTGCTGGTACATCGGAACCTGCGATGTATGAGATTCCTTCTGCCATAAGACTGACTCCGGGTGATGAGGTGGATGTCATAACTCTGACTCCTGCAGCTCCGGCACCGAGAACCATGTTGATAGATGCCACTTCGGATTCTGCCTGAAGGTAGACCCCGTCAACCTTAGGCATCCTCTTGGACATGTATGCTGCAACCTCTGTCTGAGGTGTGATGGGGTAACCGAAGAAGTGTCTGCATCCTGCTGCGATTGCTGCTTCTGCAATTGCCTCGTTACCTTTCATGAGTACTCTTTCGCCCATGTTCTCAGTCCTCCACTCTTATTGCCACATCGGGGCACATGATTGTACAAGAACCGCATGCGATGCAGAGCGATTCGTCTGTTATGTGTGCGGGGTGGTATCCTTTGCTGTTGGTGACACTTTTGTCAAGCTCAAGGATATCCTTGGGGCATGCGATGACACACATCTCGCATCCCTTGCATATCTCGTTGTTTACAGTTACTTTTGGCATTGAGTTTACCTGCCTTGACTATTCCCAGGGCGCCTTTACATAGACGTCGACGGGGTATATCTTATCTATTTTATTTAAGGGGTTTACACTTTTTGGGACAGTTATGAATTTCAGAGGAACATCTGCCATGCGGGCAACATCCTCTGCGAAACTCAGTGATTCCGATATGTGTTCCCATGTGGTCCTCTGTTTGAGATGGGAGTTGTTCACGATACCGGTGACCTTGATGCGGGCCATCTGCTCTATTTCCTTCATGACGGAAAGTGCGTCTTCTGCGGTTCTTGTGAGAGAACGGTACATATTGACTACACAGAGAACTTCCGGATCCGCTTCGGAAAGATGTCTGCTGTATACGGCAAGTGCGGTTGCACCTGCATCATCACCGCCCACATCGATAATTACCTTCTCACCCTCTTCGATGGCAACACCGATAGCAGGAGGGAGCGACGGTGTATCCAGGTTGGAGTTGGCAAAATTCGGTCCAATGACCCTTATTCCGTATTCTGAGAGCAGTTTATCATAGTCTGCGGATCTGAAGTAAGGGTTGACGATATCCATATCGATGAGCGTCACCTTATCTCCGGATTTGGCGGAGTCTATGGCAAGGTTCAGTGACAGATTCGTTTTTCCTGTTCCGTAATGGCCGCAGATAACGGTCACTCTCTTTTCCAACACGGGCATAGCCCGTGTATTCTAATGGTTTAATATAACTATGCTGGGTTGAAGATGCAGTTGTGACCGGATATATCCTATCTTTTTAGTACGGTTTTTATACAATGTAATACTAACGTCCAATCACAAAGGTGAGAATATGGATCATAAAATATCCGAAATAGCACAGCGCATATCCGCTATGCGCGACCTCTGTGATTTCTCCGTTGAGGAGATGGCTGAAACTGTGAACGTCACACCAGAGGAGTACATTGAATACGAATCAGGAACCAGGGACTTTTCCTTTACGTTCTTATACAATTGTGCTGAGAAATTCGGAATTGATATTATTGAGCTGCTCACCGGCGATAACCCGCATCTTTCAGACTTCACCGTAGTTAAGAAAGGAAAAGGACTTCCAATCAAGAGACGTGCAGGATTCGAATACCAGCACCTTGCAGCAAATTTCAAGGACAAGGTTTCGGAACCCTTCGTTGTAATAGCACCGTACTCAGAGGAGAACCTCTCCAAGGACATCCCTGTATCATCACATGAAGGACAGGAATTCGACTACGTGTTGGAAGGAAGTCTCAGATTCGTCTATGACGATCACGTCGTGGAACTGGAAGCAGGAGATTCAGTTTACTACAACTCCGGCAAACCCCACGGAATGGTCGCATCATCGAAGAAGGGCTGTACCTTCCTGGCTGTTGTCATGAAGGACGGTGAATGAATGAGGGACATAAATCTGCGTTATGTTGATGAGACATACGATGAAGACGGTTTGTTGAAGAC
This sequence comes from Thermoplasmata archaeon, assembly GCA_015063195.1. GTDB lineage: Archaea > Thermoplasmatota > Thermoplasmata > Methanomassiliicoccales > Methanomethylophilaceae > SIG5. The sequence continues at coordinate 3,454 of SUSX01000041.1, read as the reverse complement.
ATTCAAACTCAAATATCCTGACAATTACAACTTTGGTTACGATATCGTAGACGATATCGCAGTCAACGATCCTGACAGAGTCGCAATGATCTGGGATTCATGCAGCGGTGAGGAACACAAATTCACATTCGCCGAGATGAAGAGAATGAGCGACAAGACAGCCAACTGTCTTGCATCCCACGGAATCGGAAAGGGCGACTTCGTCATGGTTATCCTGAAGACCAAGTATCAGTTCTGGTACACAATGGTCGCACTGCACAAGCTGGGAGCTGTTGCAGTTCCGGCAACACATATGCTTACCAAGCATGATGTCGAGTACAGGGTCAGGTCTGCAGATATCAAGGCAGTCATCTGTACCAACCAATCCAATGTATCACGTGCAGTAGAGGCTGCAGAGGACATCCCTACACTCAAGGTCAGGATGCTCTGCGGTGAGACAAGGGAAGGATGGCTCAATTATGATGATGAAATTGAGAAGGCATCTGAGGATTTCAAGAGGGTCGATACCCTTGCATCCGAACCTATGCTGATGTATTTCACATCAGGAACTTCCGGAAACCCCAAGATGGTCATCCATGATCACACATACTCTTTGGGACACCTCATGACTGCCAAGCACTGGCACCGTGTCATACCTGACGGACTTCACTGGACGATCTCCGATACAGGATGGGGAAAGGCAGTTTGGGGAAAACTCTACGGTCAGTGGATTATGGAATCCGCAGTATTCGTCTATGAGTATGAGAAGTTCGAGCCTCATGAAATCATGAGCATGATGGAGAAGCACAAAGTGTCATCATTGTGCTGTCCTCCTACAATGTTCAGGCTCTTCCTCAATGCAGGAGTCGAGCAGCACGATCTCTCATCTATCAAATACTGTAACATCGCAGGAGAGGCTCTGAATCCCGATACGTTTGAAACCTGGCGTAAGAAGACCGGACTCGTCCTTATGGAAGGATACGGTCAGACTGAGACAACACTTACGGTAGCTACACTCAGAGGAATGACTCCCAAGCCCGGATCGATGGGTAAGCCTTCGCCGCAGTTCGTTGTGGACATCGTGGATGAGAACGGAAACTCCTGTCCCCCCGGTGTAAACGGAGAAATCGTAGTTCAGGTGGAGCCCAGGGTTCCCGGAACAATGATCGGTTACTACAGGGATCCTGTCAAGACCGAGGAGACACTCAGAGGCGGATGGCATCACACAGGTGACGTTGCATGGAAGGATGAAGACGGTTACTTCTGGTACATCGGAAGGAACGATGACATCATCAAATCATCCGGATACAGGATCAGCCCCTTCGAGATTGAGAGTGCTCTTCTGTTGCACCCCGCAGTCCTTGAATGTGCAGTCACAGGTGTTCCGGATCCAGTAAGAGGGCAGTTGGTCAAAGCAACAATCGTCCTCAAGGAAGGATATGAGGGTTCGGAGGAACTTGTGAAGGATATTCAGAACTTCACCAAGAAAGAGACTGCGCCCTACAAGTATCCCCGTGTGATCGACTTCGTCAAGGAACTTCCGAAGACCATCAGCGGAAAGATCAGGAGGGTAGACATCCGTAACAACGATGTCAAGCTTTCAAAGAAGGAGTAATTGCATATTACGAATTTCGTAGAGAGTATTTAAACAATTTTTACGATTTTCATTAATTTTTTGACCTAAAAAATACGAAATTCGTATTTAGGGTCAAAAAATTGCATTATTATTAAATATAAGTATAAGATAAGGAGTCTTGCTATAGCGAGGCGTATAAAGTGAGGAATATCAATCTCAGATATGTCGAGGAAACTTTCGATGAGAAAGGTCTTCTCAAGAATCTGAAAATCAACTGTCCCGAGGATTTCAATTTCGGATACGACATAGTTGATGATATTGCCGTCAATGATCCTGACAGGAGAGCTCTTGTCTGGCAGCATGAGAACGGTGAGGAGAGAACCTTCACTTTCGCTGAGATCAAAAGGATGAGCGACAAGACAGCCAATTACCTTACATCCAAAGGAATACAGAAAGGCGACTTCGTTATGCTCGTTCTGAAACACAGCTATCAATTCTGGTATATTTCAGTGGCATTGCACAAGATCGGTGCTGTTGTCGTTCCTGCAACATACATGCTCAAACCTCACGATATCGAGTACCGTATCAAAGCAGCCAACCTTAAAGCGGCAATCGTAACTATTCAGACCGATGTGGCGGATTCTTTTGATAATACTCCTAACGTATCCGATCTTGCCTGCAAATTCATCGTAGGCGGTCAGAGAGAGGGATGGTTCGATTTCGATACCGAGGTGGAAGAAGCATCGGAGGAATGGGAGAGGGTTCCGACCAATTACCGTGATAATTTCCTTATGTACTTCACATCGGGAACATCCGGAAACCCAAAGATGGCCCTTCACGATTACACATATCCATTGGGACACATCCTTTTGGCAAAACATTGGCATCAGGTGGATCCCGACGGTCTCCACTGGTCTGTTGCGGACACAGGTTGGGCCAAAAATGCCTGGGGAAAGATTTACGGTCAGTGGATTATGGAAGCCGCAGTATTCGTTTATGAATACGATAAGTTCGAACCTTCAGATATATTGGATATCATAGAGAAGCAGAAAATAACCACATTCTGCTGTCCTCCGACAATGTTCAGGCTGTACATGAATGCAGGACTGGAAGGTCACGATCTTTCTTCATTGAAGAACTGCTGTATTGCAGGAGAGGCCTTGAATCCTGATACCTACAATGCATGGTACAAGGCTACAGGTCTCAAACTGATGGAGGCTTTCGGTCAGTCCGAATCTACTGTTATCATCGGTACACTCAAAGGAATGACGCCTAAGCCCGGATCGATGGGTAAGCCCTCTCCTCAGTTCAAAGTAGAACTTCATGATGACAGAGGAATGCCCTGTCCTGTGGGAGTTGAAGGAGAAATTGTAGTTTCCATCGACCCACGTATTCCCGGTATTTTCAATGAATATTATAAGGATCCTGAGAAGACTGCATTCACTCTCAGGGACGGATGGCACCACACAGGAGACATCGCATGGATGGATGAGGACGGTTACTTCTGGTATTCCGGAAGGAACGATGACATCATCAAATCATCAGGATACAGGATCAGTCCCTTCGAGATTGAGAGTGTTCTTCTTGAGCATCCGGGAGTTCTTGAATGTGCAGTAACCGGTGTTCCGGATCCTGTCAGAGGACAGTTGGTAAAAGCTACGATCATCCTCAGGGACGGATATGAAGGAACAGAGGAACTTAAAAAGGAACTTCAGACATACGTTAAGAAGAACACGGCTCCGTACAAGTATCCCCGTGTGATTGACTTCGTCAAAGAACTTCCTAAATCCATAAGCGGAAAGGTGAAGAGAGTCGACATCCGTAAGAAGGATATCGAACTCAGTAAGAACAATTAATAATCTTCACCCTCAACTTTAGTTGATAATGAGGTTTATTCGA
>SUSX01000040.1 GCA_015063195.1 Thermoplasmata archaeon | reverse complement strand
ATCTGCCATGCTCTGATCCTCACTGACGGGGATGAATGCACCGCTGAGGCCTCCGACATAAGATGATGCCATTACTCCTCCCTTCTTTACCTGATCGTTGAGAATTGCCAAAGCAGCGGTAGTACCTGGTGCTCCGACTCTTTCCAAACCCATTCCCTGAAGAATGTCTGCGATACTGTCTCCGATTGCAGGCGTAGGCGCAAGTGAAAGATCAAGGATACCGAAGGGGACATTGAGTCTCTCTGATGCCTCTTTTCCTACTAGCTGTCCTATCCTTGTGACCTTGAATGCTGTTTTCTTGATGGTTTCACAGAGAACTTCAAAGTTCTGACCTTTAACCTTCTCAACAGCTGTTTTAACCACACCGGGGCCGCTGACACCGACATTGATGACTGCATCTCCTTCTACCACTCCATGGAATGCACCGGCCATGAACGGATTGTCATCTGCAGGGTTGCAGAAAACGACGAGTTTAGCACAACCGAGTGAATCATTATCTTTGGTTGCTTCTGCAGTTTTTACGATGATTTCTCCCATCGTCTTGACTGCATCCATGTTGATTCCGGTTCTTGTGGAACCGACACTGATGGAACTGCATACACAATTGGTCACTGCCAATGCCTCAGGAATCGATTCAATGAGAAGACGGTCAGAATTGGTGATTCCTTTCATTACCAATGCGGAATATCCTCCAATGAAGTTAATTCCGATCTTTTCTGCCGCTTTGTCAAGAGTCTTAGCGATTTCAACGAAATCCTCAGGCTTTTTACAGGCAGAAGATCCGACTATGGCGATGGGGGTGACTGATACTCTCTTGTTAACAACAGGTATTCCGTATTCCAGGCTGATTTGATCTCCGACTTTTACCAAGTCCTTAGCAAGGGTCGTAATCTTGTTGTAGATATTCTCCTTGAGTTTCTCAAGATCGTCGGTCATACAGTCCATAAGGTTGATACCCATGGTTATTGTCCTGACGTCAAGGTTCTCGTGCTCAATCATCTCATTGGTTTCAAGCACTTCATTGATAGTTATCATCGGCATAGTATCAGATCCTGTGCATCATATTGAAAATATCTTCATGCTGTGCCTTGATGTGACAGTTCACCTGTTTACCGACTTCATTTAGGCCGGCAACCAAATCCTCAAAGGATCCCGTGTATTTTTCGGTATTAACAATCATCATCATGTGAATGTTGACATCATCAGTAGTCTGGGAAATGTCAAGGATATTGATGTTGTTCTCAGCAAAGAATGTACAGACTTTTGCAATGATCCCTACTCCGTCTTTTCCTGAAAGAGTGACTATAGTTTTAATCATAAGATCACTCCTTTACTCCGAAATTGTCTTCTCCGTAGGCATGAATTACACATCCTATGCTATTGGAGAGTTCATCAAGTTCATTTGATATCTCATCTACGCTCTTTTTAGATGTTGATGTATCGATGACCATCATCATGTTGATGAAGTCTCTGACCGTGGTCTGTGCGATATCAAGGATGTTGATTCCGTTGTTCGCAAAATAAGTACAGACCTTGGCAATAATTCCAACTGTATCTTTTCCGATAAGTGTAATCACTGTCTTTTCCATTAGTTAGCCTTCCTGCTGTCTTTGAATACTGCATAGTCCATTGAATCTGTCAGAGCTATCAATGATGCTTCAATAACGTTGGTAGATACACCGATTGTAGTCCATTGCTCTGTTCCGTCGGTGGTTTTGATAAGGACACGTACAGGTGCAGCGGTAGCTGCTTTCTCGTCGAGTACACGTACCTTGTAATCGATCAATCTTATTTTATTGACCACCGGGAAAAATTTGGATAATGCTTTTTTGAGTGCATTGCTGAGTGCATCGACCGGTCCGTCTCCGTCGGATGCTGTATGTTCTGTGTTACCGTGAATGTCCTGGATCTTGATACTTGCTTCGGATTTAATATCATCAGTACCTATTTCATCGATGTACATACGGAATGATGATATGGAATATGGCGATTCAAAAATTTCACACGTCCTTCTCATAAGCAGTTCGAGGGATGCATCTGCAGCTTCGAATTGATACCCTTTGGATTCCATTTCCTTTACTTTTTCAAGAACCTTCTTAACGGTTTTAGGGTTATGTTCAATCGAGAATTCATTCATTTTCTTAATGATTCCCGCTTTACCGGACTGGTCGGAAACAAGGATGTTCCTGTTGTTTCCTACAGATTCCGGTTTTATATGCTCATATGTTGAATTATTCTTCAACAACGCATCGATATGCATTCCGCCTTTGTGTGTGAACGCTTTGGATCCTACGAAAGGCATGGATGTCAAGGTGCTGATATTTGATATGTCTGCTATGGCAGCACTTATCGATGTGAGTTTGGAAAGATCGGCATTGATTTCATAATCCATTTTCATGGATAGGTTGGGCATCACTGAACAGAGATTTGCATTTCCGCACCTCTCTCCGATTCCGTTCATAGTTCCCTGAACCAATCTGGCACCGTGATCTACAGCTGAAAGCGTGCATGCAACCGCAAGATCCGAGTCATTATGGCAGTGTATGCCTAGATTGGCAGAAGTTTCTTTCAGGGTGCATTCAACAATATGTCCGATGTCGTCGGGGAGATTGCCGCCGTTGGTGTCACAGAGTGTAATCCATTCTGCTCCTGCCTTCTGTGCGGTTTTTACAACTTTAATTGCATAATCTCTGTCGTTTTTGAACCCATCAAAATAGTGTTCTGCATCGAATATGACTCTTTTTCCTTTGCTTCTGAGGAAACTGATACTTTCTGAAATGAGTGTGAGATTTTCTTCATCAGTAATCTTGAGAACCTCAGATACATGGAATTTCCATGATTTTCCGAATATGCAGACCCAATCGTTTTTCACAGATGCAAGCACGTTGAGTCCCAAATCTTCGGATACGGGAATCCCCGGTTTGGCCGTACTGCCGAACGCTACAATGTTACTTTTCAATTGAGGGGCAGAGCTGAACAGATTGGAATCGGTAGGATTGGAAGCGGGCATTCCCCCCTCTATGAAATCAATTCCCAGCTCATCCAATTTGAGGAGGATGTCTTTTTTGTCCTCTGAGGAAAACGAGATCCCCTCCATCTGTGCACCGTCACGGAGGGTCGTATCGAATATCCAAACTCTGTCCTTCATGTAATCAATTTTTCCTTCTTGCTTCACTTATTGCCAAGAGGTCACTGAGTATGGCAGAGGCAGTCTCCTTCCTTCCTGCTCCGCGTCCGGATACGGTAATGGGGCCTGCGAAATCTGTTGTGATCAATGCAGTGTTCAGAGTTCCGGACAATGCGAGCGGGTGACCCTTGGGTATGAGTCTGGGTGCAACTTCCAATTTTGTGTCCGACACTTCTCCGATAAGCCTTATAACCATTCCGTTCTCGATGGCAAGGTTAACTGCTTCACTGGTCACGGAAGAGATACCTGTTATGCTGACATCGCTGAATCTCACATCCCTGCCGAATATTGAGTTGGCAAGAATGACAACTTTGGATGCGGAATCATATCCTTCGATATCGTATGTAGGGTCTGTCTCGGCATAACCGAGTTGCTGTGCTTCTTTCAATGCCTGTTCGAATGGCAGACCGTTGTCCATTCTGCTGAGGACAAAGTTGCATGTTCCGTTGAAGATTCCCTGGATGGATTTAATCTTCTGACCTGCAAGTGATTCGCGGCAGAGGTTGATAATAGGCATCGCACCGCCGACTGAGCCTTCATACCTCATGATGCATCCGTTTTTCTTTGCAAGAGCATCGAGCTCGGAGAATGCAAGGGCCAGCGGACCTTTGTTAACGGTAATTACATCCTTTCCGTGTTCGAGCGCCCACCTGATGTTTCTGAGTCCTTCGCCTCCATCTTCGACATTTGTCGGAGATGTTTCTATAAGAACGTCGAAATCAACCATTTCCATGATTTCGATGCATGATTTGCCGTCCCTAGGGTTGTCACTGACTCTTCCCTGTGATGCTTTGTTGCCTAAAACACAGAGTCCACAGATTTCTTTACTGTCTACGTAGTATGATTTGGAATCGACGACTCCGACAACACTGAACAGTTCTCCCTGTCTTGTCTGAAGGTAAGGTTTTTTGATCAACAGAAGTTCCAATACTCCCTGACCTACTGTACCGAATCCTGAGATGAAGATCTTCATAGGTCCACTCCCCTGATGAATGTAAATTTATTCTTACTGCATTCATTGGCCAGAAGGACATCGAGTTTGGACAGATCATCCTCCGATCCAACACCTGCCTGAATCATAGCGGTGTTCTTACCGTTGGAGTTGTAACTGAGCCTGAAATCAACCGATGTAATTTCAATCTCTTTCTTTGCATTATCTAACAGTTTTTCGAGAACTGGGGCTGTAACGGCTCCAATCAACATGTATACGCGTGAGTATGTTTTGATAACAGAACCTATCTTTGCTACAAGGACATCTCTCGATTCCCAGATTGTTTTCAGTTTATCGATCATGTTAGATTCTATGTCAAATGTTATGTTGACGGCAATCCTGCCGCTGATGACCTGTTCGCGGCTGTGGACAACACCGATGATGTTGGCATTAACCATGGACATCGGTTCCAATGCAACAACCAGCTGTCCAGGTATGTCTTTAACGTAAATGTCAGCATTAACAAGCATGCGCTCACACTCTAGTATCTACCCCTATTAATGCGCGCGTATAAAATAGATAACGGTGTGGAACGGTATCATAGGCCATTATGCAGGGATGTCTACATCTATGTCCGTGATCATATCTTCTGAACCATACGGATCCTGGAAGAATACGAATTTCAACCAATCGCCTATAGGTGCTACATCTGCATATCCCGGTGTATAGAATTCCCTCACGAATCCCAGGAACATATAAGCAGTGACCACTGCCATGACAACTAAGAGCTCCAAGTAATTAAACGCAACCAGGTTGAATGGAAGGAAATCAAGAATCTGGGTATAACTGATAATCATGAGAATTACATATGATCCAGAACATCTTACCATTGATGCCCATGCCCCTCTCAGTCCCGATGCGAGTTTGAACACTGTCGTTACATAGGATATGTATTGGAAGAAAAGGAATCCTATAACTATGACTGTGATAATCTTGTCCTTTGTCGTTCCCAAATACTGTATGTCTGGAACAGTAGTGAAAAGTTTCATCAAATAGAGGGATGCAAACACCAATCCTGCGAGACCTACTATTACCAGGCTTTTCGGTGCTGATTTCTTCTCTATTTTCCTGACGTCTGCGAATACTCTGCGTTTCACACCTTTGACAACAGCTTTCGGTTTGGAATCAGAGTCTGTACGGCCCTTATCGATTGATAATTTTTTGGCGATACTGTCAATCTTAGACATCGTGAACACTGTAATTTATATCATTGTTTAATATTTACCGTATTGAAATGGTATCCAAAGAGACTGTTGACAAGGTTATGAAAAATATAGACCGACGTAACGTTACGGATGTTAGGATATATCCTTCAATCGTAGCCTTTGTTTTGGCCTTGTATGCGGTAGTGGCAGTCTATACGCTGTATTTCATGGATTCCGGATTCACAGAGTATGAGAAACTGCTTCAGACACTCGGTGTAGTGGTTGTGGGTATGGGAATATTGCTGGCACTTATGAATGTACTTGCATCCAGGACCTACAAGCATAATAAGAAAGATGTAAGTCTGTTCGACAGTCTGATTGAGTTGTCCACGGAAATTTACAAAGAAAAAGGAATTGACGGGGGACAGTACATCACGAAAATGAAAGACAGGGGTATCGATAACAAGGGGCAGAGGACGATTTATCTGATCTTCCTCATAGCTGTTGTTCCGGCAATCATTGCTACAGTTCTGATGGTGTTCGATATCACCAATCCTGTAACTGTTACGGCTGCCACCGTACTTTTTGTAATGTCACTTATAATATGCGCTTTTGTCCTCTTCATCAATATAAGATATCCGAGAAAGCATGAGAAGGCATTCATCAAGTTCACGGATGCGTTCTGTGAAGGTATGAAAGAATGCGGAATAACAGTACGTGGTTACGAACCTGTGATAGGTGTCCGTTCCACACCGTTAATGCTGTTTTTGACCCTTATCACGTTGGGTATGTTCTTCATCGTATGGGTATATCTTTCACTCAGGGATATGAACAGACATCTTGATCAACAGTGGAATTTTGAGAATTCTTTGGTTGATGTGCTTTCGGTGATAAATTGATTGTACGTCTCTTGGAAAGGGAAGACATTCCGTATCTCATGAAAATATCCATGGCTGAACTCGGTTCAGATTATCTCGACGTATCTGATTTTGAGGATGCATTGGAGGGTACTTGGTCGTTCTGTTATGTCGGAGAGTATGACGGAAAACCATCAGGTTTCATAATCGGCAATATATTCGGTCCTGAGATGGTGGATGAAATCCTCCATATGCCAGACGGTAAATTCAGGGATGAGGCACTGTCATATTCTAAGGTAGGGTACTATGCTTCCGAAGCCATAGATGATTCAGTAAAAGGCAAAGGGCTTGGAATGAAGCTGATTCTGAAATGCCGTGAGAGGTTTGAGGAATCAGGTGTTGAAATGGCCTGTGCCATGGCGTGGAAAAGTGTCACAGGAAAGGTCAATATTGACGGAATTCTGAGGAAGATAGGTCTTGAACCAGAGGTGGAATTCTTAGGATACTGGGATGATCCGAGGGCATTCCCTAACGGACACGACTGCCCTGTCTGTGGAAATCCATGTAAGTGTTCTGCGGTATATTACACCAAGAAATACGTATCGCCATGAATTGAATTACTGCGGTAATATGTAGAATTGTAAATTTCCTAGTAATTTGATAAAAAATTTATTGCATATGCTGGATGTTCGACATTTAACGACTGTTAATCTTTATTTACTAAAAAGGTATACAATATCTGGGGAGAAAAAATGCTTGTTTCAACGAAAGGCCGTTATGCTCTTAGGATGATGACTCAGCTTGCAGAGCTCGATGGCCGTACATTAAGGATGAGAGAGATTGCCGACAAACAGGATCTTTCTGTGAAGTACCTCGAGCAGATTATGATTGTACTGAAGGCTCACGGATTTGTAGAATCTGAAAGAGGCCCCAGGGGAGGATACCGTCTTTCCAAACCACCGTCAGAGTATACAGTGGGATCAATCATAAGGGCTGTTGAAGGATCATTTTCAATGCAGTGTGTTGAGAATCCCAGTTCATGTGAAAGAGTGGAAATCTGTCCCAGTTACAAGCTTTGGTCAATGGTCGATGAGGCTGTTTCAAACGTTATCGACAATGTAAGACTCAGCGATCTCATTTCTTGGGGAAACGATTCCAAATGCGGAATCCCTGTCTGCATCACTGAGAAGTAGGCGATATTACGAAACCTGACTTACAAGAGGCACTTTCCAAACATCCCTGTTACAACAGTGAGGCGCACAGGCAGTTTGCAAGAATGCATCTGCCTGTTGCACCTAAATGCAATATTCAGTGCAATTACTGTAATAGGAAATATGACTGTACAAACGAGTCCCGTCCCGGTGTTACGAGTATCGTTCTTTCACCGCATGAAGCAGCGGATAAAGTCTCGATGGTCAGGGAGAAAATACCTGAATTAAAAGTCATAGGGATTGCCGGACCCGGAGATCCCTTGGCTAATGAATCCACTTTTGAAACAATACGTTTGGTCAGGGAGAAATACCCGGATCTGATATTATGTATATCCACTAACGGACTGGCACTTCCCGAGAATGCTGAAAGACTGTATGACCTCGGTGTAAGATTTGTCACAATCACCATGAATGCCATGGATCCTGAGATCGGAAGCAGAATCTATGAGTTTGTTAACTTCAACGGTAAAGCATACAGAGGAAAAGAAGCAGCCGAAATCCTTCTTAAGAGACAGATTGAAGGTTTGGAGAAATGTGTTTCATTAGGTATGCTGGTCAAAATCAACATCGTAATGATTCCCGGAATCAATGAGGAACACATACCAAAACTTGTTGAATTTGTTAAGGAAAAAGGGGCATACAGTGTGAATGTGCTCCCATTGATCCCAGTGGAAGGAACCAAATTTGAAAATGTAGAAGCACCCACTCCTGAGTCAAGAAAGAAACTTTTGGATCTTTGTGAAGGATACGGAATAAACGTCATGAGGCATTGTAAACAATGTCGTGCAGACGCCATCGGATTATTGGACAAGGATCGTTCGTCTGAGTTCACAGGATGCGGATCCTGTAGTAAGCCGCTTGTTAACATAAGTCAATCAAGGGACTTCATAGCAGTTGCTTCGGATGACGGTGAGAACGTTAACCGCGGTTTCGGTAATACAAAAGAATTTCTTTTGTTCGGAACAGGACCGTCACACAGACTTGTGGAAAAAGTGCCTGTAGATACCGGCGTTCCTTTATCCGGTGACAGTCACAGGGAACATATCCATTCCATAGTATCAAAACTCGACAGGGCGAAAACCGTAGCTGTTTCTGAGATCGGTCCGTACCCTTTAAAACTCCTGGAGGAAGCAGGGGTAAGAGTAGTCATAGGTAAAAAGACGATACAGCAGC
>SUSX01000039.1 GCA_015063195.1 Thermoplasmata archaeon | reverse complement strand
TATTCCGAATACTGACAATGACTCTCCCAAAATCAGGAAACCGACTATAGTCGCCACCATAGGCTCTGTGAATGCAACAATCGATGCTATTCCGGGTTCAAGACCTTTCAATCCTTCTGTATACAGGAAATACGGAATGAGTGTGATACCTACACCCAGTATCAGGAAATTGATTAAGACGTCTGAATTGGATGCAACTACATCTGCAACATGCGGGATATCTGAAAACGGTGCGAGAGCTATGAATGCTATAAGGAATGTGTAGAAAGTCACCGTAAGCGAGTCGTACTTTCTGAGTGCATAGTTTCCAAATATTGTATATAACGCATATCCAAATCCTGACAGTATACCGAACATCAAACCTACCATCGATATACCTTCAAAACCGGTAAATACCCCTGTACTGAACATGCATCCTGAGAATGCCATCAGCAGAGCCAGTACTTTTCTTTTAGTCAGTTTTTCCTTGAAAAGAATCATTGACATAATCAATACGAAATATGGAGATGTGTAAAGCAGAACAGATGCTAAAGATATCGTAAGATAATCCATCGCTGTGAAGTAACATATGTTAAAGAACGCTATGCTCAGAATACCTGTTCCGAAAAACATCCATATGTCCTTCACATCTATTCTGAATCTGTCACGTTTAAACAACAGAATGAATAATCCCAAAACAGTTGCAGTGATGAGACACCTCACCATTGCAATCTGTATCGGCGAAATGCCGTCGGAAAGAAGAGCTCTGGTGAAGATTCCGATGATACCCCACAGTGCGGTACCTACTACGATCAACATCAGAGATGCTTTCTTAGACACTGCCATGAAAATGTGAAAAACAGGGCAATATATGAGTATATCGCACTATGCTGCGACAATACTCATCAGGGAATGCCCTGCATCAAACTGTTTCAGTGATTCGGCTCTTGCACGTTTTATCTCATTGAACAGACGCAGTGAATTCTCCACATCCCCATAGACTTTCCAGATTCCCAGAGCTTTGTAATGTTTCCCTTCATTCTCTATAAATCCTTTCACATCACACAGGGGATATCCAAGGAAAACACCGATTTCATGTTGTATGTCGGCACTCATTCTTTCTGACAAAAAACCAAGTGTGGAATTCAAATCCCTCTCCTTGGGATATCCCATCTCATCAAGGAATGCAGATATTTCCGGATTCTGTAACTGTTCAGTCAATCCGTTAATGCGGTATACGAGATAGAGATCAAATGTCTCGGAGCTACGGAGAATCTTTGTTCCAACATCCATGTGACTTAAGGAGGTCAGTAGATCAATGGCAGCGTTACATACCCCTTTGACTGCTTTGACCAGAGACCCGATTTTTACTCCGGACAAGGTAGGTGCGCACTGGCTGAGTATACATCTCTCATTTCTCCGAGACATAGATTTAGGATATCCTAAAACATATATAAATTTTTAGGACATCCTAAATTTGAGGTGAAATCTCAAACCAACGGGAAAGGAGACTCATCAAGTGTTGTATCTGGTGTCTTTCCCAATTCCTGAAGCTTCAGAGTGATGATTTTTGCACCGAATTCAGTAGCTCCATATACAGGAACTTTCGTTCCAGCCTGTATTGTTGCCCTTCCGACAGATTTCTCACGAACATACTTTGATGCACATGAAGTAATCACATCACATAATTCGAAATAATCCTCAGCGTCCTGTTCGGAGATTCCGGTTGTATGAACAGCGTAGAGCGATACCTTATCACCGTATTTTTCACGAATATAACGGGCATCATCAACTGTAGCTACTGTAACTGCGACCTTCTCAAATCCCATGGAGAATGCCTTATCAGCACCCGCCTTTTGATCTATAGGAGTGGTCTTTGGATCAAGAATATTCTCTTCACCAATGTCATTAACAACCTTTTCAATCGGACAGGTTTCCATGATTGCTGAAATCCTTCCGCCCATACCTTGTATGATAGCCGGGTCAGTCAATACACATGTTCCGCAACCATCTGCAGCTACAACAGCTGCATCGACCATCCCTTTCATTACAGCAAGGCTGAGAAGTTCGGAAATACCGAAACTGAGGAAATTATCCAACCTGGTCTCACGGTTCTCATGACACATTCCGAAAGATCTTATCCTGAATTCCATGTTCTCACGGATGGATTCTTCATTGAGTTCTTCGATACCTCTGTGTTTTTTAAAAAGAGGACAGTATTTCACGACAGGTTCTGTTATGTCGATAACCTTTCCGTCCTCTATCGTAACCCTTGATTTTCCCAAAGCTTCCATCACGTGTCTGCCCATGGATTCCACCTATGAAGATATAGATGATTCAACATACAATAATGATTTGCCCTGCCGTCTGATAGAATGGTTACCTTAACAGACTTTCCGTAAAACCTATAAGTACAGTAGTAAATACGTTTTCGATGACGGATTTCAGTATCGGCGAGAGATTACTTCTTCATCTTTACAAATACAAGAATGTAGACCCAAAGGAATATTACAACATCCCTTGGGAACTTACACAGGACGGTATTGCCGCTGCACTCAGAATCTCCAGGGCGCATGCTTCCATCGAACTGAAGAAACACCGTGAGAAAGATAACGTCCACGAAGAACAGGTACACATCAAAGGCGGTAAAGTAAAGAGGAAGTCTTACACACTTACGATCAGAGGTCTTGAAGCTGCCAAAGAATTAGAAGAAAGGGCCGAAAGTCAGGGCGTAGACATCAACACACTGTTGGATATGAAAAGACAGGATCCGAACAAGATCCTCGGTGAACTCAGCGACAGCGACAAGTTTGCATTGGGTGTTGCATGTACATTCCGTTACGATGTGTCGATGGAGCTCATACCCAGATATGAAAAGAATGTTATCCCTTCCAATGTAGCCGGAAACACAGTCATCAACAAAGAACTGAAAGAAAGAATCTTGGGTGCGGCCGATATTGAATCTTTGAAAAGCTGGCACAGCTACTGTGCAGAGAAATGGATGACCTCTGCGGATAAACTTCCATCAGGGACGGATCCATCCTTGGAAAAAGCTTTCCATCTTATCTGTGCAAAAAGAACTACTGAAGCATTCAAACTGATCTCCTATGACATATACAACTTCATTTACATGGATGATAAGCCGCTATATCTGGCTCTTAAGTCCGTAGAAAAAATACCGGAGAGATACTGCAGAGATATCAACGCCGTCCGTGCAGAATTTGCAATCCAATACGGTGAATTGGATTCCGCTGAAAGATTCGCCAATGAAATCATAAGCGTGGATGAGGATTTCGGTCACGCATATATGGCGAAAATAAAAATTCTTAAAGGAAAGATATCAGAAGCCAACGAATTCATATCTAAAATCAAAGAATCGGATCACCCTATCGCCATGTTGAAACTGGCAGATGTCTATATGGATCTGAACGACATAGACAATGCGGAACGTGCAATCAAAACCTATGTAGAAAGTCCGAAAGAAAGTGATGCTTCCGCCGAAGCTGAAAGGCACATTATATCAGCCAGAATTTGTGCTGCCAAAGGGGAAAAATCGGATGCGGAGCACCATCTTGCTAAGGCACTCGCATCCAACAACTCTGTCAACCAGAGTTACATCAAAGCTCTGAAAAAAGACCTGGGTCTTTAATCAGAGTATTGTGTTTTTCTTCAGGTTGTCGATATCGGAAATATAAAGATCACGGATGTCCGTGATTCCCCATTTGAGCATAGCGAGTCTCTCGAAACCGAATCCCCATGCCAATACGGGAGTATCTATTCCGAAAGGTGCGACGACTTCCGGCCTAAGGATTCCTGCCCCTCCGAGTTCCATCCATTTTCCGTTGAAGAATACTTCAAGCTCCAATGATGGCTCTGTGTAAGGGAAATATGCAGGCCTTATCCTTATCTGGTCGAATCCCATCTTTGAGTAGAACTCCCTTATTAATGAGACAAGCATATCGAAGTTTGCATTCTCATCTATAATAAATCCTTCAATCTGAGTGAACTCAGGAAGGTGTGTTGCATCGATGGATTCTTTTCTGAAAATCCTCGAAAGCGAGAACACTTTTTTAGGTGCATCCGAATTCTCTGCAATTGACTTGATTGTATTGACGGTTGTGTGTGTTCTGAGAAGTGCCTGTTCCGCCATCTCTCTGGACCACTCCCCTCCCCAACCAGTAGATCCTGTGTCTCCGCCATTCTCATGGATATTCTTGACTGTCTCCACAAGCTTCTCGTCCTCTACCTTTATGGATGCGGGATACTCAAGGTAGAATGTGTCCTGTAATTCTCTTGCAGGATGATCCTGAGGGATGAACAATATGTCAAGATTCCAGAAAGAAGGCTGAACAAATTCACCGTCGAATTCCACAAATCCCATG
This sequence comes from Thermoplasmata archaeon, assembly GCA_015063195.1. Taxonomy (GTDB): domain Archaea; phylum Thermoplasmatota; class Thermoplasmata; order Methanomassiliicoccales; family Methanomethylophilaceae; genus SIG5. The sequence continues at coordinate 4,483 of SUSX01000039.1, read as the reverse complement.
TCTGTGAAAATTTTCTTAACTTCTACCGCAAGACGTGAAAGTGGGTGCTTCTTTGCAGGATATACTGCAGGAGCAAATGTCTGGATATCATATTTTCTGAATACTGTATCTTTCCACTTTCCGCTCTGAATGATGTTGTCTGTTACTTGTACTGTCTCTTCGGTGAGCTCTATTCCGACGGATATTGCATCCTTTCCTGCTGCAGTGAGTGATACTGTCCTCTTTGTGACGATATCTTCAGCTACCATTCCCTGACGGCCTTTGAGATCCTTTATGAGTTTCTTGTCTGCTTCTGATTCCAGGATAGGTGATTCTGCGAGTTTTTCGAGAAGAATCTCATCCTCCATCTTGGACTCGAGAGCATTACGTCCTGTATCGGTAAGCACGAGATTCTTTGCATCCCCATCCTTTACGATGTCTGCCAATCCCTTCCTTTTAAGCCAACCAACGGCGATCTTGTCCTCTCCGTTAGGCAATGCCTCCGCAAAATCGGACATGGACATTGTTCCGCCGGCATCATTGATTGCCACAATTGCTTTCCTCTCAGGAAGTCCACTCTCTACGACTGAGCGGTCAGCGAGGACATAGTATGTCTTAGAATCCTCCTCTATTTCGGTCAGTCCCTTGGATGAAAGCCATGATGCGGAACCCATAACTTCTACTTCCAAATCGAACTTTCCTGCAGAGATTAAATCAGCAGGCGATGCACTTCCGCCTGCCTCATCCAAGGCGAGGAGAAGCCTCTTCTCATTGAAACTCAAACCCTCAATGATCTTGTCAATATCCATTAGATCACCATTTAAAATCATCAAATGTCATAGAATCTATGACTTCTTTCGCATCTTCCCTCTTGGCCTGATGTTCTTCGAGGAAGGTGTTTATCTTTTCTGTAAGACACATCTTACACTCACCGCAGAGAATCTCTCCGTTGCGGCACTTCTCTGCCATCTCGTCCAACTTGCGGTCGTCCTTTTCGAACATGTAATAGTTGTACTTGAATACGGCACAGATTTCCGGTTTTCCTCCGTTGGCTCTCTGTTCCTCCACAGTGACACAACCTCCAGTGAATGCCCTTCCGACTTTCTTCTTGACGGCTTTCGGGGAATCGGTTGTGTAGATAGTTGCATTCTCATCGGAAGAAGACATCTTGTCTGCTCCGCTGAGTCCGGGGAACATCTTACAGCAAACCAAACTGGGCTTAGGATATCCGAGTCCGGGTGCAACATCACGTGTAACTCTGAAGTGTGGATCCTGATCGATTCCGCAGGGAATGAGTACTGGAACGGGCTTACCGGCTTCTTCGGATGCCAGGAATGCAGGAGCAGACTGCATCGTGGTAAAGAAGATCTGACCAAGATTTGTCGAATTATCAAATCCAAATACAGCTTTTGCAGTGGAGAATGTTACTTTCTTTGCCACCTTGAGTGCAATCGGATAAAGTTTATCGATGTTCTTTGTGTTGAGAATAATCTTTGTCTTCTCGGGATTGAAACCGAGAGCGATGAAATCAAGAGCGTTCTCATAGGCCATGTTACGTGTCTCGTGCAACGTCATGTCCTTGAACAGAAACTTTTCATCATCCGTCATCTGGAAGTACATGGGCACATCAAAAGTATCCTGGATCCACTTGTTGAACATCCACGGCATCATATGACCGAGGTGTGTGTTTCCTGACGGACCTCTTCCGGTATAGAGCATAAACCTGTTTCCTTTGTCATACTCATCCAGAATGATGTTCATGTCTCTGTGTGAATAGAATATTCCACGTTTGATCATAGGGTGTACTTCACCATATTTGGAAAGCCTTGCAACCAATGCTGCATCGATAGGGGATGTTCCGAACTTCTCCTGAAGAAGATCGTAATCGATATCTCCTGTAACTTCCCACGGCGTAACTTTAAATTCACTGTCCATAGAATCTGCTCAGTTCTGAATAATAGCCACACTATTAAAGTTTGGGTTACGGCAATGACACATCGCACAGATGTCAACGGTCACTATTATCTAGAAGGTTGGTGATTTGGTATTCATGTGGAAGATACTTGGCAAAGAATCACTCTATGTCGAATTCGGATATGTTTTCCAGGAACGCCTGATGGAAGTAGCATCCGAACTCGAGAACAGTGAAAAATTCGTAGACATTGTGAAGAACTCTGAGATACAGTACCTCTTCAACGGATCCACAGAGACACATGCTTTCAACATCTTCCCTGACAAGGAAACGTCTGTGGAGGACATCCAGTACATGGCAGATATCATCCTTGAGATTGCAAAACGTGAAGATATCGTATTCGTATCCCTGGATGACAAATATCAGAAATGTATCGTTAATGTAAGAACTGACGAAGAGCCAGAACTCATCGGAGCCAACAGAACCGAGGGATATGGATCAGGTAAGATCTTCTATCCGATTCTCAACTCACTGTGTCAACCCGGACGTCAGAACTCGGGTTTTGAATGATCGTTTAACTCCAGCTCACCGAAACTGTTCATATCTCTTTTCGGTGTAGCTGGTTCTTTTTTCCTATATCTCTGCTTATCTGCGATGGATATCATCATAGGGACGGGTCTGAATTCCTTCCATTTTGTTACAATGTCTTCAACAATTTCCGATTCAAAATAACGATAGTACATGATGCATGAAACCACGTTTATGAACATGATAAAAAACACAGAAATCAGAATGAAATAAAACACATCCTCAAAACCGTTCTCATTCACAGCTATTAATATGAACATAAAAGCTGCGAAGATCGGTACAGCCATTCTCTTCAATGTCTCTTTGATACCGTCGTATAATCTGAAATCCTTGTATTTGGTCTCAATTCTGACATTCATAGACATGAAAATACTGAATGGCATAACCAACACAGGGATGTACAGAATCAAAGAAAACAGATATACTGGTACAGATGAAAGTGAGTCAAATCCCATCCACGTCGGATTCATACAGAGATAAATCCAAATGAACATTCCTATCAGAATACTGAGCTTCAGTGTTGTTATAACTTCGCTCCATGGGATGGATGCTCTTCTCATATTGTAATCGATGTTTAGGTTTCTGGTATCAAGATCGCCAGATATGTTAAACATGAATGCTACAGTTTTATCCCAAAGACTCAGTTTTTCCTTGATATTCAGATATTCAACGGAAGATATCACAGGATAGAAAATTGCCCTTTGTTCCAGTGACACAATTGCCACAACACCGATTATTCCTACAAATATTATCACAAGTACAGTGGCCCATAGATTCCTGACGCCGCCCATATACAGTGCAGCCGTTGCCAATATGACCAACATCAGATAAACTATCCTTTTCCTGAATACACATGATGCCACACCTGTAATGACAAACGGTATGGAAAGGAAAATAGCCAAATTCAAAAGAGACAGGTCGTTCATCTCAATGTATATTATCCCCGCCATTATGGAAGAAATCAGAGACAGGATGAAGACTGAGAGGATTACCTTGTCCTCATGACGAAAGAGACTTACTTTCGCCTTCTGTAAGAACATAAGGTCGATTCCCATATTAGTCTTCATCTTATCATCTCATTCCATCCAGGCAGTGAATTCAACCTGTGATTTCTCACCACGATATATACCGAGAATCAACGTCATTATTCCTTTCTCTTTGACCTCTACAGGACCGAATATGCCACCCTCATAATTTTCTTTGAACTTGGCATTCATTCCCTTTGTATCCACCAAGGACACGTCAATGGGTGCTGACGTTTTTATTTCCACGAATACTTTCTTTCCGGCTTTAACTTCCAGAGGATATGTTTTAACATTATCATATGCACCCTGGATTGTATAATCCAGTGCTCCGAGAGTAAATTCACTCTCGGACAACAGTATGGATTTTCTGTTGAACAATGACATCTAAATCAGTTAGAAATAGAATCATAGATTTTAATCCTTGGGAAAGGATGAATGAATATCCGAAATCGAAGACAGAATTATTGCGGCTCTCCGATAATTTGAGTGGAAGGGTCTTTTTCTCTTCAGAGATCAGTTAGGACACTATTATGATGAACAATTATCAATCCCTCTCCGATTCGGGAAATTCGGGCGATTCGGTGACCTCCCCCTCAGAGATTAATATACGGAAATAAGAATCAATAAAATAAAATGGGAAAAGACAACTTTCACAGTTTCAAAAAAGAATGTACATATTCTGTTATCTCAGACAATTCTATCAGGGATTCCAATGAAGAATATTTTGTAAGAACAACAGAGTATGCTCTTTACCCTAACAGGGAACAGGAAAGAAAGTTATTGTTATTCCTTGAAATCTGCCGTGAAGTCTACAACAGATTATGGAAAGTCTGTAAATTCCTTCTCGAACGTAATCTCGGTCTTCCTAATGACATATACTTGATGAAAATTGCAAGAGGCATCTGGAACCATAACGAATGGATGAAACCGATTTACCAAAACTGTCTCAACGATGTTGCTAAAAGAGTACACAAAGCAT
>SUSX01000038.1 GCA_015063195.1 Thermoplasmata archaeon | reverse complement strand
ACTGAGAGAAACAATGAAAGTCGTTCATATCAACGGAGATGTAAGCCACATACTCAACGGAATCATATCCACAGGTGCGACAGGAATATGTCTCGACGATATGACGGACCCCCGTATCGCATCCGAGATCTGCCAGGACAGGATTGCATTGATCGGAAACATCGGATCTGGACGCTACTATGCCCAGAAAGACGAGACGATTATTGACAATACCAAGAAGTACATCGATGCAGGATACAACATCATCTCTCCGGGACCGGAGATTATGACCGGTAGGAACAAGAGTGTTATCACTAACATGGTTCACACCTGCGTGACGACCAAACGCATGCCCAACCACCCTCACCTGGTGCGCGGAAACAACAGATTCATCAAAACATAGTGAATCGACCTCCGAAAGGAGGTACATTCACTTTTTATGTGGCGTTATTCCTCTGTTCAGCATGAAATAATATGCAAGTAGCTTTTTCTCAGCCGATCTTAATATTACACTGGCAGTAGATTTTGAACATTTGAAATGGACTTTCAGATCATCTATCGTTATACCTTTCGGTACATCGTAATATCCGTTATCAAATGCATATTTGATAAATTCGAACTGCCTTTCCGTAAGAAGGTTTGTGAAACTTGCATCGGAACCTGCCAATAATTCCACGTGATATCCGGCATCGTTCAGCTTTCTCATGAGATTGTGAACGTTTGATGAGTTGGCGGAGAACAGAGTCCATTCCACCTCATACTCAGATCTGGGTACTGCGGATGTAAGAAACACATTGGATTCAGATAGCAGATGTGAAAGTCGGCAGTTGTTGTTGGTTATTGTTGCAAGATACTTGTTTTTGGATATCTTTGAAACTGAACATTCCCCGTATTCATTGGAAGTATCCTGTTGTTCGAATTCTTTTTCAAAAGAACCGTTACTGTCTGTAATTCGGATCAAAGAGCATCCGCCGTTACCTGAAAGTGTAGAACATTGGATTACTTCCAACTTTACTCCTTCAGCATCGAAGGGAATTGGTATCACCATGTGACAAGCATACTCGTTTGATACACAACTGTTATTCCTTCGGTCGATCAGGAGTTTTGCATACCTCATAATAATGTAATCCCATAATTACTATAACAAGTATACGTAAATTCGAAGCATCATCGCCCATATCATTATCAGGTTTCAATTCGTTCAAGAAACTGTTTGAGAAATCCGAATACTAGATTTGCAATAGAGATTTCTTTATATATTGGATGCCGATTGCCGCTTCCAAATTTTGATTTTTTACTACGTATTTCGTAGAATGATTGTTTATATTCGTAGTTATTTTACGAAATACATGAAAAAATCGAATGAGTTAACAATATCTATTTATAGTCTGGGTCATACTTGCATACCAGTGTTAACTACCGTAGTTTAAAAACATACGGTATAACGTCTCATGCTTAGGCATGGAGAGGATCATATGGATATTACAGCAGTATTGAATGATGTATTCGGTGTACTCAACACGTACATTTGGTACATCGCTTTCGTATTCCTCGTTGGTCTCGGAATTTACTTCACAATCAAGTTGAAGGGTCTCCAGATTCTTAAAATCAAAGAGACATCAAAACTCGCATTTTCCGGAATCAAGGAAGGAGGAGAAAAATCTAAAGTCTCGTCATTCGAGGCATTCTGTATCGGACTCGGCGCACGTGTCGGTATCGGTAACATTGCGGGAGTTGCCAGTGCTATCGTAGCTGGTGGACCCGGAGCAGTATTCTGGATGTGGATTTTCGCAATTATCGGAGCTGCAAGCAGTTTCATGGAATCCACACTTTCACAGATTTTCAAAGAGAAGAAAGAGGACGGACAGTTCCACAGCGGACCTGCATACTATGTCCTTAAGGGACTCAAGAGCCGCACATTGGCCATGGTCCTTGCAGCACTCATCGTCATCACATTCGGTGTGGGATTCGTAGGTGTTCAGGCAGTCAATGCAGCAAGTGCACTCTCAGGAGCATTTGAGTTCGAGAACAACACAATCATCTTCGGATTGCTTATCGCAATTGCAGCAGCAATCATCATCTTCGGTGGAGTCAAGAGGATTGCAACATTCTCATCAAAAGTTGTTCCCGTCATGGCATTCCTTTGGCTTGTCTTCTGTCTCATCGTTATCGCATGCAACTTCGATGGAGTGGTCAACGCATTCGCAATGATCTTCCAGTATGCATTCGGTATTGAGCAGGTAACAGGAGGTCTTCTCGGAGCAGTCATCATGAACGGTCTCAAGAGAGGAGTCTTCTCCAACGAAGCAGGTCTCGGTTCCATCGCAAACATTGCAGGAACAGCAGATGTCAAACACCCTGTCAAACAGGGAATGATCCAGTCCTTTGGAACACTCATCGATACAATCGTCGTCTGTACATTCACTGCAGTCGTCATCCTTTCTGCATTCCCCAGCTACGGAGCAATCCTTGCTACAGGAATCACAAAGGCACCTCTCGTACAGCTTGTTACAGAGGGAACATTCTTCGGCGAAGTCGGACCTATGATTGTTTCAGTCTTCCTGTTGGTATTCGCATTCACCAGTCTGATCGGATACTACACAATGAGTGAGTCCAACATCAGGTTCATCTCAGACAAGAAGTCCACGGTCTTCGCAGTCCGTGTTGTCATCATCGCTGTCGCATTCGTTTCATGTCTCCTCGGAGCAGATCTCATGGAGCTCATCTGTGACACATTCATGGCAGCAATGGGTGCAATCAACATGATCTGTGTCTTCCTCCTTTCAAAATATGTATACCGTGCATACGACGACTGGAACGCACAGAAAGCACAGGGCATCGAAGAACCTGTATTCCACCGTGACATCCTCGACGACCCGTCAGGCGTCACTGAGTGGGAGTGATCTTAAACTTTTCAGAGTGCGGGCAACCGCACTCTTTAACTTATATCGATTCTTCAAACAAGAACCAGAACCTTTCAAGAAAGGCAAGATTTTGAAAAATCCCGGGATCGCAGGCCGAGACTGAGTAAAACTAAATATCTGGATTAGAAAGAAAAGGAAAGGGGAATTATTTCTTCCCCTGGTTTGCAACACTCTGCATCTTGGATGCGATAGCGTCCTGATCTCCGAGATATCCTTTATTCAGAACATTCATTGAATCGTCGAATTCGTACACCAACGGGACACCTGTCGGAATGTTTACATCGATTATTTCTTCGTCTGAAAGTCCCTCTATGTGTTTCACCAAAGCACGGAGGGAGTTGCCGTGTGCTACAATGAGTACTCTTTCTCCGGCCTTCATCTTGGGAACGATCTCATCTTGGAAATACGGTACTGCACGGGCAACGGTATCCTCGAGACATTCGGTCAAGGGAAGAACGGATTTGTCTTCCTTACGATACATCTCATTAAACGCAGGATTCCTCTCATCGCCCTCTTCCAATGCAGGAGGCTGAACCGCATATGATCTCCTCCAGAGCTTCACTTTGTCTTCACCGTACTTGGCAGCGGTTTCGGACTTATTGAGTCCCTGTAAAGCACCGTAGTGCCTCTCATTGAGCTTCCATGTCTTGATAACAGGCAACCATTCGCGATCCATCTGCTCAAGTGCCAGATTGAGCGTGTGTATTGCTCTTTTGAGATAGGACGTGTAACATATATCAAAATCAAAACCCTCAGATTTGAGAATCTTTCCTGCATTTGCAGCTTCGGTTTTACCTGTCTCGGAGAGATCTACGTCCGTCCATCCTGTGAAAAGGTTTTCTTTGTTCCATAGACTTTCTCCGTGTCTGATAAGTACGAGCTTCATAATCCGTCTCCTGAACATTTATCGTGATGTTATTCTGCATGTCTCCTACACATATTAATCTTCACAACTCTCAGTATTGAAAATACGGTCAGCCATGAGACTGTTATCATCACTGAAACATATATAGGAACACTGACAGCCAGAACAACAAACTCATATTGTATATCTCACCTTTTTATACATCCAAAATATATTTGCGGACATGGATGTTGCAAACACGTTATTTATTTCAGTCGAAATAATCGTGATTCTAATCTATCTTGTGAACATCCTTTTACTTGTATTGATGCTCTGGATGGAAAGGGAAGATCCCAGGGATTTCATGATGTGGATGGTTGTAATCCTCTTCATCCCGCTGTTAGGATTTGTCTTTTATCTGATTTTCGGTCAAACGTATTATGCCAGGAAAGTTTTCTCTATCAAAGGACTGAGCGATGAAACTTTGCTTAAATTCGCTGAGAACGAAATGAGTATGCTTTCCGATCTTGAGAAGGAACACCCGGAACTTAAAGATCAGATTACTTTTGCTAAGTACATCCACAACTGCGGAGGAAAATCATTCACATCCGGTAACAAAGTGGATCTCATTATCGACGGTAACGAATACTTCGACAAACTCTTTGAAGATATCAGAAATGCAAAGGAGTACATCTTTGCGGAGTACTTTATCATCAAGAACGATGACATGGGTAACAAGTTCATCGACCTCCTCATTGAAAAAGTGAAGGAGGGGGTTGAAGTCAAAGTACTCACAGATGCCTTAGGATCGAAGGACGGTCCCAAAAAGGGATTCAACAATTTCAGAAAGGCTGGCGGAAAGATAGTTCTGTTCCATCATCCTTTGAACCTTCTTCTCAACCCTAAGAAGAATAACAGGAACCACAGGAAGATTGTAGCCATTGACGGAAAGGTAGCATACGTCGGAGGATACAATGTAGGTGACGGTTACATCGGTAAGGGCAGATTCGGAGATTGGAGGGATACTGCTGTCCGTATCGTCGGTAACGGATACATGGGCTGCGGACTCAGATTCATAGCCGATTGGAACTATGCCAGCAAAGACAAAATAGAAGACATAGCCAAATACTTTGATCTGGCACCTACTGACGGCGATGTCTACATGCAGATTGTATCCGGCGGACCGGATGTATCTCTTGACAACCCTATTAAACTTCAATATGAGGGTCTGATTCAGTATGCCAAGGAAAGACTGTACATACACACACCGTATCTGATTCTTGATGATACGCTCACGGATATGCTCAGAACCGCATCCATGAGAGGTGTCGATGTAAAAATCATAATCCCCGAGAAACCGGACCACATGCTTGTAGAATGGAACAACAGATATTCTGCAAACCAACTGATGAAACACGGCACTGAGGTTTACATGTATCAGAACGGATTCATGCACTCAAAAGCAATCGTTATCGACGGCAAGATTGCAAGCATCGGTTCCGCCAACTTCGATGACAGGTCACTGAGACTCAACTTTGAAACCAATATTCAGCTTTATTCGGACAGGATATGTAAAGAGCTGGAAGATGCATTCCTCAAAGATCTGGAACGTAGCAGACCCTACTCCTGTGAGGAGTATAACAACAAGACCTTCTATCAGAAAATAAAAGTGATTCTGTCAAGACTGCTCAGCAGTCTTGCATGAATCTGTTTATTGTGCAGGCTCCCATTTGCATCTGACAGGAGATACGATGGATCCGTCCGCCTTCATCTCCTTGAATGCCTTATCTATCTCCTTGCGGTCAATACCGGTAGCTTTCTCTACCTCACCGGCACTCATAGGCTTTCCTGCCTCTTTCATAGCATTGAGGATTTCATCTCTTACTGCCATAGAAAGTTAAAGGAAGTGTAGGGATTTAAACCCTACTGTTTTACTGTGAAATATCTACCTCAGACAGAGAGATCTCCACATGTCCTCCGACTCAGCAAGAACATTCTCCATGTCAAGAGTAAGAATCTCTGAGTCCCGTACGACCATATCTCCCTGACAGAACACAGTCTTAACATTGAGACTTGAAGCAGAATAAACAATATTGGCAATCATGTTCTCCATAAGAAGTGGCCTGAGATTAGGTGCCTTTCCGTCGAGAATCACTACATCCGCATACTTACCTGGCTCAAGTGATCCGATACTGTCTTCCATACCGATAGCTTTGGCTCCGTTTATGGTTGCGAAATCCAGAAGCTGCTGTGCATTGGTTACTGTTGGATCCCATCTGCTGGACTTCTGTAACAATCCACAGACTTTCATCTCGGAGAACATATCCAATGTATTATTTGTTGTATTACCGTCCGTACCTATGGATACGTTGACGCCGTTGTCTATGAACTCAGGAACGGGTGCAACACCGCCTGTTGCCAATTTCATATTGGACACGGGACAGAGTGATACGGATATTCCTGCCTGACCCATGAGCCTGACTTCATTAAGAGTAAGCCATGCGGAGTGTGCTGTAACAAAATTCTCATGAAGTACTCCGATCTTGTTGAGCCATTCTACGGGACGGAGACCTGTATCACGCTTATGGTCGTTTACTTCGCCCCTTGTCTCAGAAAGATGCATATTAAGCGGAATATCCTTCTCCTTGGAGAATTCCGATGCGCGATGACATGTTTCTTCACCGCATACATACACACCCTGAAGGCCTATACCTGGTACGATCTTCCTCAGGTTCTTGTGTGCCTCGTAGAATCTTTTGGCATTGTCAACAGGGTTTCCTTTCTGGGTTGTGAACTGTTCATCCAAGGTACACCAGCAAAGTACACCCCTTATACCTGCATCCAGTGTAGCTTTTGCAATGACATCTTCGGAATAATAGAGGTCAACAAATGTTGTTGTACCTCCCCTCATCATCTCAGCACATCCGAGGCGCGTTCCGATATCTAAATCCTTATCGGTTCTGTCCGAATCTATTTTGAAAGTCTTGTTGAGAAAATCAGGGAACAGGAGGTCATCAACAACACCCTTCATGACAGACATCGCGATATGAGTATGAGTGTTGATCATTCCCGGCATCACTATGTCACCGTTTGCAAATATCTCCTCATCCGCGGATCCTTTGTATGTTCCGCCTACAGATACGATCCTCTCATCCTCAATCACCAAATCACCGCGTACAATATCGCGTGATGCGTTCTGAGTCACGATCCATGCATCTCTTATTACTTTCAACATGCTGAAGCTACACTCCTATACTAAAAATCGGAATACATCATAAGTAGAATATATGTTCGGTGCGATGTCGGTAACATGGAGTCTAAAATGATTCTGTTGGGTACAGGAGGTGGAAGGCACACTACCATGTTCCAAGCCAGAAGCACCGGAGGTTTCCTTTTCATGAATGAAAAGAGCAGAATCCATCTGGACCCAGGGCCGGGGGCACTGACCAATATGTGCAACATCGGCTATGACCTGAGGCAGACCGATGCAGTCATCGTATCCCACTGCCATCCCGACCACTATTCGGATGCAGCGAGCGTAATCGAAGGCATGACATTCGGAGGATGGGTCAAAAGAGGCTCCGTATACGGCACCAAGAGCGTTATCGAAGGTGAAGGGAGACTTGGCCCCTGTATATCCCAATATCATCTCAGCATACCTGAATCTGTGAACATCATCAAGGCAGGAGACAGGATCTCGATTAACGGAACAGATATCGATATCACCAAAGCAACACACAGCGATCCCTGCAATGTAGGATTTAAAATCCATACCGACCACGGCATTCTGTCATATGTAAGCGACACAGGATATACGGACGAAATAGCGGAACAATATATCGGTTCGAGAATACTGATGCTTCCTGTGACTACACCGGATGATAACAGGATTAACTACCACCTCTGTACAGATGACGCAATCAAATTCGTTGAAAAGGTGAAACCCGAACTCACCATATTCATCCACTTAGGCATTGTTCTGTTGAAACATAATGAATTTAAACAGGCAGAAAAGGTGGAAAATGCGACAGGATGTAGAACCATTGCAGGCGAAGATCTCATGGAAATCACCCTCGGTGACGAGATATCCATCAATAAGCTCATACCTAAAAGACCGGAGTGGAATCCTGCCTGGGACCTTTGAAATCGAACATAACTGACAATATCTCAGAGAACTGACGGTTCCCTTTTTATCTCTATTCGTGAATGAGGAATTATGTTCTGCAGAAAATGTGGAAAAGAGCTCAGAGACGGGGAAAACGTATGTCCCCAGTGCGGAGAACCTGTTTCAGGATCCCGTCAGATACATACTCATACTGCCACCTATCCGCCTGCAGGCAACAATGTATCCACTAAGAAGGTCATGGGAACAATAGCGGTCATCTCCCTGCTTATAATCGCAGTACTGGGAGCAACAGTGTTCTTCATGAATATGGAACATGACTACAGAGTTACACTGACCTTCGAAGAAGTTGCAGTCTATTCCGAAGACGGTTATGCTATCACTCCGACAGTATACGACGCGGCGACTGACACAATGTACTACATCTATACAGACAGTGACGGAGTGACACATCACACAGAACCTCTGAAGTCTCTGACCGCTCACTTCAGTACTGAGTACAACGGTGAGACACGTACCACCCACGATATCAATCTGGATATAATCAGAGGTACAACCCACAGTGATGACAACTATGTCGAATACGGAAGGTCTGTTACGTTCGATGTCACATCCTCAGGTGACGGAATATACATCTCAATTTTCATGCTAATGGATGACACCGGAGACGGATCTACTATAGACATATTTACAGAAGAAAACGGCAATAAAAGTGTCAGCGGCGTAAGCTGTTACATTGAACTCACAGAAGAACGTGACGAAGTCATACTCATCGGCGATTCTTCATTCTTCGGTGCTGTGAAAATATCGGTTGATGTAGACAGATTCTGATTATACATATGCCTTAACAAAACCATCGTATGTCTCGTATAGTGAGGAAACGTACAGAATTCCGAGTTCACCTATCTTGAAATCATCACCTGTTGTCTCACACACTGCATAGTTTCTTTCACCACATGCCACATAATAGCTACCGTCGGCATACTCTCCGATATCTACAGAGGACATTGCATGTCCTGGAAGAAGTATAAATGACGACCCCTGTATATCGAACTCTGTATCGATCTGTGCCATACCATGGTATATTGCTGTGAGAAGGATCGAACTATCCTCACAGTCACCTTTCTTACTTTTAAGAACCTCAACAGGATACATCCAGTATTCTTCCTGACCATTCTGTTCTGAATCCTCAGTATAAACAACCGTAGTCTGTACAAAATCCAAAAGATACTGAGTGAATGCTTCGTTTGAAGTAATACCCTGTGATTTGTTGATGTATTCCTTATGCAACGCTTCACAGAAATCTATCATAAACTCATCAACGACTATGAAATCCT
>SUSX01000037.1 GCA_015063195.1 Thermoplasmata archaeon | reverse complement strand
CCCTGTATAAACAAACTGTTTTTGTATAAACTGTGTTCGGTAATTCTGAGTAATTTCTTTTGAGGATTTCTTTACAGTTTTCGGTGTGATTGTTTTAAATATTCTTACATCATGACACTTTCTTTTTCTAATTAATCAGTGCTGGTACTGATTAATTAAATAATCGGAACGCATAATGTAAACTCAGTAACGGTCGTTCTGTTCGGAAAAATTCGAGAAGATATCATCCCCCGCCCACGATTGCGCCAACTTTCGGAGGGAACGGGGGACGGCCGTCTAGGTCGTCGGCGTAATGGGTAATGTATCGGCAGGTAAAAGGGATTGCGGTCTGGACACAAGAGCGATGGAGGAATTCGGAAGGAAACTGTTCGATTTTGATTGGAATCTTACGTATTCCGATGATATCCGGAGGATGAATGACGGTAAGGTCGGACATCCTTTCGTGTTCAGTGATTCATTAATCGCATGGATTGTACTTTTGAGAACTGTGCTGAACATCAGTTACAGGCTGATGTTGGGCATTGTGAATCATTTTCTGGAATCCGAAGGATTTCCGCAGATAAGTCTGACACAATTGTTCGATCGGTGTACTTCAGGAGCATTGAACATAGGTTCGGACGGACGTTTCCTGGCCTTCGGCACAGGAAACGTATGTCCGAAATCCCGTAAGATCACAGTAGCATTGGATTCCACAGGTCTGTCCCTGAACAAATACGGCGGATGGATGTCACATAGGTGGAACATGAAGAAGGTCACGGGATGGGTGAAACTGCATGTTGCTGTCGATGTGGATACCAATGAAATTCTTGCATTTGTTGTAACGGATGAATCCGTCGGCGATAATTCCTGCACCGAAAAGCTGATGGATCTCGTCATGGCCGCAGGCCATGACGTAGGCTGTCTGTTGGCAGATGCCGGCTATGATTCCAAGGAAAATTGGAGGACATATTCCGGAATGGGAATCAAAGTCTGCTTCAACATCAAAAGCAGCCAGCTGAATAAGAAATTCGCCCCTACCGGTAAATTCGAGGTAAGGGCACACGGATGTCTGATCAGAGCGAAACATATGACCAGAATCCTTGAAATCGGTCGTGATGAATGGAAGAAAGAGAACGGATATCCCATGAGGTGGAAGGTTGAATGTACCTTTTCCGATCTCAAACGCATACTGATGGATATTCTGAGGGCCAGGACCCGTTGGAACTGTGTTCAGGAAACCCTGAACATGGTCTCGGCCCACAATCTGTACAAGAGTATCAGAGTTGAAATGTCGGAGGTCTAATTACCGAACACAGTTGGAACGCGCCTGCGTAATATTATAAAGAAAGCAAAGCCATAGGGCCGATGGGATGCAAACATGATTTTAGATCAGGAGACTGAAAACTCTTTTGAAACAGACAAGAACGCAATTGCCACTCTTCCTAAAGCCGAAACTGCAGAAAAACAGACAGCAGAAGAAGTACATGAATCCGAGGAAAGGCCTGAATCGATAGGTACAATCTACGGAGATGTAGGAACCAACGAATTCAAATTCAGCGTACTTACAAAGGCTGAGAGATCGGACTACATATCCGTTGACCACCCGGACTGCGGACCAGTCCTGTGTCAGGTCAGCAGCATCATCAGGAAAACCAACTACACCTTGGATAAGAGTCTGAAAGCAGACTCGGATGATGAGATAGAAGAGAAACTCAGTGCACAGGCTGACGTCATAGGATATCGTGACGACAAAGGGCTTCTGCAGATACCCAGAACTACGTTCAAAGCAGGATCTGAGGTATATACTGCCGACCCTCAGTTCATTAAGAAAGTACTCGGATTGAAAACCAACCCGAAAAAATGTGCATACATAGGTCTCCTCAGAGGATACGACATGCCGTTGATGCTTGACATCAATGAACTTGTACAGAGACATGTGTGCATCCTAGCAAAGACCGGAGGAGGTAAGAGTTACATCTCCGGAGATATAATCGAAGAACTGATGAAACATGATGTGACATGTGTCATCATCGACCCTCACGGGGAATATGGGGCCATGAGGAACCCGGGAACATCCGAAG
The DNA here is from genome assembly GCA_015063195.1 of Thermoplasmata archaeon. Lineage (GTDB taxonomy): Archaea > Thermoplasmatota > Thermoplasmata > Methanomassiliicoccales > Methanomethylophilaceae > SIG5. The sequence continues at coordinate 7,181 of SUSX01000037.1, read as the reverse complement.
ATCCGAAATTCAATGTTTCACCTCATGGATATGATGATAAGATAATTGAGTTCGGAATGACGGACGGGCCCAACATCAAACCTCTGAGATTCACATTCAAATCATTGGATGCCAGAGACATCCTTGACCTGTTCCAGACAGGAGATGTCCGTAATCAGCTTCCAGTATTGAAAAAGGCATTGGATTCACTCAGAGAGAAAAAGGATCTGTATTCCATAAAAGATCTGATTGAGGAAATCACTTCCGAAGGAAGGGGGCATCCGCTTCTCGTTTCCGAATTGGAATACCTTGATGAGATAGGACTCTTCGCTGAGAGGGGAAATCACATTACCGAACTCATACAGAAGGGAAAAACGACTATCATCAATCTCAAAGGTGTCGCACCCGATGTTCAGCAACTGATTGTACGCCGTTGGGGAATCCTCCTGTTTGAACTCAGAAAAATGGATCGTATACCTCCTTTGATGATGGTCATCGAGGAAGCACACAACTACTGCCCTCAGAATGAGAATACACTTTGTAAGAAATCCCTTTCAACCATCGCATCGGAAGGAAGGAAGTTCGGCTTAGGTCTGATGGTCATCAGTCAAAGGCCGGCCAAGATCGATAAAAATGTCCTAAGTCAGTGCGGAACACAGATTGTTCTGAAGGTCACTAACCCTAATGACCTTAAGGCCATAGCCGCATCCATGGAAGGACTGACTGCAGGAATGGAACAGGACATTCAGGGCCTGCCTATCGGAACTGCATTAGTTGTCGGTTCCGGTATCCAAACACCTATGCTTGTTGAGGTCAGGCCGAGAGAAAGCAAACACGGAGGAGCAAGTGTCCAGATCATCGGAGATGATAATGATGAATGATACAATAACAGAACAGAAAATCGATAAATACCTGGATACGACCAGAAGAGCCTTGGAGAAACTGAAAGTTGTAGCTCCTGCCAAATCATTCAACAAAAGACTTGCCGATGATTTCCTCAATATGGCTACATCATACTACGAAGATGCAAAACATTTCAGAGCCAACGGGGATTTTGTCACCGCTTTTGCCGCAGTGAACTATGCTCACGGATGGATCGACTGCGGAGCACGTATCGGACTTTGGGATGTTGAGGGGGACGATCAGTTGTTCACACTTTTCGAATAAACGGCATAACATCGGTGGAAGAACAGGAGTACACTTCTGTCTCTTCCCCCAAAATTTCCCTTACTTCTTCCTGACCCAGATCAGTAAAAATACTGTGACCCAACATACACATCCCTGCATTGCCGTACTCTGACAGAAGGTTCAATGCGGATTCGACCTCTGACGATTCCAGACCGCATGTACGTGAAAATGAGCGAGAGTGTGAATACAGAAGATCCTTAGAAGGATTTGCTACAAACTCCGTTATAGCAGCATCTGCGTATCCTATCATTCTTCTTCTTACATCAATGTCCGAAAGAACTGAAGATGTTTTCAACTTTGAACCTAAAACCGCCAATGTAAGCCTCTCAAATCTGATGCCTGTGTCAACGATTTCTCCAAAAGGGGGAATACCGGGCTTTACTCTGACGGGCTGATGACCTTTGCATGAGATTGCTGAAACATCCCCGAGCCCCCCTCCGCCTTCAACTTCCGCTATGTGAGCGAACTTGTATGCTTCCTGTAGTGGAACATCGTTCATATGACATAGTGCCAGTGCAACTGATATTGCACCTGACGCAGACATTCCGAATCCCTGACTGACGGGCAGATCATTGATGAATTCTATATCGTATCCTCTTCCGGGAGCAATCTGTGAGACTACATTTTCCGTTACCGGAGCCGATACAATTTTGCCGTCGATGGATGTCACTATTCTGGAATCGGAACGTTCATCGACAGATACCTCTGTCCCTCCGGAGATGCGTATTCCCACCCCTCTGGATCCGGTTTTCAGAATGCCTTCCGAATCCACAGGGTGGAAGAAGCATGTTATGTGACCCGGGCTGAACGCTACGGTCATAATATGCTTGAGCAGTAATCCATGATGGAGTTAGCGACCTTGGTCTTGAGACCGGAGATATCCACTTCCTTATCCTTTGTTACAAGGATAACGGATGTTGCAGACCTTCCAGCGACATCGATGTCGTTGGCTATCACTGCATTGAGGTCATATTCTTCCATTCTCTTCTTGGCCCTTGCGATAAGATCCTCTCTTGAGAGTCCTGATTCGGCCTTGAATCCGATTACGAGATTACATTTCTTCCTGATTGATGGTAACACCTTAGGCACAGGGTTAAGATGTACGCTGAAACTCTTGTCACTGGGAATCTTTCCTTCCTCAACAGTATCTGGGGCGAAATCTGCCAATGCTGCAGGAACAATGACGATATCATGATTGATTGACTCAACCAATTTCTCCAGTTCTGATACGGATCCGAACCTCTTTGTCGGGATGTATTCAGGAAGCTGAACACTTGTTCCTCCCATCCACATCTCAACATCGGATCCGCGTTCAAATGCCCTTTCAGCCAATTTGACTGCCATGAGTCCTGTGGAACGGTTGGTTATTACTCTCATGGAATCGATCGGTTCCTCACTGCGTCCTCCGATGATGAGGATCTTCTTGTTGGTGAGATCGTCCTTGGAAGTCATCCTGAATGCCCATGCGACCAATTCATCCTTGGATGCAACCTTGGCCCTTCCGTTGTTCTCGTGAGGTCCAATGAAAGATACACCGAATTCTTTCAAAAGATCCACATTCTTGCTTACTGCGGGGTTGGTGAGCATAGATGAGTGCATTGCAGGTGCAACAGCCACGGGAATTCCTGCACCGAGTGCTACCGATGCGACGGATGTGACCGGTCCGTCATCAATACCTGAAGCAATCTTGGAAATTGTGTTGGCGGTTGCTGGATAAATCAGAAGTGCGTCAGCCTCCCCCTTATCGAAGAGATGTACATGCTCTGCCTGCCCCGTTAGTTCTGTGATAGGTTTGATTCCTGATGCAAACTCAATAGACATCGGGGTGATGATTTTCTGTGCTTCCGCAGACATGACGGGAATGACCTTTGCTCCGTGACGGATCAGTTCCCTGATTGCAGAGAAACACTCTGTTGCCGCAATACTTCCAGTTATTCCGATTACGATTGTCTTTCCTCTGAGCTTGTTGCTCTTCTCACAAAATATCTCTTCTGCAGGATGCATAATTCTCACCTCAATTTACCCGTAATTTTCGCTAACACTTCGGAACATACCTGTTCCGCAGGTAAAGATGCGTCTGTTATTATGAAATTTCTCTCTTTTGCAATTCTAAGGTAGCAGTCTCTTACACGTTTCTGATACTCCAAACGTTCGAATCTGCTTCTTTCACCTCTGTTGTCCACTCTCTCCGATGCTTCCTCCGGATCTAAATCCAGAATGAAGGTAAGGTCCGGCTCGACAATCACTCCGTCATTGATCTGTTTGAGCCATTCGATATCTACTGCAGTATCATCCAATTGCGATGACTGATATGCGAGCGTGGATGCATAGTATCTGTCACAGATGACGATCTCTCCGTCATCAACGCGGGAAATCATCTCTTTCGTGTGGAGAGACCTGTCTGCGACGAACATTAATGCCTCTGCCTTAGAATCTCCGATGTCAGTGTTTCTGAGAATAGAACCGATCGTGCCGTTGGTGGGTTCGGCTGTGAGGAACACTTTGTATCCCAGTGATGAAAGTTGTTTCTCCAGACACTTGCTCAATGTAGTTTTTCCGGTACCGTCGATACCATCCAACACCACGAACAGACCTTTAGCTGACATCCAAAAGACGTAATGTCGATTCAACAAATTAAACCTTAGGCTGTCTGTGACTGTCAAAATCCAGAAGGATTGCCCTTGGCAATATCGTACAGACGTGCATACAGTGAAGCGAGGCTTTCCACATCCTTAATGTCCTTTCTGGATACGGATGAGAACTTACGCCTAAGTTCAGAATTAAAAGAGACCTCGAGACTTCTGAGTTGTGATTCGAGTTCATGTGCCAACAATATGCCTTTTTTATCCCAATCTGTGAATATAACAGCAGGAAGCCCGGATTCGGACACCATTTCAGCTGCACGTATTGGGCCGCCATCCCTCTGGACTTCAATGAACTGAAAATCACCGCTGATCAGCTTCTCCAGAGCTCTGCGGTCCTTATTCCCTTCAATGAGAATTATGTGGTCCTGAGCAAGTTCTTCCAATTCTTCCAGATATGCTTCCAGAAGTTCAAAACGCTCCAGATCGTTCATGGATTCTCCAAAAGTTTTACTGCATCTGCAACAGAAAGGGGAATAAAAACCGTCTTCTGTCTGCTGGTATGCCCCCTTACAATCGTACATCTGACCTTAGTGATATCGGAGATACAGGATTCCACTTCTTTGTTGGCCCTTCCGTCCAGAGGCGGAGCCTTAACTCTTACTATGAGCATTTTCCTCCATTCATCGACGCCCTCTGGACCTGAGCGGTTGGACCTCGGTGAAACCAATACATCAATCTCACAACCGTCTGGAACAGTGCGGACTATTTCCGATATCTCCATACTCCGTATTCAGGAAAGCAGAATTTATGCATTGTGAATGCACACAGCCACTATACAGTCCGTCTGACAGCTGATACGAAATGTTATTAGCGTAAAGATAATAAGGTCTCAGGATGGCAGAAGACAGTAAGGAAGAGTTCACATTCAATGACCTTTCGTCACTTCTCAGAGTCGAGAAGGCTTCAGGACTACTGTCGGATGTCAGAACAGATCTGTACCCTTCTATACAGAAACTTATGGAATCATTAGACAGGGAATGCGAAAGAATCTCCCATGTCAGCCCGGACTCGGTATTGCATGACGGTGCTATCGAGAAAAGAAGAAAAGCAGTACACAACGTTAAGCGCCTTATCGAACTCAGAATGAACAAGGTCGCCACCTTGGCATTACGCGGCTCCATAGGGGCACAGAACAACACGGACAATCTTCCGCCTGAAGAGAAGGATTACTACGAACGTATTCTCGTAGCATCCAAAATCCATTGGGGGCTGACAGATCACAAGAAAAAGAACGTTGTCATCCCCGACATCTCATCTATCAGTGAGGAAAAGTTTGAACCCGAGGTACCGAAACCCACTATACAGGAAGAAGTCAAAATTGAAACACTGGCAGACGTGCCGTATATTCCTGATGATGAGCCCATGGATGTTGAGGAAATCATTCCCGATTTCGATGAGGACTCTCTCATTGAAGAAGAATTGATAACTCCCTCTCAGGTGACCGAAGAAGTACACCCGGTAGAGGTTGTTGAAGAAGTCATTGAGGACATCTCACCCGTCGGAGAAGAGGTTACTGAACCTATTGTGGAAGAAACATACATCGAAGAGGACTATGAAGGATTCACCACGATCATCATATCCGAATCACTGCCAATATTCTCTGGACCGGAAAGAGAATACAATCTGAAAAAAGGCGATCTTGTAAAGATGCCGACCATGATGGCAAATGCACTTATCAACAGAAGTATGGCCATCAGGGTCAATGTCTAGATTTTTATTACCCTTGTATCTCCGGGAAACTCCAGGCAATCCAGTCTGAATCTTCTCATACCTGTAAGCTCTGAAACAGTATCCCTTGCTACATCAGGAGTGTTGTTTGTTTTGCTCAGGTGGGCAAGAAATACCTGTCGCCCCTCATGATCCGTTTTCTTCAGAATATCGGCACACATGACATTGGACAGATGCCCGTGATCACTGTCGATAAGTTTCTTGAGATTGTACGGATACGGACCTTCGTGAAGCATCCTGCGGTCATAATTAGATTCCAATACCGCAACATCCGCTTCCATCAAGGCCTGCTCTATCGGGAAGGTTACACATCCTGTATCTGTAGCAATAACTGCAGTCTTCCCTCCGACTTTGAACATGTATGAAACTGGGTTGACCGCATTGTGGGATGTGGGCAAAGGCATGACAGATATACCTGCTGCCGAAAATGTGTTGAGAGGGTCAATTGGAATGTGCTCAACCTTTCCGATGTTACAGGCATCGAATGTCTGTTGGTTACACATAACCGGACAATCCAATTTTCTGGCTACTGGGCCTGCTCCACCTACGTGATCGGAGTGCTCGTGTGTAATTAAAATGCACTCTATCTCTTTCGGATCAAGTCCATTGAGATTCATAAGCGAGATTATTCTCTTCGCACTGAGTCCCGCATCGACCATGATTGCACGGTCTTCGTGGCGGATAACGGCACAATTTCCGTCGCTACCGCTAGCCAGTATGTGAACTTCCATCTATGTACCGCCGGATCAGACCTTTCTCTTGTAAATTGAGAATATGATGTCCCCTCTCGTGACGATACCTACGAGGACCCCCTTTTCCAGGACGGGAACACGGTTGACGTCCTTGTCAATCATGATGCGCAATACATCTATGACCAATGCATCAGGCGTTGTGGTGAGAACTGTCCTCTGCATGAGATCTTCGACTTTCGTTGTGGAGATCTTCTCTGCTGCCACTCTGATGTTCTCATCTTCAATGACCGAATCCATAGGGAATGTCAACATGTGGAGAACGGGATCTTTCATATTGAGCTCGTTCTCGTATTTCATAATAAGATCCAAAATATCAGATTCACTCAGAATACCTGTCAAATGGTACTCGTCATCAACTACAGGTGCACCCGATAGATTGTCAACTGCCAATGTAATAGTTGCATCCTTCACAGTATCGGTACCGAGGAGTGTTATGACCTGTGTCGTCATAATGTCCCTAACTCTCAACTGACCCATATTACATCATTGTCTAGGATTGTTATATAGTTGTGCGTGAGAAAGTGACATTGTCGAGTAGGGCACACAGCCAAAAGTTTATTAAGGGGGAGGTTATCCGCTGGATTACGGGGCTTGTAGCTCAGCTAGGTAGAGCGTTCGACTCTTAATCGAACGGCCAAGGGTTCGAATCCCTTCAAGCCCGCCATCTTATTACATTAAAAACTGAGCTCTAAGCTTGGAATGTTGTGTTTTATTATCAATTTTGCTATAGCATACGCTATTCAGTATGTATTTTCATGTCTATTTTTTGCCATTCCGTGGCTTCGGTCTGATATCATCAGGATCGGACGGTCATCTTATTTTCCGTCCACACGTGCTTACACGAGGGGCACACATCCGCATTCGACCTCCCTTCGGTACTGAGTCATCT
>SUSX01000004.1 GCA_015063195.1 Thermoplasmata archaeon | reverse complement strand
TTCGCCTGCGAAGCTGGCGAAGCAGACCGCTGTGGATTTATGCAAATCCATTCCGACTGCTATTCTCATCCATTCACCATCCGTTCGCCGATACACGGAACGGACAGCATCGGGAGTGACAGCATAATCTTTTATCTTCGATCACGATATCAGAATCGCTCGTGCGATTCGTTCAATGTATTAGGCAACATTTGAATGCACGAGCTCAGTTTTTAATTGGGCGGTCTTTTTAAGAAATTTTCAAGGTTCTGACGTTTAATCGTGTTTCTTATCAATCGAACAGGTTCAAACCTTTTTTGGATTATTGCCATAAAGTTCACAAATTATAGATCCTGCGAATATCATGATTATGCCGACTGCATCCAATAAACCTGCAGACTCAGACAATATCAATATTGAAAGAATTACTGCAACCAGCGGCTCCAGATACCCCAATACAGCAACCGATTGTGATTTTAAATGTGGCAATGCCATGAAATACAGGAAACATCCGAATGCCGTATTTATCAGGCCCAGCACAATTATTGGCAATACATCATCAGACATAATTTCGAATGGTACGGAATTTCCAAACAGAGATCCGATGAAAACTGTGATGAATGCCACCGTCAACTGAAGAACAGGATTCTCCATGCCTGTTATCTCTGTGGCCAACTTGTTAGATATTATCATCGTAGCCATCAGGATTGCAGACAATATCCCCAATGTTATACCTGCAGAATCATTGGACATATCTGCCCCGTATAATGTAACAATCAGCATTCCGATGAAAACTGTGATGAATCCGATTATTTTCACAGCAGTAAGTTTCTCTTTAAAGATTACAGATGACAGGGCCATCACAATGATAGGTCCGCAATAATACTCAATGGTTGCAAGCCCTACACCGATCTTATCGTAAGCCTCGAATAAACATAGCCAGCTCAATCCCATCGATACGCCGGATATCACTATAAAAAAGAAAGAGCGCCTATGTTTCATGAATTCGAATCTGTTTCCCATCAGTAGGAAAATAACAGTAAGAGCTGCAGATCCGATCAGTGTTCTCAACAGGACAATCTGAGAACTTTGGAGAGATATTCCGTTGGATACGATTCCGTTGGTGCCGAACAGTAACACGGACGTTATGAACATCAATAGCCATGTTTTCGACCTGGATTTATCCATATGGCCCCATATTGAAAATAGGTCTTATAATTACCTCATAAATTCAAACACAGACGAAAGGATTGAACTCCATCGGGAATTAATTGAGTCCTGTATTCCGACAGAGCCAAATATCTGTGGGTAACATATCTAATATCACAGACGGAGAGAACTATGGAAAAAAATACTGTGAAGAAATCAGGAGTACTCGCTATAGTTTTACTGATAATAGGGCTGCTTGCATTCGAACTGATACTGTATTATCTAGTAGATGCACCGCTGGTACTTTGTGCCGCGATATTTGTTATATTTGCAGTAATTTCCGCAGTTCTTATTTATGTAGCTAAAGAACGCTTTGATGAAATAAATGAGGGGCAGGACGATGATTGTAACAACTACTGATGAAATTCCCGGAAAGAAATACGAAATTCTCGGCATTGTTCAGGGAAATATGATCCAGACCAAAAACATCGGTCGCGACTTTACACAGGGAATGAAATCCCTTGTAGGAGGAGAATTGAAATCCTACGTGGACATGGTTAACGAGTCCAGAGCTACAGCAACCAAGAGAATGATAGAACAGGCCAATGCAATAGGTGCAGATGCCATTGTTGGAATGAGATATACATCGTCCACAGTCGCAGCCGGAGCTGCCGAAGTCTTAGCATTCGGTACCGCTGTAAAATTTATTGAGTGAGGGGCTGAGCCCCATCAACTCTTTTTTGTAAACATATTTTTGAATTTTACCACATAGGGATTCTGAGAAAGCCCCGTTATCAATATGTCTGATTTATACAACCTGACCGTGATGTAGATTATCACTGCCGTAAATACCAGGAGATAACCCATACCCAGAATTACCAATTCTATGTTGCCGAACATTAGGTTGTTCATGACCATCATCGGATGTGTGAACGGAATTATAAACAACAACACTTTAGCGACAACAGAGAGTGATTCCCATCCCATGAACATCAATATGAACATAGGAATCATAGCCAGCACACTTATCGGCAGAGTCATTGTCTGTGCCGCTTTATAATTCTTAGTGAATGCTCCGAGAATCATACACAATCCAAGCGCAGACAATATTGCAAGGAACAATACTACCAATACCATTGCCCAGTCAACTAAACCCAATGCCATACCCAATGACTCAAGCGTTACATCTCCAGTCATGGTATTCATCAGACTTCCCATATACATCATCATACCCAGCATATATGCTGCACCGAAAACAAGCCCGGTGATTGCAGATGCGAGAAGTTTTCCTGCAACTATGACTGTACGTTTTACAGGCAATGTGAGAAGTGTTTCAAGCGTTTTATTCTCCTTCTCATTTCCGACAGAACCTATGACGATACTTCCGATCATTACTATGATGATCATGATAATAATGGGCATCATCATCGTCTGACCCATTACTGCACCATCCACAAGTGCAGGTGTTACACCTTCAGCCATATTTCCGTTAACAAAAGTATTGGTGTTAGTATAGCTGATAGGATTCAGCTTTGGAACTTCTTCAGGACCCAGAAGCTCTGTCGAAATGAGATAGTTCATATTGCTGATGATCTCTGGAAGAATCATCGATGTTGTTGATCCAAACATTCCTGCGGAGGTGTAGATGTAATACTGATCTATGACTCCTGGCACCATTGGATCGGAATGTATATTACTGCTGAATCCGGACGCTATCACCATTGCATCGGACATTCCCAGCTCTGTCATTAAATCATAGATCTGCTGATCGGAGATGTCGGACTCGGTCACATAAGTAACGTATTCCTCAGCCATCCCTTCACCGTATACGGCATCATAGACCTGATTGAATATTTCCACACCGTAGCCGTCGGAATCCTGGTTAATGAGTAGAATCTCACTCGGAGAAGTTACATCCTCCACTGTAGAATTTATCATTGTTCCCAAAGCTGCGAACATAACAACGACTATTACCACAGATACAATCGACGAGGGAGTCAGCAACTCCTTCAATTCTTTCTTGGTAATATTCCAAAGAGCATTCACTGTTCTCCCTCCGACTGTTTCACTGCTTTAATGAAGACTTCCTCAAGGTTCTTTGCCGAAAATTTCTCTTTCAGTTCATCAGGCGTTCCGATTTCAATTATCTTTCCGTTATTAATCATCGCAACACGATTACACATGAGTTCAACTTCGAACATATTGTGTGAAGACATTAGAATTGTTACTCCCGATGATGCTATCTCTTTGATGATCTCTCTGATCTCGAAGGCATTTATGACATCCAAACCTGAAGTCACTTCATCCAATATGGCGAACTTCGGAGACGGCATGATTGCTCTGGCTATGAGCAGCCTGCGCATCATACCCTTACTGTATGTGTCCACTTTAGAATCGATTCTCTCTCCGAGATCTGCAACTTTCAAAGCCTTCTCCAGCATCTCTTCCCTTTCTTTTCCTTCTGCGAAGAAATTGGCTATGAACTTCAGATATTCTCTACCTGTAAGATCCTTATAAGCACCTGCATCTTCGGGAAGATAACTGATTACTTTCCTGACAGAATCCGGTTCCGTTGCGACATCATATCCGCACACGTTTATCGTTCCGGATGTTATCTGAAGAATTGTTGAAATCATCCTTAATGTAGTAGTCTTTCCAGCCCCGTTCGGACCGAGAAGACCAAAAATCTCCCCTTCTTTCACACTGAAACTGATGCCTTTTACAGCGTCCCTGTCGCCGTATCTTTTGCAGACATCCTTCAGGATTAACGCATCTGACATACACTTTGGTTAGATTTGTACGTATATATAGATTAGTAACGCCTCACGACCCCACATCTACATCCGGAATCGTACTCATCACGGGTGAGCTGTGTCCAATCCCCGAGAGTATCGTGCATCCACGTATCATCCATTCTGGAGCCTTCGTTTTCTACGACAGACATCACATACGCCAATTCCCTAAGAGATGCCCCGCACTTTATCGCTGCATGAAAATGTGCCTTTAATGAGGTTGAACTCCTGGTTCTTGCTGCCAACGCGAAACAAATCAGATGGAATGTCTTATCGTCGATAGGTCTTTTCATTTCCGAGGCTGCATCTACCTCATCCATTGCTTCCACGAACTCCGGGAAATACTCCTCGATGAATCTCATACACCTACATGACAGGAAATGAGATAATCCTTCCTACGGATCATGTATGAATCTCGTTGGAACCTTCGGACCTTATGTAGAATGGACAGTTATATCCTATACAGACATCGTTTCCGCCGTGAGTCTTGCATTGGAAATCCGATATATCCATCTCGATTCCCAACTCCCTGATAACGAACTCCCTTGCTTTACGTATGGAAAGAACGGCATTCCTTTTGCAACATCTCGGACCGCCAACTTCCGATATATCGAGAAGTGATTCCGATGTCATCCTGTTGCACAGTCCCCACCTCTTTCCTCTGGTCAGAGGATTTGTCTTTGTTATTACACTGTAGAATATCCCTGTACCTACAGCAGATCCGCAACAACCCCAATAACCACAGATGGTCTGCGGGACTTCAGACGCTCTTTCGACAGTTTCTGTTAGATAACTCCTAAGATCAAAATCTGGAGATGCGTTCCAGAATGCAGTGACCAATGCAAGAGGTACGATGACGTGGTGCTCCTTTCCGTTGACGGGAATTCCGTCCATGCCGACAAGAATTCTGAAAATTTCTACAGGATCCTTAGTGTTTAGTGAAACACATACATCTATCATTGACGAATAGAGGCCGTCCATACACCCTGGATGACAACAAATAAAATAAGGATTGTCTATTCAAAAAATTATGAAATTCATGATTCTTACGGACCTGCACGGAAAAAAGTCTGCCATAGAGTGGATTAATGCCGTAATCGTGAAAGAGAAAATCGATTGTGTCCTTTTCCTTGGAGATGCAGTAGCTGTCCCATCCCCAAAGGAGGATTCCGCTGCAATGATAGGGATGATCGACTGTAAGAGGGTTCTTGCTATCCCCGGCAACATTGACGCCAGAGACCTCCCTCAGATTCTCGATACAGTTTCTGAGAACATGCACGGCGTAGGAAAAGATGTTGACGGAATCTATATTGCAGGTTTCGGAGGATCCAACCCCACTATTTTCGGTACTCCCTCTGAATTCTCAGAAGAAGAAATTTTTGAGAAATTGGATTCTATATCTAAAGAGGGAATGATTCTGATGGTTCATGCACCCGCTTACGGAATCAACGACATCATCCCCTCTGGAATCAGCGTCGGAAGCAAATCTGTTTTGGAGATTGCTAAGAAATACAAACCTAAGGCTGTTCTTTCCGGACACATACACGAATCCTTCGGAAGACAGGACATCGACGGTACAATCTATGTCAATCCCGGCCCTGCAATGGACGGCAGATACGCCATTATGGAAACCGACGGAGACAGCATCGACATAAAGGTGTATGGACCGTTGGATTGATCGCCATATAGGAAGAACCTGAAGGTAAAGGTTTAAATATAGAACCATGATTCGGTAGTTTGAGTAATCATGGCACTTTGGCAAGGCAAATCCAATAAGAAATCCACCGGCGGAAGGCTGGTCCCCAGCAAGGGAAAGAGGAAATTCGAAATCGGCAGAGAGAAGCAGTACACAAAGCTCGGAAAGCAGAGCCTTAAGACGTACCGCGTCTGCGGAGGAAATGTCAAGGTAGGAATGCTCGCAGCAGAATACGCAAACGTTGTCGACAAGAAGACCAACAAGATCACAAAGGTCAAGATCGTCAATGTTAAGGCTAACCCGGCTGACCCCAACTTCGTTCAGCGTAACATCCTCAACAAGGGTGCAACAATCACAACCGAACTTGGTGACGCCATCGTAACATCCAGGCCTGGCCAGGATGGAGCCGTTAACGCAGTGCTGATTGCATAATCCTAAACCTTTTCAATCTTCACTTCCCTTTTGGTAATATGGCATACGACGACGACAATGCGATAGTCATCTGGCCCGAATACTTCGATAGTTCCAGGACACGTGCTGAAGGTCGTAGAGCGCCATTATCCCTCTGTGTGGAAAAACCAGAACTTGATATAATAGCGAAGGGAGCAATGGTCCTCGATCTTGAATACAAGATTTTCGAGGACGCTGCATACCCCGCGAACTGGGCAGCGAAAGCTGGATGCGTACGCGTAGAAAAAGGAAAGATTTCCAAAACCAAACTCCTTGCAGAGATTGGAAAAATTCTTGTATCCAACAGCTGAGTCGTTGACCGTTTTTATATTTCTTCATCCATAACGACGTTATGATTTCAATAATGGATTCACGCATACTGGATGCAAATTCCGAATGTCTCGGAGTACCCGTCAAATCACTCATGGAATCCGCAGGTAAAGCTCTGGCTGAAATCATAGACTCTGAATGTACGGGCAGAACGCTGATCATTTGTGGTAACGGCAACAACGGCGGTGACGGATACACCGCTGCCAAATTCTGTAAAAAAGATGTTACCGTTGCCTCGTTCAAAAAACCAAAAAGTCCATTGTGTATAGAAGCATCGAACAACATAGAATACATGCCCTATGAAGATGTAAAACTCACAGACTACGACCTTATCGTAGATTGTGTTTTGGGAACGGGCGTAGAAGGTAATCTGAGACCTGAATACACAGAATATATCAGTTCAGTGAATCAGGCTGGCATCAAAGTCATTTCCTGCGATGTACCTACGGGATTCGGAACTGAGACCTTAGTAAAATCTGACATTACTGTAACTTTCCATGATATCAAAGAAGGCATGAGCCAGGACAATTGCGGAAAGATTATTGTCGCAGATATCGGCATTCCTGTTGATGCCGTTGAAACGGTAAACGCAGGTGATTTTCTCAGATATCCTAAATCTAAAAAAGACAGTCATAAAGGTCAGAACGGCAGACTACTGATTATTGGCGGAGGACCATATATTGGAGCACCCGTATCATCTGCTCTGTCTGCACTTAGGGCAGGTGTAGATTTGGTAACCATAGCAACCCCAAAAACCAGCTTTGCCCCTATTGCATCGATGTCTCCGGCATACATGGTCAAACAACTAACTTCAGATGTATTATGCATGGATGACATCCCACTAATACTGAAAATGTCTAAAAACGTTGATGCAGTATTGATCGGCCCCGGACTTGGTCTTGATGAAAAGACCATAGATGCAGTCAGGGAATTGGTTCAAAGACTGGAGATACCGACTGTAATTGATGCAGACGGCATTACAGCTATAGCTAACAACATACCCAGAAATAAAGATCTTATATTTACTCCACACAGCAGAGAACTGAAAAGGTTAATAGACAATCCATCTGACCAGTCCTTATATGACTTCTGTTCCTTATATGGGACTGTTGTCAGAAAAGGACCAGTGGACATAATCTACTGCTCTTCAAAATCCAGAAAAAACCATACAGGATGCCCTGCAATGACAGTAGGCGGAACAGGAGATGTCCTTTCAGGAATTATCGCAGGGCTGAGATCTAAGGGCATGGACTCATTTGATGCAGCCTGCCTAGGTACCCATATATGCGGTCTGGCCGGCGAAAGAGCATTTTCCGAACATTCATACGGTATGACCTCTGTCGATGTTACCAACGAGATAGGACACGTATTGAAAGAGAGGCTACATGACTGAGATTCAACCGATATACGGAATTCCTGCACTGCGTGTTGATAACAATCTTGTGATTGCAGACCTGCATATTGGTGTTGAATCTCATCTTATGAGTAAAGGATTCCATTTGACGTCCAGGACCCAGGACATGTTTGATACCATTACTGAAGCATCGGAAGGATGCAACAGATTGATCGTGCTAGGGGATGTGAAAAACAGCGTCCCTGGTTCATCCAAACAGGAATATAGAGAGATACCAGATTTCTTCTGCGGATTAAGAGAACTGTTTGATGATGTGATTATTGTCAGAGGCAATCACGATACCAATATCGAAGAGTTCCTGCCTCCGGAAATTAAACTGGCGCCTGCCACAGGCATTAGGATCGGTGATGTAGGTTTCGTTCACGGACACACATGGCCGTCCGCAGACACTATGAGGTGTAAGACACTGGTTATGGCACACAATCATCCTGCTATGACTTTCGTGGACGGCGTAGGAAAACAGACAACAGAACCTTGCTGGCTAAGAGGGAAGTTTATTTCCGGAGGAGAAAAATATTCTGAACATCCGGAGTCATTCATCGTTGTTCCGGCATTCAATAGAATCCTAGGGGGATCTGCTGTAAATACAATAGACGGAGATTTCCTAGGGCCACTTATGAAGGAAGAATTCATAGATCTGGATAATTCAGAAATATTCCTTCTTGACGGAATATTTTTGGGTAAAAGATCTGACAATATGGTGAAATGCCGTCGTTCACCATTCGGAAAAAGAAACACTGATAATCAGTGATTGTCCGTTCATGAATTTAGAACACCATTTATCATATTGTTATTACAGAAGTTTAAAGTGAAAAAGGGGGAAATCCCCCTAATTCGTTTACTGCCTGGAGACTGTCTCAAGAACTGCGCCATCTCTGTCTTTGATGACTGCAGTGAGAGGCATCTTTCCGGGAAGGCTGTGTGTTGCACATGAGTTACAGGGGTCGTATGCCCTGAAGGCCATTTCCACCATGTTCAACAGACCGGGAGAGACTTCGAAGTTCTTGATCAATCCCATTGCTGCCTTCTTGACATCGATGTTCATGGAACCGTTGTTGTTGGTTGTTCCGACAACGAGGTTACATGCTGTAACGATACCGTTCTCGTCGCATGTGTAGTCGTGTGTGAGTGTTCCTCTGGGTGCCTCTACACATCCTACTCCGCGTCCGCCGGGTACGATGTCCTTCTGTTTGATGTCTCCGTTGAGGAGGTCCTTGCACTGTGCGTCTTCCAAGGTCTTCTCTGCTGCGTAGATCAACTCGATAATCCTTGCCCAGTGTGTTGCGAGTGTGAAGTGGACAGGTCCCTCGACTCCGAGATCCTTGAAGAATCCACGGAATGCTTCCAACTCTTCCTGTGCGATAGGTGTGGAGATCTTGTCACATACATTGATCCTTGAAAGGGGTGTTGCACGGTAGATACCTGAGTCCATTCCGGTAACAAGTCCCTTGTATCCGATCTTCTTGAGGTAGGGGAACTTCTCGTATGACCAGGGCTCGACTGCCTCGGAGATGTTGTCGAGGTAGTCATATGCGTCATACTTTGCGAATTCCTTTCCGTTGGGGTCGAGAACCCTTACAGGTCCGTCGTGGAATTCGAGTGTGTTGCCCTCTCCTACGAGACCCATGTAGTATGAGTCCTGGTAGTAAAGGTCGGGGTTCTTGATAATGTCGACGTACTCGGAGTTTGAAAGAACGACGTCCTTAAGGACCTGCATTGAGGTCTTTGCGAACTCGACGAGGTTCTCTGCGTACTCGACAATCTCTTTCTGCTCAGCGGCGTTGATGGGCTTTGAAACTCCACCAGGAACTCCCATGAGGGGGTGTGTTGCCTTTCCACCGATGATTGCCTGGATCTTCTGTGCCTGTGACCTTGCCCTGAGGACTGCTCCTCCGAGCTCGAGTCCGACCCTTCCAACGACTCCAAGGACGTTCCTCTCTGCTGCAGGTGCTGCAGGTCCGCAGACGAAGTCGGGTGCAGCCAATGCGTAGAAGTGTGCAATGTGGCTGTGTACGAAGTGTGCGTGGTAGAACAGATCCCTGATGAGGAATGCTGTCTCAGTAGGCTTTGTGCTGTAACATCCGTCGATTGCCTTTGTTGCTGCGAGGTGGTGTGCTCCGGGACAGACTCCGCAAAGCCTTGCGGTAATCTGGTTGAGCTCTGTTACCTTCCTTCCGACACAGAATCTCTCGAATCCTCTGAGTTCGGGAACCTGCCAGTAGCAGTTCTCGACGTTTCCGTTGTCGTCAAGGAAAATCTCGATCTTTCCGTGTCCCTCAAGACGGGTAATGGGGTCGACGAGGATTCTCTTTGAGTCTACTTTCTTCTTCTCATCCCAAATAATAGGTCCGGCCATTTACTGACCTCCTTCTTTGACTGATCTCTTGATCAATGACTTAGACATCGAGAATGCATAGAAGTATCCGAGAGGATCTTTGACTGATGACATGATCTCGATGATCTTATCTTCCTTACAGGTGGGGTCTTCCTCGATGACGGGGAAGAGTGATGCAACTGCTGTGAAGACAGATGCTCCAAGTTCTGAAACTGCATCTGTGGGTCCGTAGCATCCACGGCAGGGCTGTCCAGCGCGTGTACACTTTGCACCGCATCCACCTGCGGTTGCTGCTCCAAGACAGAGGATTCCCTGGTCCATCAAACAGAGATCGGGCTCAACGTCAACCTCGTGGGGTTCGTAGATTCTGTCGATTCTTCTGTTCTCTTTGTGCCTGGGGCATTCCTCACAGAGTGTCTTCTTTGTTGTTCCGATTGTTGCTCCCTTGGGAGGAAGTGCCTCTCCCTTGTAGACGAATCCTACGACTGCGTCCAAGAGAACTGCGAGTGTTTCCTGTGTAGGGGGGCATCCGGGTACATAGTAGTCGACATCGATGACCTGATCCAATGACTTTACTGTGTCGTAAAGGACAGGGAGTGTCAATGTTCCCTCTGGGACCTGAATTTCGGTCTGGGGGATGACAGGCTTGTCTGCGTGGTACTGTGCCTGGAAGTCTGCTGAGGTAGGTGTCTTGGTGTATACGTAGTCCAAGATGTCCTGTGCTCCGCCGGTAAGGTTAGCAAGTGAAGGTGTTCCTCCGAATGCTGCGCATGTACCGTATGCAACAACGAGCTTGGATTTCTTCCTGAGGAGTTTGACCATGTGCTCGTTCTCGCTGTTCCTGACTGCACCGTTGATGATTGAAACGGTGATTGCACCGTCTTCCATCTCTTCGATGTCCTTCTCTTTTCCATCTGCTGCAATAGGCCACATGACGATGTCTGCCATTGCACCGATGTTCAAGATCTTCTCATCTGAGTCGAGGACTGAAACATCACATCCTCCGCATGCTGCTGCCCAGTAGAGAGCGACCTTAATCTTTCCGCCTTCGGGTGCTCCGAGTCCGGGAACGTATCCGGGAATGGGGCCCAATGCGGATGCCTTTGCGTAAACTGAACCGTCCATTGTGGACTCTCCAGCTGCTACGACGGGTGCTGCTGCAGGTGCTGCCTTGGGTGCTGCTGCGGGAGCTGCTTTGGCTTCTGCTGCAGGTGCTGCCTCACCGTCTTTCTTCTTGAAAACTGATTTCAATTTATCAACGACACCCATCTTACTCATCTCCTTTGAGAGGTGTAGGTCCGAGCTCCTTGATTGTGTCAACGAACTCTACGATGGTCTTCTGGAATTTCTCTCCCTCGGATGCTGAAACCCACTCGAGTTTCAATCTCTTGGGGTCGAATCCGTACTGTTCGAGAACCATCCTCAACAATGCGATTCTTCTCCTTGCCCTGTAGTTACCACCGATGTAGTGGCAGTCTGCGGGGTGACATCCGAGAACGATGACTCCGTCTGCTCCCTTTGAGAATGCTCTGAGAACATGCTCGGGGTCGACACGTGCTGAACACATTGTCCTGATGATACGGAAGTTGGTAGGCATCTGAAGCCTTGCAACTCCTGCTCCGTCTGCTCCGGCGTATGAACACCAGTTACAGCAGAATGCTACGATCCTTGGTTCAAAATCTGCCATGTAATCACTCTCCTCCTACGGGGAAGTCAAGACAGGCATCAATCTCTGCCTGAATCTGGTTGTTCTTGAATCCTTTCTGTTCCATTGCTCCAGAGGGACATGCTGCAACACAGCATCCGCATCCCTTACAAAGTCCTGCGTTGACGTTGGACTTGAGTTTGCCATCGACTTCTTCGATTGTGATTGCTTTGTATTCACAGCATCCTTCACAAACTCCGCATCCGTCACAGTAGTTCTCGTTGACTGATGCAACGATACCCTCTGATGTGAGGAAGGGCTTGGAGATGATGGTGAGTGCTCTTGAAGCTGCTCCTGATCCCTGTGCGATACACTCGTCCATGTGTTTGGGCCAGTGTGCAAGTCCTGCAACGTATACTCCTTCTGTTGCGAAATCAACAGGCCTGAGCTTCTGGTGTGCTTCGAAGTAGAATCCATCTTTGCTGATGGGGACTTTGAGCATCTTTGCAAGCTCTTCCTTCTCTTCGCGGACAGGTGTGATACCGTTGGAGAGGATGACGCAGTCGACAGGTACTGAAACGTCTGCTCCGAGGATTGTGTCGAATGCTGTGACGTTGTTTCCGTCGTATGCGGGGAGAGGTGCGTCCTCTGCGTATCTGAGGAATTTAACTCCGACTTCGGATGCCTTCTTGTACATCTCCTCGCGGAATCCGTATGTCCTGATGTCCTTGTGGAAGATTGTGACATTGGTTGTGGGATCTGCGAGTTTGATCTGGATTGCGTTCCTGAGTGCAGTTGTACAGCAGACACGTGAACAGTAGCTGACGTTTTCGTTCCTTGATCCGACACACTGGATGAATGCAACGTTCTTTGCGTTGAATTTGCCGTCTGCGATTGCATTCTCTGCCTCGAGTGCGGTCATGACTTTTGCGTCCTTTCCGTAGTTGTACTCTGTAGGTGCGTATGCAGGTGATCCTACTGCGAGGATGACTGCACCGACTGCCTCATCTGTTCCGTCTTTAAGCTGGAGCCTGAAGTTTCCAACGAATCCGGGGAGGTCCTTGACTTCTGCGTTGAGGTGAACTGTGATGAGTTTGTTTGCCTCTACTTTCTTGATAAGGTCCTGGACGAATTCCTGTGTGTCGACTCCGTCTTCCTTGTGCCTGAATGCGAGTGCCTGACCTCCGAGCTGTCCTGCCCTGTCGACAAGGTGTACGGGGAATCCCTGTGCTGCGATGTCGAGTGCGGTGGTCATACCTGTGATTCCTCCTCCGATAACTGCTGCGGAGTTGGTGACAGGGATCTTTGAACCCTCGAGAGGCTCGAGAAGTGCTGCCTTTGCGATTGCCATCCTTACGAGGTCTTTTGCCTTCTTTGTTGCTGCCTCAGGCTCGTGCATGTGAATCCATGAACACTGGTCACGGATGTTTGCCATGTTGAAGAGGTACTGGTTAAGTCCTCCCTCACGGCATGCAATCCTGAAGAGGGGCTCGTGTGTCCTGGGTGTACAGGATGCAACGACGACACGGTTGAGGTCGTGCTCTTTGATTGCGAGTGAGATTGCCTGGAGTGTGTCCTGTGCACATGCGTACATTGTGGATGTTGAATAGACGACTCCGGGGAGATTCTCTGCGTATTTTGCGACTGCGGGAACATCGACTGTTGCTCCGATGTTGATACCACATTCACAGACCCAGACTCCGATGCGGGGTTCCTGTCCGGAAACATCCTTTTCTGGGGGATAGACCTTGGGTGCGCAAGGCTCGAAGTTCTCATCTACGATGTAGGAACCTGCCTTTGCTGCTGCTCCTGATGACTCTGCGACAGTTGTGGGGATATCCTTAGGTGCGGAGAATGCTCCTGAAACGAGGATACCGGGCCTGGTTGTCTCCAAGGGCTTGAAGACTGATGTCTCACAGAATCCGTACTCGTTGAGTTCGACTCCGAGGACCTTTGAGAGTTCCTCTGCTCCCTCAGGTGGGTTGAGACCGATTGAGAGAACGACGAGGTCGTACTGTGCGTTGACGGGGTTTCCGTCCTTGTCTGTGTAGAAGACGGTGAGCTTCTTTGTCTCGGGGTCTTCCTCGATGTTGGAGACACGTGCACTCCTGTGCATGTTGATTCCGTACTGGGATTCTCCTCTCTTGATGTAGGCTTCGAATTCCTTTCCGTAGGACCTGATGTCCATGAAGAAGATATCCTCGTGAACGTCTGCGTGTTCCTTTGTGATCATTGCCTGCTTGGTTGCATATGTACAGCAGACTGATGAACAGTATTTCTTCCAGCCCTTCTTTTCGGACCTTGATCCACAGCACTGGATGAATGCGATTCTCTCGGGTGCTTCTCCGTTGGAGGGGCACTTGATGTGTCCGTGGTCAGGACCGGATGCACACATCATTCTCTCGAATTCCATGGATGTAACGACGTTGTCGTACCTTCCGTAGCCGTACTCTGTGGCGATTCCTGCGTCCCAAAGCTGGAATCCGGTTGCGGCGATGATTGAACCGACTTCGATGACTTCCTCTGTCTCGACATCTTTGTAGTTGATTGCTCCCTTCTTACAAGCAGTCTCACAGAGTCCACACTTGTCCTTGAGGATCTTACGGCAGTAGTTGGGGTCGATAAGTGCAACCCTGGGAACAGCCTGTGCGTGGGGGATGTAGATTGCTTTCCTTGTTGTGAGTCCGTATTCGAACTCGTCGGGGATGTTCTTTGTAGGACACTTTGCGATACAGTCACCGCATCCGGTACACTCGTTGAGCTTAACGTACCTGGGCTTCTTCTTAACGGTAACCTTGAAGTCTCCTGCCTCTCCGTCGACCTTAATGACCTCTGAATAGGACAAAACGGTAACGTTGGGGTGACCTGCACAATCTGCCATCTTAGGCGAGAGGATACAAGCGGAACAGTCGTTCGTAGGGAATGTCTTGTCGAGACGGCACATCTTTCCACCGATGGTAGGGTCTTTCTCTACCAAGTAGACGTGGATGTCCCTGTCGGCAAGATCCAACGAAGCCTGGATACCTGCGATTCCTCCACCGATAACCAATGCTGATTTAGTCAATCTTTTGCCTCCTTACAATTTAATATGTTGGAACGAAAAGAAGATGAGAAAGGACTATTAAAACCATTTCTACAATATATTTATATATTATTTTGTTCTTTATTATAGAACTAGTTCTAATTGCACCTACTCAAAACTAACTTAATTTTTAGGCTATCCAAAAAAACTATTATCCAGACATTTACTTTTAGCCCAGTTTAAACTATTATTCTAGAGGGTAATGCTACCTTATTTTTTGTACCTTTATTCAAAATATTTCGTACTTATCCAAAATATATTTCCATAAAAAATCATCGATTGAATATGAAGAAATTTAAACCGTGAGGGCAATTACAAAACATGAATCTGGAGCTGCCTATGGTACTGGGTCTGATTTTCATCGTCATTTCCCTGATACTTGTACGTGAAAAAATCATAGGCGGCATGAAGAATTTTGTGGCCAGATTCAGACATCAGAACGAGCATCTGATTAATCACAGAACATCAAATCCAGCTACAGTCATAGCCTCGGAAGATGCCGAGATGAAATGTGACATCTGTTTTGATCTCATTGGTGATGAATCCGTATCGAAATGTCCTTGCGGAAAGATCTTTCACAGAAGCTGTGCGGAACCTACTGGATTCTGCCCCTACTGCAACAGGAAGTTCTCGGAATTCGATTCCGAATGATTTGAAAAGTGGTTTATACACAAACCATGATTGGACCGATGATGGTTGTAAAATCGAAGAGAGGCAGACGCAGGTACGTCGCGTTCACACTGTCCGAGACATTTACCAAAGAGACTCTGGCAGGAAAACTCTCTGCTTACTCGGGAGGAACGGAGTTCAAGGTCATACAGTGTGCATCCGGATGGTGCATAGTGAGGTCTGCCCCGAATGATGTCAGGAAAGTTATCGACATGATGTCGCATGCCGACCCTACTTCCAAGTCCGTTTCTACTTCGGGTACGCTCATCACACTCCGTAGGAAATATCCGCCACTGGAATCTACTAGGATACGCCACGCGCGTTAAGTAATATATAGTGGGGAAGTATAACCGCATCCGAAGGAGAACAAAATATGCAACCAGGACAAATGGCTTATGACAGGGGTATCACTGTTTTCTCCCCTGACGGAAGGCTTTTCCAGGTAGAGTATGCCCGTGAAGCTGTCAAAAAGGGAACAACTACGATCGGTCTCAAATTCAACGACGGAGTAGTACTCATTGTTGACAAGCGTGTCTCGAGCAAACTCGTGGAACCTAAGTCCATCGAGAAAATCTATGACATCGATAAATACATCGGATGCGCAACATCCGGTCTCGTAGCAGATGCTAGAGTTCTCGTAGATGAGGCCAGAAAGGCTGCTCAGTCACACAAGGTTACATACGGTGAAAACATCGGTGTTGAGTCACTTGTGAAGAGAGTCTGCGACCTCAAACAGAACTACACACAGTACGGCGGAGCACGTCCGTTCGGTACCGCACTCCTCGTTGCAGGATGTGACGATCTCGGATGCCACCTGTTCGAAACAGACCCCTCAGGTGCACTCGTAGCATACAAAGCAAGCAGCATCGGTTCAGGACGCCCTGTCGTCATGGACATGTTCGAAAAGGAATACAAGGACGGAATGAACATGGACGAGGCAGTCAACCTCGGACTCAGAGCTCTGTCCGCTGCTATCGAAGAGAAATTGGATGCACAGACCGTTGAATGCGGTATCGTCGAATTCGGAAAGCCTTTCAGAAGACTTACCGATGATGAACTCAACGGATATATCGCAAAACTTTGAGGATACATGGTCAATCTTGACGATGCAATCGTAGCCAGACTTGAGAGTCATGGCGAAACATTCGAAGTTCTGCTGGATCCCGCAGTGATCAACCTTCTCAAGAACGGGAAAGAGGTCGACCTTCTGGATTACATGGCGGTTGAAGACATCTTCAACAACGCCAGGAAGGGAACACGTCCTGCGGAAGACAAGATCAAAGAGGCTTTTGACACATCGGATGTTAAGGAAATAGCACAGAAAATTATCGCCAAAGGCGAAGTGCAGATAACAGCCGAACAACGTAAAGAAATGCTTCAGGCAAAAAGGCAGCAGATTATCACATACATCGCTGCCAATGCTATAAACCCGCAGAACAAGCTCCCCCATCCTCCCCTCAGAATCGAGCTCGCCCTTGAAGAGGCGAAGTTCCGTGTCGATCCTTTCAAACCTGTGGAGAAACAGGTCGAAGAAGCAATGCGCCTACTGAAACCGATCATACCGATTAAGTTCGAGAAAACAAAGATCGCTGTGAAACTGAAAGGGGACGATTACGGAAAATGCTACGATGACCTTATCCACTTCGGACTTGTGGAGAAGGAGGAATGGCAGGCTGACGGATCATGGATAGGAATTATCGAAATTCCTGCCGGACTCATCGACGAGGTCAGAACCAAACTCAACAACAAAACAAAGGGTGCCGCAGAAGTGAAGGCACTATCATAAATTACATTCGAGAGTGATACAATGGAAAGAAGAAACACCAAATCCAAGCGTGAGCTTGTACTCCCCGGAGACCTTCTCGACGATTCCGGTATGAAGGCAGGAGACTACGCATACGTTAGGGACGGAAAGGTGTACGCAGCAGTTTTGGGTGTCAAGAATGTCTCCCAGCTCGGTGTAAGCGTCATCCCACTCTGGGGACAGTACATGCCCAGTGCAGGAGACCTTGTCATCGGTACAATCGTAGACATCGGATCATCCAACTGGATGGTTGACATTAATGCACCATATCCTGCACCACTTCACGTAAATGAAGTACCTTGGAAAGTGGAATTCGGTGACACATCAAGATACCTCAACATAGGTAACGTTGTGATGCTGAAGATTCTGTCCGTAGATGAAAGCAAGAAGATACAGGTCACGATGAACGATTCCGGACTCAGAAGACTCGAGGGCGGACTCATCGTGGAGATTGCACATTCAAAAGTCTCCAGAGTCATCGGAAAGAGCGGATCCATGATTCAGATGCTTAAGACCCTTTCAGACTGTCGTATCTTCGTAGGACAGAACGGAAGGATCTGGATCGACGGAAATGATGAGAGGGCAATGGTCGTGGCAGACGCCATCAAGATCATAGAGGAAGAGGCCCAGTCCAGCAACCTTACCGAAAAAATCAAAGCATTTATCGAAAGCAACCTCCCGGACGACGAAGAGGAGGAGTGAACATGAGCGGACACACTGATATGGTATTAGTTGACGATAACGGCATGAGAATCGATGGCAGAACCGCCACCGAACACAGGCCAATCAAGATCGAGGCCGGCGTACTGAAAAACGCCGACGGATCAGCATATGTAGAAATCGGAAAGAACAAGGTGCTTGCAGCAGTATACGGCCCCAGGGAGTGTCACCCCAGACACCTTCAGAACCCCACAAAGGCAATCGTGCAGTGCAAGTACAACATGCAGGCATTCTCAGTCAGCGACCGTAAGAGGCCTGGTACAGACAGGAGATCCATCGAGATTTCCAAAATCACAGCAGAAGCACTTGAGAACGTCGTTCTCACAGAGCTCTACCCCCGTGCATCCATCGATGTTTACATTGAGATTCTCCAGGCAAACGCCGGAACAAGATGTGCAGGACTTACAGCAGCATCCGTCGCACTTGCAGATGCAGGAATCCCCATGAGGGACATTGTACCTGCAATAGCTGCAGGAAAAGCGGACGGACATGTTCTTCTCGACCTCAACAAAGAGGAAGACAACTACGGACAGGCAGATGTACCCATTGCCATTGTTCCCTCCACAGACGAGATTGTTCTCCTTCAGATGGACGGAAACATGACAAGAGAGGAGTTCGACAAAGCCATCTCCATGGCAGTCAACGCCTGTCACGAAGTATACGACATACAGAAGGACGCCCTCAAGAGGCGCTACTCTGTACAGAAGGGAGGTGAATCCAATGAGTAATGAAGTAATATCTGAAATCAAGAGGGATCACATCATCAACCTCCTCAACAAAGGAACCAGGACTGACGGACGTTCCCCCACTGACATCAGAGAGATACAGATTACAACAGACTGTATCGAATCCGCAGACGGATCCGCAAGGATCAAGCTCGGAAACACAGAGGTTATTGCGGGAGTTAAAATCATACCCGGTACACCTTTCCCGGACACCCCCCGTTCAGGAGTACTCACCACCGGTGCCGAACTCATCCCTATGGCCCACCAGTCATTTGAGTCCGGACCCCCAGGAGAGGACGCAATCGAACTCGCACGTGTCGTAGACCGTGGAATCAGAGAATCAGGAATGGTCGACGTCGATGCATTGTGCATCACCGAGGGCGAAGAAGTCTGGATGTGTTTCATCGACATCTATGCACTCGACTACGACGGAAATCTCTTCGACGCAGCCAACCTCGCAGCAGTCATGGCGCTCAAGACAGCAATCATTCCCGGAGAGCAATATGGTAAGGGAGAGAACAAACCTCTGCCAATCACATGTCTCCCTATCTCTGTCACGTCATGCAAAATAGGAAATACTTTAATACTTGACCCAAATTTCGACGAAGAGCACATATCCTCTGCACGCCTTACCGTCACAACCGACGATAACGGCAACTTCAGAGCTATGCAGAAGGGCGGACAGGGTTCCATCACTTTGGATGAACTCAGTCAGTGCCTCGACGCCGCTGTTGAGAAGGGCAAGGAAATCAGAAAGATCATCGGGTGATACCAATGGCAAAGAGAACTAACAAGGCCGGAACATCTGGAAGATTCGGCGCAAGATACGGTGTCGTTATCCGTAACAGGGTAAGGACCATAGAAGCAGAGCAGAAGAAATACCACGAGTGTCCCGTATGTCACCACGTCTCCGTTAAGAGAGTAAGCTCCGGAATTTGGAACTGCAGGCACTGCGGTGCAAAATTCGCAGCAGGCGCATACACACCCGTCGCGAAGAAAACAATCTCCCAGGTCTCCGAGAACTGAATTCGAATAAGAGGTGACAGGATTGTACAGATGCGGAAAATGCAATGAACCCATCAGGGATGTGAAGACTCTCGGACTCCAGTGTGAGAAATGCGGATCCAAGATCTTCTACAAAGAAAGACCTAACATTAAAAAGGTCCTCAAATCCGACTGAATACGATCATGTTGAATGCAGTTCTCAGGATTGAAACCGATGATGCGGAAACAATAGTCTCCGCACTCAAGCCTGAAATGGGGAGGGAACTCCCCCGTACTCAGGTATCCATGGATTGTGACGGAAAAAATGTGACCATCACATTCGATGCGACGGACACCTCCGCTATGAGAGCAGCATTGAACTCTTACCTCGGATGCATAAAAATCACGGAAGATATCGAACAGATCACAGGTGATTAAATGAACAACATGAGCCCTCAGCTTCAGAATCAGATTGCGCAGTTCCAGCAGCTCCAGCAGCAGATTCAGACACTCAACACACAGAAGCTCCAAATGAACGCACAGACCAAAGAAATCGAGAGGACAATTGCCGAACTCGATGCAGCAACAGGTGACGTATACAAGAACGTCGGTTCACTCCTCATCAAAGTCGATGACAAATCAAAGATCAAATCCGACCTTGAGGAGAACATGGAGACCCTTGAGATCAGGATCAAGGCCATCGAGCGTCAGGAGAAGGGACTTCGCGAGAAGTACGAATCATTGCAGGAATCCATCAACAAAGCGATGGGACAGCCTCAGTAAACATCTTATCACTTTCTGACTGAAAGTCCGGCAAATAGCCGGACTCAATCAGCTATTATATGTATCAGTCCTGCATTTGTGTCTCTTATGTATGACACGGTCGCAGATATGTTGAAAGACGGAAAAAAAGTCATTCTTGTTCATGGCAATGCTGATATGGACGCCATAGGTTCCGCATATGCCATAGCCCGTACTTTTGGTAACTGTGAGATATATGCGCCTGCTGGTATAGACCGTGTAGCAAAAACCGTCATAGACAAAATGAACATACAGATTCTGGAAGACTGCGACATTTTGGAATATGACCTTGTTGTAGCCGTGGATACATCCTCACCGGAACAGTACAGACCGAAAGAAATTGATGTTCCTGCGGGAAGTATCGTCATCGACCACCACACACCCACTGGAAAATGGAAAGATATGGTGACACTATGTGACGACTCCATGACCTCCTGTACTGAGATTGTATTGAGGCTGATCAAACATGCAGGATTGAAACCGGACAGAGATACTGCATTGGCTTTGGTCGGAGGAATGATTACAGATGGAGGACACTTTCAGTTTGCCAACTCCACACTTCTTCGTGACTTCGCTGATTTGATGGATGAATTTGATATCAACATGGAAGAGGCATTCATGCTCACCAGAACAGAAATGAGTATGTCAGAACGTGTAGCCACTATGAAATGCATCGAGAGATCAAAATTCGACCGTGTCGGCGATATGATAGTTGCAACATCGATGGGCGGAAGTTTTGAAGCATCCGGATGCAGAGCACTTCTGAGCAGCGGTGCGGACGTAGTGTTTGTCGCTTCTCAAAGAGAAGACACGTTCCGTCTAAGTGCCAGAACAACTCAGGAAATGGTCAAGAGGGGCATACACCTAGGCGAGATCCTCAACGGCATCGGTGAAGAGACACTGACTGACGGGGGCGGACATAACGCAGCCGCGGGAATGACCGGAACAGGCGATGCAGAAGCTATGCTCCACATCTGTATGCAAAGAACGATGGATGAATTCCGCAGGATAAAGAAATCGATGTATCCTGCGGAATAAATCGGTTTTAAAGCCTTCCGAGGTTCTTAAGAACCTCAATCATATCGTTATAATTCTCAGGCTTCTTCTCGAAGTACTCAGCAACAGGTGCGAGTGCTTTGACCATTCCCTCTGCAACACCCTTCTTAAGGTCCATCGGGTGAAGCTTTCCACCGAAATAGGATTCTGTGAGTGCTTCGTAAGAATCGAAGGACAAAGGTCCGCCGAACTTCTCAGGACGGTCGATATCCAACTTTCCGAGTGAAGGGAAGAGAATGTACCTGCAGATCATGAGAACAGGATTTGTATCCTCTTCCTCTTTCTCCATGGGGCAGAATGCCTTTCCCATCTTCCTTCTGATCTCGTCAGGAGTATCGTGGATGTTGATGCTGTTATCTGGCTTACTCTTGGACATCTTAGATGCTGCAGGATTCATCCTGTCTCCACCTGAAAGACCGGGAAGAAGAGGAGTGTGAAGTGCAATTGGTTTTCTCCATCCGAGCTTCTCTGCTGCATCCCTGGCGAGCATATGTGCACGCCTCTGGTCGATTCCTGCATAAGCGAGATCCACATCCATGCAGAATATATCTGTTGCCTGAAGAATAGGATAGAACAGTTTAGATGAATCGACTTCTGCTTCATCCTCTGATCTTCCCATGATTGTCATTGCCCTCTTCACCCTTGAAAGAGAGGTGACCTTTGCGACCTTGATTACTTTCTCCCAATATTCGATGTCGTTCAGAATCTCAGAAGCATACTTGAACTGAACACTTTCAGCGGGAACGCCCAGTGCGAGGAAACAATCCTCCATATATCTGGCACAAATACGGATGTTCTCCAGATCTCCGCCGAGTTTGTCATTGATATACGCATGCCAATCGGCCCAGAATACTGTTACTTTGAATCCTGCTTCTGCGAGATCACGAATCTTAGCTGCCACCAGTGCCCATCCCATGTGAACGAGGCCTGAAGGCTCAAATCCGATATATGCAGTCGGGTTGGGGTTCTCTGCGAGAACCTTTCTAAGTTCATCTTCTGTGATTACCTCTTCTGCATTTCTCGTGACAAGTGCATATCTCTGTTCGACATCCATTTGAATCGAATCTTGGATGAAATACTGATATAAATGGCTATGTCCAATGCCAGATTATATCGGATGAATACCTTAGAAAAGATTCTTGGTCGCTGGTCTGAATCGTTTTCTCAGGTTTGAAATACGATTGTTATAGGGTCAGACTTATTACGATGAAGAATTATTTCCCAACCATGGGAAATCTTCTCAAAGAGAGTATCGAGTCTGGAACCGTGATTGACAAAAACGGATATCCATATCTTGTCTGCCCCATTCTGGACGGCATACCCGTCATGAATCCCAAGGTACTCAGAGAGACGATAGATCTTCTCAAGAACATCGGACAATTCGATTGTGACCTCATACTTGCACCTGAAGCAATGAGTCTTCCGTTGGCAATTCCTTTGGCTCTTGAACTTGAAATCCCATATTCTGTGATTAGGAAGAGACCATACGGATTGGACGGAGAAATCGAAATAGGAACCACCACCGGATATTCGAAATCATCCATGTACATCAACGGCCTCAAAGGCGGAGAGAGAATTGTTATCGTTGATGATGTCGTAAGCACCGGAGGCACGCTTAAGGCTATCATAGACGCCCTCAGAGAGATAGACTGTACTGTCACAGAAGTTCTGGTCGCAGTGGACAAAAGTGATGATATTTCCGCAGTTTCTGAGAGATTGGGCGTTGATGTCAGAGCTGCTGTCAAATTGTGTGTAGAGGAAGGAATACCGAAGGTAAACTAACCGTAATCCTCCGTACAAATACAGTCTATACAGAATGTATCAGTGATGGAGCCTGATCTGATTCTGTTAATTCTGTACATGTGTATTGCCGGATCCCTTATCGGGATTGTGTCCGGACTGATACCGGGAATTCACGTCAATACATTGGCTGCACTGATTGTCATTTTTCAGGACAGTATATCTTCCGCTCTGTCTTCTTTCATTCCGATCGATTATGTACCGGCGATGATGGTTTGCTGTATAATGTCTGCAGCGGTCATGCATTCTGCCGTAGATTTCATTCCGTCTACTTTCATGGGACTGCCGGATGCGGATTCGGCGCTGAATGTTCTTCCAGCCCACAGACTGCTCTTTGAAGGGAAGGGTATGATTGCGGTCAGATCGGCGGCCATTGGCAGCCTGGTCGGGGCATTCACATCAATTGTCCTGGCAATACCGATGTATTATCTTCTGTCCACATGGCTAGGGGAATACATGGACAGTATCACTGTAGGAGTACTTCTGTTGGTATTGATACTGATGATTATCAAAGAGGATGGACGCAACAGGGTAATAGGCACTGCACTTATCATAGTTTCAGGAGTGATCGGCATAATCAGTATGAGCGGCAAGATTCCGTCCATAGGATTTTTAGGATTTGATTCAGGACTGATGCTTCCCTTACTGTCAGGACTCTTCGGTATGCCCGCTATAATCATGTTTCAGGGCAGTTCTTCCATTCCTCCACAATCTGATGAGATTCGACGTCCTGTGGGCTTACTGCCAGGAATAAAGGGCGTACTGACCGGAAGCCTTACAGGTTGGTTTCCCGGCATTACATCAACATCAGGTGCAACGATAGCAGGTTACATTTTTGGAGAAGAGGATTCGAAAGGATTCATTTCCATGACATCTTCGATAGGCACTGCATCAACCATGTTCGCTTTTATCACGTTCTGCATATCCGGAAGTGAAAGATCGGGAACCATGACTGCAGTGAGCAACATAATCGAAAATGCATCGATAACGCCCGGAAGCGAATTGTTCACGATAGTGATGATTACTTTGGCAATAACATCCGTATTTGCCTATTTTGTAACGATAAGTGCAGGACAGATATTCAGTAAGGTAATCTCTGCAATAGACATTAACAGAATGAATCTGATGATAATTGCATTCACTGTTGCACTGACATATTTGATGACAGGATATTGGGGAATAATACTGTTACTTCTGTGTACGGCAATCGGCATTATCCCCGTAATCACGGATACGAACAGGATCCATCTTACAGGCTGTCTGATAGTTCCTGTGATCTTGTTCACCACAGGCATCCTGTGATTATCTCTTCTGCTTCTTGAGTCCTGCACGGAGGTACTTCAGCAGTTCTTCGTCCGCATCCGTCCACTCCGGGGTACAACCTGTGAGGATGTATTCCTTGTACCAATCCTCAGCATCCTTCAGATACTGTTCCATTTCAAGCTTCGTTTTTACTATGAAGAATGTATTATCCTCATTGGGCACCCATTTGGATGGGACTCTGTAATCTCCCTCTTCCAGGAACCCTACTACAAATACAATCTGATCCAATTTTGAAAGATGCGCATAGAGTGATGCCTGCATCATATATGACATGGGGACGTTTGTGTAACCGCCGTTTCCGTCATCCCACTTCTCCCTGCTGGATGAGGTCTTAATCTCCAATATGGCGGACCTCTTGCCCGCAGAGGATATGTATCCGTCTACCATCCCTCCGAACAGCTTCTCATTATGGAAATGGTCATATTGACATTGCTCCGGGGGAGCGGGCTCTTCGATCGAAATGTCGGAAATGCCTGTCATCTCTGCAATGAGAGGTATGTTCTTTCTCGCATATTCTCTCAGAATGGGTTCGATTATGTTTCCTGCATCGATGTACTTATTGGCCTTATCTCCCGGATAAAGACCTGCAATCTCGCATGCAACCTTGAACGGTGTTGAGAACTCACTGTAACCGAAGATACCGCCTATTCTGTGACCTGTAATCTTCTTCGGTTTCCATGTGTCGAATATCACTACTTTCTCATCGTCATCGATCTCAACGATGTTCATTCTGCCATCGAATGCCATGGACGTTAATCCATCTCAAAGTTGATAATTCTTAGTCTTACATCTGATGTGGCTGCTATTGTGTCCAGACAAAACGTTTAACCCATCACCCCATACCTGTAAATGATGAAATGTTGCATCATAATAAACGGATACTCAGAACTTGAAAGTATGATGTATCAGCCGATGCGACTGAAAGAAGAATTGGAAAACAGGAACATTCCGACAGATATCATCAGAAACCGTGTTCTCCTGTCGGAAATAAGAAACAGTGTTCTGAAATCCGAATTATCCGATTATGATTTCTGTATCTATCTTGACAAAGACAAATATCTTCTAAGATGTCTTGAAAAATCAAATATCCCCGTATTCAATGCCTTTGAACCCATCGAAATCTGTGATGACAAGATGATGACTTACATTGAACTTGCAAATCTCGGTTATGATGTACCCGATACTGTTCCGGGAATCTTATGCTATGATCCAAACGCGAATGTCAAAATTGAAATGATTGATTTTCTCGAAAAGAGATTCGGATATCCATTCATTGTGAAAGAATCATACGGTTCTCTCGGAAAGGGCGTATTCCTCGTCAGGGACCGTCAGGATGCCATCAACATCTGCAACAAGGTGAAATGTTCCGCACACCTCTTCCAGGAATACATTGACAGTAGCGAAGGCAGAGATGTCAGGGCCATTGTAATCGGCGATGAAGTGATAGGGTCGATGCTCCGCAGTTCGGACAGTGATTTCAGATCCAACGTTGAGAACGGGGGAAGTGCAACCCCTTATCCTCTGGACGATGACACGAAACGGATGTGTGTCGATATCGCCAAGGATCTTGGCCTGCATTATTGCGGAATCGACCTACTGTTCACTGAAGATGGGTTCAGAATCTGCGAAGTGAACTCCAACGCATTCTTCAGAGAGTTCGAGAAAGTCACAGGAATAAATGTTGCTGCGGCATATGCAGAATATATCATCAAAACACTCGCAGAATGAGTGTACAAAGACACATTTTTTAGATAAATTTTGAAAGAAGTGGTGGGCCCGCCCAGATTTGAACTGGAGTTACTTGCACCCCAAGCAAGAAGGATACCAAGCTACCCCACGGGCCCTCAAAGTCGGGAAATAGTTTATAGGATAAAAAGTTTAGTATGCCAGCTTAGCCAAGTGGAGAAATCTCCTCGATAAGATTGGCGTGAGAAATGATCATCCTGCGGCAACAGTATCTCTCAAGTCCCAAATCATCGAGGACTTTCTGGGGATCTTCTCCCATGTCTACGCGCTTCTTGTACTCAGGGTAAGCCGATCCAACGACTTTACCGCATGTGAAACATCTAACAGGTATGATCATGATATCACCTTAACGGTATGACTTCTGCTTCTTGGCACGTGCACCAGGACCGAGGGGGTTCTTGGGCAACTTTCTGCGGTCATCGTTGATGATGAGAGTCCTGTCGTAAGCCCTGAACATTGCATCAAGCTCATCGTCTTTGTAGTAGTCAACCATTCCTCTTGCGATGGCTGTCCTGATGGCTGCTGCCTGTCCCATGACTCCTCCTCCCTGAACGTTGACTGCAATATCGATCTTTGCTGCCTTCTCAGGTGCGAGCTCCAAGGGCTCCTTGATCTTGAGCCTTGCAAGCTCAGGTGTGTAGACCTCGATAGGTACTTTGTTGATGGTAACCTTTCCGGTTCCCTCTTTAACAACTGCTCTTGCAACTGCTGTCTTTCTCTTTCCGCTTGTGTTTACGCACTCCATCGAAATCACCAAACCTTTGATCCGAGGAATTTAGCAACTGCTCCGAGAGTAGTGTATTTTCCTGTGATCTTCTTCATTGCCTGTTCTTCAACAACAAGTTCTGCGTCTGAGAACTGTTTGGGAACTCCTACGAATACGTGAAGTCTCCTGTATGCGTTCCTTCCGGATGTTGATGTCCAGGGGATCATTCCTCTGACACACCTCTTGAACAAGAGATCTGCCCTGCGGGGGTAAAAGGGTCCTTTCCTTGACTTGCACTCTCCGCGGTCTACTTTTGCTTTGTAGGCTGCGAATACTTTGTCCCTGTCTCCCGTGATGATGATGCTCTCGCAGTTAACAACGACGATTTCCTCGCCTGCCATAATCTTCTCTGCGACTGCGCTCGAAAGCCTTCCGAGAACTGCGTTCTTTCCGTCAATAACAGTAACCATCCAAATCACCTCAAAATCTTGACTTTGGATCCTTTGGGGTTCTGTGCCATAAGGTCCTGAATTGAGACAACTGATCCTCCAGCTGCCTTGATTGCGTCTGCTGCTGCAGCTGAGAAGCTGAATGCTGCTACTGTTACTTTCTTAGAAATACTGCCTGCTGCAAGTACCTTTCCGGGGACGATAACTGTCTCTCCGTCCTCTGCGTATCTCTCGAGCTTGCTGAGGTTTGTCTCTGCCCAGTTTCTCCTGGGTTTCTCAAGCCTCACAGCAATGTCTCGCCAGATTGCAGCTCCTGTTTCCCTCTCTTTTGCTTTAAGATCGTCGATCAAAGCAATGAGGGACAAGTCCGTCTTCTGAATTTTCTTCATTTTTCTGACTCTCCCGACATTGGGTAACATCTCGAATATGGAGGTTGTTAATAAAGCTATCCCTTTCTTTATTATTATAAAGGGAAAACGGGAAAGCAAATTGTCCATCTAGTTCAACATATCCGCCACCTGCAGAGATATAAAAAGAACAGGATGCCGAATTCTGACAGCACTGACGATTTTATCGGATAAGGTCCTGACCTGAAACAATCATCGTTGATAATGTCTAATCCGTCTACATCTGAATGATTTAAAAACATATACCCAGCACTGCGGCATATCTTCGGATGTTGAAGCCATCACCGACATTACTCTTTTAACTCTGGGTATTCTGAAATCCCGCATATCCCGAATTAAACCCCCTCTTTGCTGTAGAAAAACCAGATCCAATGCCATACCATCCGCAAAACCATTTGGATTTTGAACAGAAGTATGTGCACAATACAGTCGCGCACGTGCGATACTTATTAATTAGGGACATGCTTTGACCGAGATACGGAGATTAGATTATGATCAGATTCGGACCAGCCGGAATACCTCTTTCCTGTAAAGGACGCACCCTGAAGGACGGAATTGAAGACGTACACAACCTCAGCCTTACGGCTATGGAAATCCAAATGGTACGTGCCAGGACGACCCCGGTATATCCCGAAGACGAAGAAATCGGACTTACAATCAAGGACATTGAAGGTCTGATTGTAGAAATCATCAGAGATGGAGAATCAATCACCGACCCCAACGAGCCCATCGAGGAAGATGATGAGCTTATCATGATGACGTCCGGAATCGTAGATTCATTCGGCGAACTGTCATCCATCGGTGAGATGTCCAAGAGACTTGACGTATCTGTTTCACTCCACACTCCGAACTACATGGACCTGGGTTCAAACAACGAACTCACAGATGCCTGCATGAACAGCATCAGACACGCAGGACTTATCGTCAACGCACTTCAGGGAGATGTAGTGGCAACCAGCCTCGGTCTGTATAACGGACTTCTCGATGAGGAAGAGATCAGGAACAACATCTTTGATAATGTTGCGATGATCATGGATTGGTGGCACGACGAGGGACTCACACCAAAACTCGGTATCGAGGTCACAGGTCAGCAGAATGTCTTCGGTTCACTTGATGATGTTCTCGACCTCTGCAGCGAAATCGACGGTCTTGTCCCTGTTCTGAATTTCCCTCACCTTCATTCACGCACGAACGGATCACTCCTTGATGCAAGCGATTTCGCAGATGCAATTGAACAGTGCCTCCCGTATGCGGACGGAAGACTCTACATGCACTTTGCAGGAGTTGAACACAACGACGGAAACGAACTCAGACTCACACCTATCAAGAAAGGAGACCTGAAGTTCGAAGTTCTTGCCGAAGCATTGGCTGAAATCAGACCTGAGTCCACAATCATCTCATCCTCGCCTCTTCTCGAACACGATGCGATGTACATGAGAATCATCTATGAGAGAGTTGTCAACAAGAGAATTGCCAAGATGCTCAGAGCCAAGAAGAAGGAAGCAGAAGCACTTACTGATTCCGATGAGTGATATGAACTTCAAAGAGACAGTCGGTGAATTTACAGACGGTATCAGGGCCGCCGCTGAAAGCGTAGACAGCGGACAGTTGGAAAAATTCATCGACCTCCTTCTTTCAAAGAGAAAGATATTCATCTACGGTTCCGGAAGATCCGGACTTGTAGGCCAATACTTTGCAGTAAGGCTGGTTCAGTTGGGTCTCGATGTACATTTTGTCGGAGACATGACTACACCGATTATCGGTAAAGAAGATCTTACAGTGCTCATCTCCAACACCGGCGAGACAATGTCTGCAGTACAGACAGCGAACATCGCAAGACGTCTCGGCTCCCATGTCGCATGCATAACATCTTCACCCAACAGTAAACTGGCTCACGCATCCAATACGGAAATCATCATCGGTACATCCGAAGACTACGACGGAAAACTGTTGCCACTCGGAACATTATTTGAAGACACTGCCATAGTCGTGTTCGACTGTCTCATCCCGTATCTCATGAAGAAACTGGAAATGACCGAAAGCGATATGCGCAAGAGACATGCGATTTGGGTCTAATCCGATTCGATTACAATCATCGTCACCTTTTCAGGTGCACCCTTCTTTGAATCGAATACAGATATCTCCTGCAACACAGGATCTATCACCAATGCGAAACCGGTCTCCCCTCCGAATATTGTGTCCTGAGTTTTGATATCCTTCTCAGACATGTAGCATCCGTATCCCAGATGTGAATGGTACCACCCAACTATCTGCTCATCGAATTCCATCTCATCCACTGCATCGAACAATGCTTCCATCGAATTCTGATCGAATTTGACGCTGACTCTGTCTGCAATCAGCTCGGAAGTTACAACTTTGGTCACAACTGCATATTCGCCGTCGTCATCTCTGAGAAGATTACCTATCAGGAGACCCATAACCTCCTTCTCATCGAGATAACCTACATCAGCATGATCTGCGATATAGGAGA
This sequence comes from Thermoplasmata archaeon, assembly GCA_015063195.1. Taxonomy (GTDB): domain Archaea; phylum Thermoplasmatota; class Thermoplasmata; order Methanomassiliicoccales; family Methanomethylophilaceae; genus SIG5. Next base: position 24,430 of record SUSX01000004.1, on the reverse strand, counting down.
GAATATTTTCATGAACAAAGAATGAGGCGGACTTCACAGCCCTCCGCCTGTACGGTATCTCTCTCCTCTCCGATTCCATAACTCTCGGAGACATCATTTCACCCCGTATTCAATCTTAGCATTGAATTTTGATTTATTATTGGAGAAATAATCCGCAGCAGCCATACACGAATCTGTTCCGAACGGATTTGACGGATTCGGTTCCATGACTAAAGATTCCACACTCTTCAGGAAAGACAGCAGACTGGTTTCGAAAGACCAATCGTTCAGCATTTTCAGACACACATACCCTCCGTCCTTAGGACCCAATATATTCGGATGGAATATCTCGGACCTCCATCTGACTTCGGGTTTCTTGAAACCGTATTCCTCGGTCAGTATTATGGTGAACTGATGTTCTGTGATTATATGATCAGGCCTGTCATACCCTACGACATTGCTCATGTGCATATCGATCTTTATCGGAAATTCCGCTCTTTCGACATCGAAAGAGAAGTCTGATCCAAGATATCTTGTACAATCCTGAAGTTCCTTAGATATTCTTCTCAGAAGAACAGGTTTCGGCAACCCCATTAAATTCCACCTTCCGGATCGGGAATCATCTCTACAACATCATTTGTGACCAGATTGGCCTCTGCAACAGTCTCCGAACCGTGGAGTAGTTTCTTACCTTTCTTCAGAACGTATGCTCCCGCATCCTTGTTCCAGTATTCTGCAGCACTTTCAATGATATCGTATATCTTGTCTGCAGGATCCAGTTCCATCTTCAATACCGCTCCGCTGGCAACATTTCTAACTTCGATAACTATTGTCATTTCTGCACCTCATGGTTGGGACAGTTCGGATCTGTGGTAACTTCCAATATGAACATATCTCCGGCCGTTCCGTCATAATAGCATACGTTTCTGATACACAGATCATATCTGCGGGAAGCTATTTTCATTGCTTCCCTGACCTGTATCGCAGCAACTACGGATGTTGTTGTAACATCCGAAGCAAGATGCGGAACGAACATTACTGCATCACCGGTACAGGAGAATCTCTTTTCCATCTCCCTGATGTGGGATTTGTTCATAGTGCACTGAAGACACGGGCCTCCGGGAAGGACTGCATTGACCTTACCTCTCATACCGTCGGTGGCACCGTCGATGTAAGGTATGCCATGATAGCAGGCGTGGGAGTTCACATGCATACGTGCCAGTATATTGTCTAAACAACCTATGACAATATCATAATCCCAAGTCTGGATGTCCTGAACCTTCCCCACGATAGGATATACATATGCATCCGGGGATAGTTCGGATGCCTTATTGGCTACAGCCACCGCCTTAGGAATCTTCTTCACATCTGAATCCCGGAAGAACAGACATCTGTTGAGATTCGAAAGAACGATCTCATCCATATCGACCACATCGATATGCCTGAAACCGGACAGTACCAGATTCTTTACCACTTCATTACCTAACGCACCGGCTCCTGCAACAAGGATCTTAGACTGGAATATTCCATCCATATCAATCCAATCAATACGACGCTGTCGGTCATATCTGTCCTTATCCTGATAGCCGGCGGAAAGGTCCGTCATAAGATTACATCGTCATGTATGAAGATAAATATTCCTATCGAATAATTAGGAATTATCTGCTCCCACAGAAACGTACAGACATTTAATCCGAAAAGGTTGTAAATATCCGCCATCATACGGAGCATATGGCTTTGAAGCTGCCGGAACATTCACACTGCCTCCACTGCGGAGACCCTCTGCCTTACGGAGAAAATTTCTGTGATAATTCCTGTAAATCGGATTATGAAAAGGAACAGAAAAGTGAATCCCTCAGGGATCTGCTGTTCTACGGAGCCATCGGAATAATCATACTTTTCCTTGTTTACAGGATAATCCTCTGAGGGCGGAAACCATATCTTTCACGTTATGCACCCTCACTATGTCGGCACCTTTCATAACAGAACTCACGGATGCCGTAATTGTAGCAACATCCCTGTCCTCACCCGGATACATTACTGAAAGGAATCTCTTCCTGGATGCACCTATCAGAACAGGGAACTCCCTGCCGTAGAACATTGGATTGTTAACTATCTCCATATTTTGCTCAGGAGACTTTCCAAACCCAATCCCGGGATCGATAATTATCCTGTCCTTACGGATTCCAGCGTCTAATGCAGCATCTATCCTTTCATCGAAGAATGAAATCATGTTCTCAAAAAGATCGCCTTCGAAAGGACTCTGATTATCCGGGGAACCATTGGAATGCATTATAACTAAATACACTCCGGAAGAAGAGATCAGTTCCAACATTCCGGAATCTCTTCCTGCATTTACGTCATTAATTATGTCCGCACCTGCATCTATTGCAGCTTCCGCCACTGCAGTTTTGGATGTGTCCACAGATATAGGAAGAGAAATGTTAGGGACGATGTTTTCCAGAACAGGGATCAATCTGTTCAATTCCTCACTTGCTGATATCGGAACAAATCCCGGACGGGTGGATTCTGCGCCTATATCTATGATGTCCGCACCGTCATCCTCCATTGAGAATGCATGTGCTACGGCTGACTCTAATTTATCGTACTTTCCGCCGTCTGAAAAAGAATCAGGAGTTGCGTTGAGTATGCCCATTACCTTCGGGGCATCAAAACCCAACGAACTCCTGCAACCCATTATGGATCTCATTTCAGAGAAGCTCATCAACGAGTTCTGTAAGATCTACGACCTTGATATCCTTCTTGTCACCGAGACCAAGTTCGAGGTTGCTCACACAGAAGGGACATGTGGTGATGAGGTAATCTGCGAATGATGCCTCGTCGACCCTTGTGCGTGCGATATCACCAGACTGCTCGGGGAATGCGGACCTTACTCCTCCTCCGCCACCGCAGCAGTGACTGAACTGTCTGTTGAACTCCATCTCCTTGAACTCAAGTTCAGGGATCTTGGAAATGACTGCCCTGGGTGCTTCGTATACGCCGACATGTCTTCCAAGGTGGCAGGGGTCGTGGTATGTTGCTACACCCTTGAGGGGTTTAAGGTCGATCTCCTGCTCCTGAAGGAACTCTGTCATGTGAAGTACCCTGAAGGGAACATCTACGAATTTGGGATACTCTTTCTTGAACATCCTGTAGCAACCTGCACATGAGAGGACCAATGTCTCAACACCCAATGATTTGATTGCTTCGACATTCTTCTTCATGAGCTCGACTACATCCTTTTCATCCCATCCGATTCTCTGCATGACGGATCCGCAACAGACTTCGTCGACTGTTGTGAAATCCACTCCGAGTTTCTTAAGGATTGAAAGTGATGCTGCGGATGTCTTCTTACTCCTGTATGTTGCTGTACATCCTGCGAAGTATCCTACCTTTGCCTTCTTGGGTTCAATACCCAATGTCTCTACTACGGATTTCTCCTCGCCGAAGGGGTTGTTGTACTTGAGGATGTTCTCGCACACAGCCTTGTGTTTGGGAAGAATGTGACCATTCTTGACGAGATCTGCACGGCAGAGTTCTACGATGTCGACAATTTTGACCTTTGATGTACAGCGCCTCTCACAGTCTGCACAGGTGGTACATGTGTAAAGGTTCTCCATGACTGAATCGTCTGCCTCTATTTCTCCGGTGAGGAGCCCGTATGTAAGAATGATACGTCCCCTTGAAAGTGCTGAATCCCATTTGATTGCCTTGAATGAAGGACATACGCTCTTACAGAATCCGCACATTGTACAGATGTTGACTGCGTTCCTTACAGCCTCGAGATTATCTACTTTGAACTCTGACATTTATTCCAACCTCGGTATTGTTACGCTTCCGTCCGTGAGGATGATTACCCTTGCATCGGGATTCTCATCGAACGCTTTCTTCATCGCATCCGCAACGGACGGGAACGGAGTGATGTTTGCGGAGGAGATCAGTTCATCATCCAGATCTGTAACTGCCCAAATGTCTGCCCATACTGCAATCTCCGCCATCTTTGCTGCTTTGTGATATCCAAGTTTGTATTCAGATCTGAGGTTCTCGAGTACAACCTTTGGATCCTTTGAAGAGGAAAGCTGTGTAAGGAATGTCGGGTGTCCGACTCCCTCTCTGCACTTTGAGACCATGATGATCTTTCCGCCTTCCTTGAGTGCCCATTTACCGTTGTCCAGTGCTTTCTGTGACTGGTAAAGATCGACATCCATGGGGTACGGTGCAACAGATATGACCACGTCTGCCTTTTCAGGGATGGGTGCAATGAACACTGTGTTTGCCCACTCAACTGCCTGTGCGAATGCGGGGTTGAGCTCCCCTGCTGCAACCTTATAGATGTTCTGATGTCTGTCGAGAACCATCTGGATGGAGAAGATCTTCTTTCCTTTTACCACTTCAAGGGCATCCATCATATCTTCGTGGACAGGGTTGCCTTCGAGAACCAATGACTGTGCTTCGATGTTCATTGCCAACTTGTGGTTGGTTTCGACTGTCTTGAATGATGCAACTCCGGGAAGGAATGATTTCCTACCGCCTGTATATCCTGCGAAATAGTGTGGCTCTACACTTGTGATGATTACAAGCCTGTCTGCATCAACTGCCACCTTGTTGACTTCCATAGGCGTTCCGTTCTTGGAATCCCCGAGGTATGTGCATTCGGATTTCTTTGCATCGTGAACAACGATCCTGTCTTTGAGCTCCTCGTAATGTGAACCGAAGACGAAATTGTATTCCTCTTCGGTCATATCCCTGTGGGTTCCTGTGGCGATGAGATATCTTGCCTTCCTGAGGTCCATCCTCTTTGAAAGTACATCGAGAACCTTTGCGGTAGGTGTGGGCCTTGTACCGTCATTGACTATGAACACAACATCCTCTCCTCCTTCGAGGAACTTGTCAAGAGCTTCCCCTCCGATAGGGTTGTCCAATGCTTCATTGAGTACTACGTCGGGCGTTCCGCACTCCACGTCCCTGGGTGCAAATATTCCGATCAAATTCTTCTCGGGTATGTCCACTTTCTGGACTCCGTCCTTTCCGTATCTGATGTCGATGTTCATGTTTAACCGGGGCACAATTCCTTGACGCATATATTTACTTTACACTGTGCGCCAGCGCACACACGCGTGAGATTAATAAGATAACAGCCCTTACAAGGTCCGAATGACATCCTTCGGAGATCTGGGAGAAAGACAGACCGTCAAAATGATTCGTGAACTCCTTCAAAAGGAGGATTCACCGGACAGTATGGATGACGATGCCGCACTCATACCTATCGGGAACGAGATACTTGTCATCTCCACTGACAATGTTACCTTCGAAAGACACAGACCTGAAGGCATGAGTCCCGAAAGATTCGGATGGATGTCTGCGGCAGTAAATTTCAGCGATATTGCAAGTATGGGTGCAAGGCCCGTCGGGTTCCTTTCCGCACTGTCTGTGCCTGAAGACATGGACGTAACAGAAATCGCTGAAATCGTGAGCGGAATCGATCAATGTGCGGAATTCTGCGGCACCCATGTCATCGGCGGAGATACAAAACCGGGTCACGGTTCCGTATCGGGTACTGCTATCGGTGTCATGGAAGGAAGAACTCCGATGAGAAGGAACGGCGCCCGTATCGGAGATGTCATTGCTGTGACCGGCCCACTCGGAGGTCCTGCAGCAGGATATCATTCAATGAAAGAATCTCTCGGCCTGGAGGATGCTGAATTCTGCCTTACTACTCCGATACCCAGAGTCAATGAGGGCATAGCACTTTCAGCCTCCGGGATCGTATCGTCGTGTATCGACCTTTCCGACGGACTGTCTACCGCATTGAACACATTATGTGAATCGTCCAAAAAGGGATGCATCATCGAATGGGATCTTCTTCCGAAACATGAAGATACTGTGACTGTAGGAGAGATGCTGGACATCCCACTGGAATCACTAGTAATGGATTTCGGAGGGGAATACGAGCTGTTATTTACATTCGACAGGAATGATACCGATGCCCTCAATGAGCTTGATATACAGTTCCATATAATCGGCATAATTACCGACGGAAACGATGTCGTTCTCCGCAGGGATGAAAAATACAGGAAGGTGACTGATGGGACTTATTAGCCCTGTATCCATCGAAGCTAAGTACTACATCCGTGACGGCGACGTGTACATATGTCAGCTGTGCCCACATGAATGCAGGATACCTGTCGGGGGTGTCGGAAGATGCGGTGCCCGCAAAGGAGATTCTGAAAAACTCATTGCCAACACCTACGGTAAGATTTCATACATCTGTACGGACCCGATAGAGAAGAAACCATTGTACCATTACCATCCTAAAAGTAAAATATTCTCCATCGGCAGTATCGGATGCAACATGTCATGCAGACATTGCCAGAACTATTCCATATCTCAATCGAACTCGGGCAATAAAAGAACCACTTTCAAATCTGCAGAGGAAATCGTAACCATGTGCAGGAAGGAAGGTATGGATTCCATAGCATTCACGTACAACGAGCCGACGATTTGGTTTGAATACATCATGGACGTGCTTGCTGCAGACCCGGGCCTGAGATGTGTACTCGTATCCAACGGACTCTGTAACGAGGAACCGCTTAGAGAATTGTGTAAGGTCACCGATGCTTTCAACATCGACATTAAGGGATTCACTGATGAATTCTACATGAACGTTTGCGGTGCACATCTTGAGGATGTTCTGAAATCCGTTAAGATAATCTTTGAGGAGGGAGTACATCTGGAACTCACATATCTCATCATCCCGGGATACAACGATTCCGATCATGAGATCAGAGGATTCTCGGCATGGGTCAGAGACAACCTGTCCAGGAAAATCCCGGTACACTTCACAAGATTCCATCCTGACAATTACTTTGACAACGTCCCCTGGACACCTGAAGAGACGATGTATGCTGCCAGACGTATCGCCATGGAAGAGGGCCTGAATTACGTCTACATCGGAAACATGATGTCCGAAGATGGGGGCAACACCGTCTGCCCGGGCTGCGGAAGAACCGTCATAAACCGTACGGGATACCTTGTGGAAATCAAAGATATGTACGGTTCAAGATGTGCTGAATGCGGACACGACCTCAGAATCATAAGATGAGGAAGAACGGATTCCCTATCAGCAGTACGATCACATACGCTGCCGTCAATGGTATGATGAACGGAATTATCGGAGTGACCCAGATATTTTCAGCGCCTGCTCCCTTCAGACGTTGTACTGCCCCATCGTCCGCAGGTCTGGTTCTGATTACTATCTCACCATCGATAATGTCCTGAATCGGCCATTCCTTCTCCTCATCCACAGCCGAAAGGGGCTTCACATAACCTATGAGCATCTGCGGAAACATCCTGTCGCCTTTGATCAGATTTCTCGCCAAATAGTAAAACAAAGGAGAAACAGCCAGCACATCTGCAACTATGAAAACGGCAACAGCAAACGGGAATACTGTGACGAATGGGTCGGATGAAGACATCACTAATGGAAATTCTCCGAATGCAGGATACAAAGGGAACACCATTGAGATTGCAATCACACATTTTGCATCCGCTCCGCCCCTGACGATGCCCGTATAATACAGAAGGTTCATGACGAAGAACACAGCAAATACGGTAAGAGCCGCCTGTACCAGATCAGTACCCCATGCCATTCTGACAACCATTGTTGCCGACATGATTATGCCTGTCATCAATAACGATTCGGATTTCAACGTAGGCTCCCTGTCCCAAATCAGATCCGCTGAGATAAGGATGAACATAAGTGCTGCGAATGACGTAGGCAGAGGATCCGAACCGTATCTGATCAGGAGTACTGCCGTACCGGTGATAAACAGGATTAACCAATGTATATCACTGACTTCCCTCTTCTTCCAATCGGAAACCGATGCAGATACCAGTACCAGCAATGTGATGATTGCGGCAATTATGTAGACGGACTCCATCATACTTGTATGCGGGCGTATGTTTTTATATATACCCACGGCAATCGTAACATTGTTCCGAATAAGGAATTTATCTTTCTGACGTTTGATGATTTCCGTAGGATGTCTACGTTTTTCAAAATTCTATTTATATTTGCTTATGTATCGCGTTACCATAGCTACGAAAAACCTGCATGGTGAGCGAAATGATTGACAACCTCGATAAACGTATAATTGCAATCCTGAAAAAGGATTCCAGATGCCCTTTCGTTGAGATTGCCGATAAACTCGGTGTTTCGGAAGGAACCATCAGAAGCAGGGTACACAAGATGGTGGACGATGACGTGATCTGCGGATTCACCATCAAAACAAGCTCTAAAAACGTTAAGGCACTGGTAGAAATCAGGATAGATGTCAACACCGACACCGAGGACGTTGCCAACGAACTCGCAAGATACGACGGGATCATTGAAGTGTTTGAGGTTACCGGCGATCAGGATGTCATAGCAATCATCGATGTAGAATCTTCGCAGCATCTCAATGACATCATCGAGAAGGTCAGGCGCAATGACAACATTTTAAGTACACGTACGCGTCTGATTCTCAAAGAGCATTTTGGGGAGAAATGACATGTTTGGAGGAACAGCCACAGCCATTATCACACCGTTCAAAAAAGACGGTTCGATAGACGAGGATGGCCTCAGAAGACTGGTTGATTTCCAAGAAGAGAACGGAGTCACTACACTCGTTCCCTGCGGTTCAACAGGAGAATCTGCCACCCTCAGTCATGAAGAGCATATAAGAGTCATCAGTATCGTCATAGACCAGGCAAAGAAGGCAAAGATCCTTGCCGGTGCTGGAAGCAACTGCACAGAAGAAGCAATCAAGCTCAGCAAATGTGCCGCAGACCTCGGAGCAGACGGACTGCTTTCAATCTCCCCCTATTACATTAAGCCCACACAGGAAGGAATCTATCAACACTTCAGGAAAATATCAGAAAGTGTTGACTGTCCCATTGTACTTTACAACGTACCCGGAAGGACAGGTAGCAACATGAATGCAGAAACTACTCTCCGCCTTTCCGAACTTCCCGGCATTGTCGGAATCAAGGAAGCAAGCGGAAATATGCCTCAGGTTCAGAAGATTATCGAGACAAAACCCAAGGATTTTGAGGTTCTTTCCGGAGATGACGGACTCACATTCCCGATGATTGCGTTGGGAGCCGTCGGAGTAATATCAGTTACATCCAACTGCTGCCCCAGGTCTATGTCGCAGATGGTAGATCTCTGTCTTAAGGAGAAATTCATCGATGCATCTGCACTGCACTACAAGATGATGCCTTTATTCACCGACCTGTTCGTAGAATCCAACCCAATTCCGATCAAATACGTGATGAAGAGGCTCGGATACGGAAACGGACTTCCAAGACTTCCTCTTACGGAGCTCTCACCCGCAAACCGTGCACTGTTGGATAAGGACATAGCGATGCTCGGATTGATCTGAGGGATACCTAGTGGTAAACGTAGTGGTGGCGGGAGCCACCGGTAAACTCGGAAGGATGGTATGCGACCAAATTGTATCATCCGATGATTTGAAACTCACAGGTGCAATAGTTTCGGAAAACGGAGGTAATGTCGGCAGAGAACTCTACCCCGGCATATTTGCCTCCGCTCCGTCCGAACTTGAAACACTTCTCAAGGATGCAGATGTCTATGTGGACTTCACCGCTCCTGTAGCGGCATCAGCCGTTGTGGACAGGATTGCGGAAACCGGAACGAATCTCGTTCTCGGTACCACAGCAGTGGATGCATCCGCATTAAACAGGATGACCGAAAATACTGAAAAGTACGGTACATCTGCCATTATATCATCCAATTTCGCATCAGGCGTAAACATATTCTGGAAAATTTGCGAGATACTGGCCAAGGCACTTCCCGAATACGATATCGAGGTTGTGGAAGCTCATCACGGCGCCAAGAAGGATTCACCGTCAGGTACTGCTTTGGAAACCGTCAGAAGACTGAGCAATACTACAGGAATACAGGATGTCGTACACGGAAGGGAGGGAATAACCGGCCCCAGGAAAAGGGAAATCGGAGTCCATTCTATCAGGGCAGGAAATATCGTAGGGGATCACACAGTGATCTTCGCCGGAGATATGGAAAGGATTGAATTCTCCCATAAGGCCGTTTCCAGAGAAGTAATCGCCATGGGGTGTGTAAAAGCCATCAGGTGGATCTCCGACAAAAAGGACGGAAAAGTCCACAGCATGGAAGAGGTGCTTAACTTATGATTACAGTAATGAAATTCGGAGGAACCAGCGTAGGTTCCGCTGAAGCTATGAAGAGATCTGCGAACATCATCGTCTCCGGAAGCGGAAAGAAGGCCGTTGTCGTCTCCGCCATGTCTGGAATCACGAACTTCCTGGTCAGTGCATTGGACGATAAGACACTGAAAGACGAGGACATCTTCTGTAAATTCAAAGAGAGACACATGACCGTCGCCAAAGAACTCTTCGAAGGAAAGAGACTCGAAGAGTTCACTGAGGAATTCGAAAAGAGATTTGACGAGTTCAAGAAACTCTATTCTGATAAGGACGGTTGGAACAGCCCTTATTTCAAGGACAATATCTCCTCGCAGGGAGAGAGATTCTCCAGCCTTATGCTTTCACATCTTATCATGGAGATGGGATACAAATCCGTTGCCCTCACATCCGAAGATGCAGGAATCTATGCGGTCGGTGCACCGCTGTCGGGAGAATGCGATCTGGAAAGAACCGCATCATCCATGGGCATCAATGTCAAACCCCTCATAGACGACGGAACGATTCCGATCATCACAGGATTCTACGGAATCAGCGAATCGGGAGAACCGCTTACCTTCGGAAGGGGCGGATCGGATTACGCCGCTGCAGCAATCGGTAATGCTCTTGATGCAGACACAATCGAAATCTGGACCGACGTAAACGGTTTCATGAGTGCAGACCCCAGAGTTGTTGAGGATGCTGTCACCATCAAGGAGATGAACTTCAACGAAGCAGCTGAACTCGCATACTTCGGAGCAAAAGTTCTTCACCCCAGAACAATCGAACCTGCAAGAATGAAGCACATATCTGTGAAGATCAAGAACTCATATCAGCCGGAGCACCCCGGAACACTGATCTACAACCTCAGGAAGAAGAGCAAATCACTTCTGAAGGCCGTGGCGATGAAGAGCGACCTTTCCATTGTCACCATCAGAGCGGGAGAGCTTGCATACAGGCCCAAACTCATCGCAACGATCATCGACAGGATCGGAGATTTGGACATTCCGCTCTATGCAGTATCGACATCACTGTCAACCATCGCTTTCCTGTTCCACAACAACGACACTGCAAGGATTCTCGGAGAGATCAGAGGAATGCACAGTGAAGAAATTGAAGGCATCGAAATCAAGAACGATGTTGCTTTAATCTGTGCAGTCGGAGACGATCTCCTTGACAAGAACGGATTCTCAGGAGATATCTTCGGAGCAGTCAAAGAGGCTGAAGCCAACGTTGAAATGATTTCGGAAGGAGCTTCCGACGTCTCTCTGAATTTCGTCGTACCTACAGAATCGGCATTGGATGTCGTCAGGATACTCCATAAAAAATTCATATCGAGCGTGAAGAAATGAGGGATTACGAAAGTAAAGACGGAACTATGATCTTCGGCGGAATGTCCACTGTAGACATTGCCAACAAATTCGGTACACCTGTATATGTTACGAATGAGCAGATTCTCAGAGAGAACTACCGCAGGATCTACAACGCATTCGCCGCACACATGCCTACTGAGGTCCACTACGCATGCAAAGCGAACACGAACCTTGCCATTCTGAGCATCCTGGAACAGGAAGGAAGCCATATCGATGCGGTTTCCATCGGTGAAGTACTCACATGCCTCAAAGCAGGATTCCCTGCAGACAGAATCATGTACACAGGATGCAACGTCAGCAACGAGGAACTTCAGGCTGTTGTAGATACTGGATGCAGGATCAATGTAGATTCTGAGTCTGAACTTGAACGTCTTGCTAAGATCACCACAGACATCCCTATTTCATTCAGAATTACACCGGGAGTTGCATCAGGCCACAGCGGCAAGGTCATGACCGGCGGAAAAGGTGCCAAATTCGGAATTCCGTACAACAGAGTCATCAAGACCTACGAAAGAGCACAGGAACTCGGATTCGATGTGAAAGGAATACACGCACACACAGGATCCGGAGGACTCACTGTAGATCCTTTCATTGAAGTCATCGAAGTATTGTGCGAACTTGTCAATGACATAAAGGACCGTACAGGAATTGAGTTGGAATTCCTTGACTTCGGCGGAGGATTCGGAGTCCCGTACAAACCTCAGGACCCCGAAGCTGAGTTGGAAGATCTGGGTTCCATCATTACAGATATGGTGATGAATGAAACAGATATCAAAACCATCGCACTCGAACCCGGAAGATACCTGGTATGCGACTCTACGATACTTCTCACAAAATGTGTAGATGTCAAGAATGCAGGTACAAAGAACTACATCGGTGTCGATGCAGGATTCAACACCCTCATCAGACCTGCATTCTATGATTCGTACCATTATGTAAGCATAGCAAACAAACACAACAAGGCAGGCGTTGCCAAGTATGATGTGGTAGGCCCTATCTGTGAAAGCGGAGATTATATCGCACGTGACCGTGCACTTCCCGAGGCAGAAGAGGGCGATATTGTCGCAGTTTACTGCGCAGGTGCATACGGATTCGCCATGTCCAGTACATACAATTCCAGACCCAGATGTGCCGAAGTCCTCGTTAACAACGGAGAGGCAGAACTCATCAGGGAGAAGGAAGACTTTGAGGACCTCTGGAGACACCAGATCGTACCTAAAAGACTGTCTAAACAGTGATTTTACCTCTTATAACAAATCCGTCATGACCTAACGGTTGTGACGGATTGATTTTCCTGCATGGATTTGCAGGAACCAGAGAGGGCACTATAATTGCAGCACTGCTTGTTGGGCCGATCATAAGACAGATGCAGAAGAGAGTTTCCGTATTGTCTAACGATTCGATGAAAAACTGACCCCATCTGTCAGAAATTCTGACGTTTCCGATTACCCTGACATATGCCTCAGATCAGGGCAGAATGCTTTATATTCCGTATCCAGGATGTAAGTCACAATGAGAATCAACTACATTCCAATATTTCCTTTGATCTGGATTATTCTATGGACTGTACAATTGGTAACTAATTTCGATTACTATATGTCTACAGACAACGGAAAGGCAAGGATTGCAATCTACGGACTTATGATTCTCATAGGAGTACTGTTGTTCCTTTATTTCGCATTCCTTTCTAAAGGTTCAAAGATGATCTACAGACTGTCATCCAAAAAACATTGCCCCAATTGCTATGCAAAGGTCGGTGATGAGGGATTCTGCGCAAAATGCGGCACTGCATTGGATCTTGACAAAGTTAAGAACATCTCTGTCTGTGCTTCATGCGGAGAAAAGGTAGATGCTTCCAGCAGAGATTTCTGTCCTAAATGCGGAAACATGTTGAAGAAATAGTCTTCCGGAATCACATATGTGTTCCGGAAGATTTGATTGTATTTTCAATCAGAGATTCTTGAAAGAGTGTCTGAGTGCTTCGACCACCGGCAAAGGTTCTCCGAGAAGGAATGTTTCCAATGCTCCTCCTCCAGTACTTACGTATGAGAATCTGTCAGTGAAATCGAACTTGTCTGCCGCACCGACCGTGTGACCTCCTCCGATAACAGACTGTGCACCGGACTGAATCATTGCACTCATGATTTCATATGTTCCGTCCTCGAATCCCGCTTTCTCATACATACCTGCAGGTCCCGACATGAAACATGTCTTTGATGACAGAAGGACTTTTCTGAACTTCTCAATCGATGCATCTCCGATATCGAGTGCTGGCTCTTCACTGGGAAGGTCTCCGACCAATACAGATACACGTTTGCCGTCACGTTCCACGGCCACATCTACAGGAAGCAAAATCCTCTGTCCGTACTTGGAAAGAATCCTCTTTGCTGCATTGAGGTTCTCTTCTGTAAGTTCATCCTGAAGAACCTTTTCGGATGCTGCTCCGATATCCACACCTCTTGCAAGAAGGAATGCATTGCCTGCCAATCCGACAAGAATCACAGTGTCAGCCATTCCGCTTCCGAGTACATGATCGATCATATCGGATGCATCACCGAATTTAGCACCGCCGAGTATGAACACGGAGGGTCTGCGGGGATTGTCGAAGATTGCACTGAGTGCGAACAGTTCCTTTGCCATCAGCCTTCCGGATGCGGAAGGAACCTTGGGTGCAAATCCTACAAGTGAACACTGTGAACGGTGGGCTGCTCCGAATGCATCGCACACATAGTAATCGATCAAGGGTGCCAGCTCAGTCACGAGTTCGGATTTTGAGTGTCCCTCCATATCGATTTTTGCAGTTTCCAAATCTAATGCTCTGACGTTTCCGAGAAGAAGTACGTTTCCGGGTTCCAGATTCTTTATGGCATTCTTTGCATCATCGCCCATCACATCATCAACATAGATGACATCATGATTCAGGTGTCTTGCAAGCCTCTTTGAATGCTGATCCAGGGGAGTGAAGTCCCACTTTCCCTTTCTGCTCTGGTGTGCCAATATTACTACTTTGGCCCTCTTTCCCATAAGTTCTCTCACAGTCGGAATGATTCTTCTGATTCTGGAATCGTTGATGATTTCCAGTGTCTCCTTGTCAAGAGGGCAGTTGATGTCCACTCTCAAGAGTACGGTCTTGTCTTTGAAATCGAAATCCTCCAACGTGTGAAAATCCTTCATGAGATCACCTCAGATTCCCATTGCCTTATTGGTCTTCTCCATCGATTTGACAGGATCCTCTTCGAGTTTGCACATGGATCTGATACAATCGATATTCTCGGGAATGACGTCACTTTCCTGGTTGACTGCCTGATAGTAGTAAAGTGTGTTTCCGACAACCTTGATTCCGTCTTCCCACACGACGATCTCGAACATATCTCCGCGTGAGCGTCCGAGTTCCCTTGCAAGATCCATAATCTGAGCTGTGGACTTGATTCCGTCCTTGCTCTTGACAAGCCTTACACGGGGACAGTTGGCAATTACTTCCTTTACCTGTTCGGTTGTGACTTCCGAACCGAGCTCTGCGACGACTGTATGTACATGCATGAGTGTTGTTGGCACCTTGACTGCCATGGTGTTGATACTTATCCAGGGCATGATGCTCTGTACATCGGGTCCGTGGTGGGTAGGAAGCTTCACGGAGGGCTCGATGGCATTGATGGGTCCGTTCTTGCTGTCATTGGGATCTGCACTCCTTCTGATGAGTGTAACGAAGGCGTTCTTGACCTTGAAGTTCTTATCGATATTGTAAAGTGTTCTGAGAAGTCCGGTGGTATTGCATGATACGACCCTTGAGAACTGAACTCCCCATGATTCCTTGTAGTTGGCAGTTGCGTTGAATGAGATTCCGGTGAGACTGTGATCCTCTCCTCCCTGCCAAATTGCCTTTACGCCGGCTTCGGCATACTTCTTCTTGTATTCCTCTGCTACTTTTCCGGGTGTACAGTCTACAATAATGTCTGCTGCAGCAATCATGTCCTCTACCGATCCGGCCACTTTGATTCCTGCGGCCTCGAAGGCCTCGATGTTCTCCTTGGGAACATAGAGCGGGTATCCCTGACGCACAGCATCCTTGGCCTCATATGTCGGGCGTGTCTTTGTAACTCCGACTATTTCCATATCGTCCTGCTGATTGACGGCTGTCGCCACTCTCTTTCCGATTGTTCCGTATCCGTTGATTCCTACCTTGACCTTCATCAAGCTCACCGTTTCCAGTACTGCAACGAGGAAATAATACTTATGGGCTTGGGCAAAGAAAACATAAGAGTTTTCAGTCGAACCCCTATCTTTACCCATTTTGGTAGAAACCCTTAATATAATATAGGAAATAACCTAAAAGAGATAAAAGAGGCATCCGATATGAAGGGCTCCAGAGCATTGCTCCAAATGTTAGAGGATAGGGGAGTCAAACAGACGTTTGGCTACCCGGGCGGTTCAGTCATACCCATTTTTGATGAGGTTTTAAACTCGTCCATTGAAAACATCCTCGTTCGTCACGAACAGTGCGCCGCACATATGGCGGACGGATTCACACGTGCATCTGGTGAACCTGGAGTCTGTCTTGTAACAAGCGGACCCGGAGTCACGAATGCAGTAACAGGTGTGGCTACAGCACAGGCAGATTCCATTCCGATGATGGTTCTGACAGGACAGGTCGCATCAGGCATGTTGGGTATGGGTGCATTCCAGGAAGTCGATGCATTCAGCCTCATGATGCCTATCACAAAATACAATTACAGAGTATTGGAGCTTCAGCAGCTCCCGCAGGCCATAGATGAGGGATGGAAGATTATGCAGTACGGAAGGCCTGCACCCGTCCACATAGATCTGCCTGTGGATTCCATGAATTCGGAAATCGACGAATCCATGTTGAACTGCAGTTACGAGCCCAGGAAGATAAACACTGATAAGACACTGCTTCTTGCTGCGATTGCAGAGATGAAATCTGCAAGAAGGCCCGTGATATATGCCGGAGGAGGAGTCATAGGGGCCAACGCCAGTAACGAGCTTGTAAAGCTTGCCGAGATGCTCGGTGCACCTGTCGTCACGTCCATGATGGGTCTTGGATGCATCCCGTATGACCATCCGCTGTCCCTCGGACCTTTGGGAATGCACGGAAAACTGGCTGCATTGGATGCTATCAAAAACGCAGACCTGCTCATTGCAGTAGGTACCAAATTCTCAGACAGAACGTACAGTGCTAAATCATGCGTATCTCCCGGATGCAGGATAATACACGTCGACATAGATGCCACGGAGTTCGGCAAACACGGATTGGACTCACTCAACATACTCGCTGATGTCAAGGAGACACTCACCCTCTTCATAGGAGGATTGGAGGATGTTTCACCCAAACAGGAGTGGTTGGCGGTAGCGGCAGGATTCAAGGCAAGATGTGACGGATGCCGTATCGACTTTGATAACGAGAGAATCCTCCCGCAGAGAGTCATGTATGAGATTAACAAATTCATCGATGACGACACCATAATCACAACTGACGTAGGTCAGAACCAGATGTGGGCCATGCACCACCTCAGAATCAGGAAACCGAGACAGTTCATCTCATCAGGTAACTTCGGAACTATGGGATTCGGACTCCCTGCTGCCATGGGTGCACAGGTTGCATGCCCGGATAAGAAGGTCATCTCAATCGTCGGTGACGGAGGATTGCTCATGGTCATCCAGGAACTTGCAACCGCAGTTCACTACGGATATCCTGTCGTCATATGTCTCATGAACAACGGATGGCTCGGAATGGTCAAACAGTGGCAGAAACTGTTCTGGAATGAGAGATACTCCAGTACCAAACTCTTCGATTCCAACCCCGACTTCGTAAAGATTGCAGAGGCATTCGGTGCCAACGGAATAAGAGTCGAGAAACCCGGAGAGATCGGAGATGCACTCAGACAGGCATTCGCCAGCGGAAAGACCACACTGATAGACATATGGGTAGACCCCGAGGAGGATGCCCTCCCCATGCTGCCCGCAAACAACACGGCAATGGTCAAAGGACGTTGCCCTTACTGATTACAATCAATAAACAATGAAAGGAGTTAATGAAATGCAGATCTACCACGATGCGGATGTAGATATGGACCTTATCAAGGGTAAGAAGATAGCTGTACTCGGATACGGTGCACAGGGAAGAGCCCAGGCACTCTGTTTCCACGACTCAGGACTTGATGTCACAGTAGGAGTCAGGAAGGACGGAAAATCCTGGAACAAAGCAAAAGAGGACGGACTCAAGGTAGCTGAGATTCCGGATGCAGTCAAGGATGCAGATGTCGTCATGATGCTCCTCCCCGACGAGGTCCAGCCTGACATCTACAAGGAATTCGTTGCACCCAACCTCAAGAAGGGTGCCGCATTGGAATTCGCACATGGATTCGCAATTACATTCAAACTCATCGACCCTCCCGCCGATGTAGATGTCATCATGATGGCACCCAAGGCCCCAGGAGACATGGAGAGACTCGTGTTCCTCGAGGGATTCGGTGTCCCCGCATTGGTATGTGTATATCAGGACTACACAGGTAACGCCAAGGATATTGCTTTGGCACTTGCAAAGGGTATGGGAGCCACCAGGGCAGGAGTCTTCGAGACCACATTCGACAACGAGACAAAAACAGACCTCTTCGGAGAGCAGGCAGTTCTCTGCGGTGGACTCACAGCTATGATCAAAGCAGGATTCGAGACACTTGTCGAAGGAGGATATCCCCCGGAAATGGCATACTTCGAAGTCCTCCATGAGACAAAACTCATCACAGATCTCATTAACGCAGGCGGATTCGAAAAGATGTGGTACGTCGTTTCCAACACAGCGGAATACGGAGGACTCACAAGAAGAGACCGCGTTATCACAGCTGAATCAAAGGCAGGAATGAGATCCGTTCTCGACGACATCGAATCCGGAAAGTTCAAGGACGAATGGAGAGCCGACTGGAAGAACAACCTTGCAGAACTCAAAACACTTGAGAAGAAGGAATCGGAACTCCAGTTGGAAGTTGTCGGTAAGGACATAAGAGCACTCTTCGAAAGGAAGAAACAGTAAACGGAGAAGGTGGTGTCGTGAGCAAGATTCTTATCAAGGCAAGATCCGGAGACTTTACAGGAGAACTGGACTCGTCAGCTGTCTCCGACACCATCTGGCTCTCACTTCCCAGATTCTTTGACATCAATATGCTTGGATCTATGATTTACTTCGAGTGTCCTGTAGATGTGGATGTCAAAGGAGAGCAGATTACAAAGATGAAGACAGGAGATATTGCATATTGGCCCAAAGCCAATGCAGTATGCCTTTTCTTCGGCCCGACTCCTCTCAGTGGCGATGACGGAGAACCTGTTGCGCCATATCCTGTGGTGAAAATAGGTGAGCTGACCGGTGAGTATTCCGCACTTGAGGATGCAGGCGACAGACAGAGAATCAGAATCGAAAGAGCATTCTAGACCACGGTAAAATCGTGATCGTAGGATGTCAGTATTCTGCAACCGTCCTCAGTCACCAGTACAGTGTCCTCTATTCTGATACCGCCCACGCCCGGTATGTATATTCCTGGCTCTGCGGATACGATATTTCCTGCTTCAAGTATCTGCTCCGATTTCGGAGACAGGGAAATCGGCTGATGGACATCCATTCCGATTCCGTGCCCGAATGAATGTATGAACTTACCTTTGAACTCGGAATCGTCGATTATCTTTCTTGCCGCAAGATCTGCATCCTTTGCGGGTACACCTGCACGGATTTTCTCGATTCCTGCCAACTGTGCTTCTTTAACAATTTTATATGCTCTTTTCAGCACATCTCCGGGATCTCCCAGGAATATCGTACGTGTCAGATCGGAACAGTACATATCGTATTTCGATCCGAAATCGAACAGTGCTGTGTCACCCTTCTTCAGCTTATAATCGCAGGGCATGTGGTGAGGTTCTGCGGAATATGCACCGAACGCTGCAATTGTATCGAAGGCCAATCCGGTACCTCCCAACCTCAGCATGCTTATGCCCATCTCAGATGCCACTTCCTTCTCTGTTACACCTTCCCATATCATATCGGGAAGTTTCTGTGCCACAGCGGATGTGATCTTGCATGCTTTTTCAATTATCTGGATCTCTTTATCGTCCTTGACGTTTATTGTCTTGGCAATCGCGGATGAAATATCCACCAGTTCGATACCGTCACCGAGTGCATTCTTCAGCCATTCGGCGGAACCGTAAGCGGCTGAACCAAAGTTTATTCCGATCTTTTTAGAATCACCCAGGACTTCCTTCATTATGTTCCTGCGTTCCTCATCCGTATGGTAAACGTGTACTTCCCCGCTACCTGATTTGGCTGTCTCTTCCTCGAGAATACTGACAACCGTATGCAGTTTACCATCCGATGTAACTATTGCTCTGGCACCCTCAAACGTTCCGGAAGAGATTCCGGTAAGATACCAATAAGTGGAATCCAGAAATGGTTCCGTTGCGTTCAGAATGACGGCTGCATCCGCATTCTCCATATTGTTTGCAAGCCTCTCGGCTCTGGAAGTGGACATAAAGCAAGATAAGAGGTTTGTCGGATAAATATCTGATTAGATTCCTGCCCATTCGTTCCTTATGATCCTCTTAAGTGCCGAAATGGCTGAAAGGGATGCCAACATGGACGTCTTGGGGTTATCCGGTGAAGGAACGTTGTATGTGTGACAGTTCATCTCTCCGAATGCTCCCTTAATCCTGAGTTCGTGAGAGTTGGATTTCGCTTCTGGATCCAGAATGATTGTGACCTTGGTATTGTCGAATCCGAGACCGAGCAGACTGACTGTTGCTGCCACGTTAATGTTCTTAGGGAAATTGGATACTGCTTCCCTTGCAGCTCCTGAGAATATGACCGTGGGCTCTTTGAAAGAGTATACGTCGATTCCTTTTTCCTCACAATATTTGATGCCTGCCAATGATTTAGGACCTTTTTTAGTGACGAGTTCAACCTCTTCAAGCTCTGCAGTACTTGCTGCACGGAGGCCGTCCACACCTGCGATTGCACCTGAGGGGATGAAGATCTTAGCACCTGTCTGCCTTGCCTTGGCGAACACGTTCTCTCTGAATCCGTCATCTACGAGTGCTCCCACGGACATTACCATGATATCGACACCGCGTGAAGATGCTTTCAGAATTGCATCCCTTGCTGCATCCTGTGATGCTGCCTCCACCACAAGGTCGCAGTGATACAGTTCCTCTTCGACATCATCGACAACAATCGCCTTGTTAAGCTCAGAGGCGAGATTTTCGGCAAGAGGGCGCTCTATGTCGATGAGGTAGATCCTTTTGACCTCTGCCATTTCATCGGCTGCTTTCGCAAGTTTGGTTCCGATGGAACCGCAGCCTATAATCGTCATGCGCATAAATCTGAGATTGAATGGAATTATAAAAATGAACGCACAGAGAGGCCAGAGCTGACTGTCCGATATACTGAAACAGATGACGGACTTTATAGCGTATTTTATCTCTTTGACCTGAGAAACCGACATTTTCTCTGACTCCGAAATCCGAAAACTTAGGAATATGTTTAAACGGATTTATTGCACAAAGTATCGGCATTCAATCGGAATAGTACAGAACTCGCCTTCTAAAAAAAATGGACGGACAGTCCTTGGACGTATTCAGAAGAATATCTATTGAAGGTCCGAAAGGTCACGGAAAAATGCCTCGGCCCATAAGCATCCACTCACAGCTTATTCTGAACACGAAATCCCATTATATCCCATAGCCGATTGACCCGTATGCGTTATGAGGTTCTCGAACACACGGCGGACGTGATGGTCAGATGCCGCGGTAAAACATTGGAAGAATGTTTTGAGAATGTAGCCTATGCTCTCTCCGACCAGACTGTCGATGCCACCAAGGTGGAAGCCAAAGATATGTTCTCTGTAGATGTCACCGGCGGGGACGATGAGGAAAGACTGTACGCATTCCTGTCTGAAATTCTGTTCCTCCAGGATGCGGAATACTATGCATTCTCAGAATTCCGCGTCACCATTGACGGAGACAGGGTTACCGCACAGATATACGGAGAACCGCTTGATGTGAAAAAACACCGTGCCAAGACTGAGGTGAAAGCTATCACATACCATATGATGAAAGTGGACCCTTCCGTGCCTGAGTTGACAGTGGTCTTTGATATCTGATACATTCATACGGATTTAATACACGGAACGCATCTACTGAGTAAAGAGGTTTGAACATGCTTAAATTAGGTTGGTTTTCCACCGGAAGAGGCCCTGGATCCAGGAATCTTCTCCGTACTGTAATGGAAGAGAAGAAAAAATACGGATTAGACATCGAGATAGCTTTCGTATTCTGCAATTGGGACAATACCGAGGAACCTAATGCCAAGAAAGAACAGAGAGAGATGTTCTTCGATTTGGTCAAAAGTTATGACATACCTCTCATAACCAAATCATGGAAGACGTTCAGGCCCGACCTGTGGGACACAGATGAGAAGGCATGGAGAGATGAGTACGGAAAGGAAATTAGAAGACTCACTTCCGAATACAACATAGATCTGGGAATACTTGCAGGATATATGCTGTGGATGGACGACGAAACATGTGAAGCATATGATATGCTCAACCTCCATCCTGCACTTCCCGACGGACCAAAAGGTACATGGCAGGAAGTCATCTGGGAACTTATCAGGACTGATGCGGAATCACAGGGTGCAATGCTTCATCTGTGCACACCCGAATGGGACAGAGGTGCACCTCTGACATACTGCTCCTTCCCTATACGCGGAGGGGACTACGATATCCTCTGGGAACAGATGTACGAGAAACTGAAGACATCGGACCTCGAAACGATCATTGCAGAAGAAGGTGTCAACGAACCGCTCTTCAAGAGGATCAGAGAAGACGGTGCCAAACGCGAACAGCCCCTTATCGTGGAAACCATCAAGAGCTTCGCCGACGGAAGGGTGAAGATCGAGAACAAACAGCTTATCGTAGACGGAAAGGTTCTCGATTCCGCATTCAACCTCTCGGAAGAGGTGGACGGATCTTTGGGTGAATAAGATGGAATACGACCCTATGGCTGAGTTGGGACTTGTTGCCGAGAAACAGTTCGTATGTTCCAATCACGGATTTGTCACACGTACAAACGGAACCAGGGACCTCTGTGCCAGATTCATTAGAAACGGTGACAGGGTATACGACGCGTTCTCACGTTACGATACAGTTACGTCGTATGCACTCTCGAGAGAGGGCGGCAATCCCGGAGGAGTGACTAAACTGTTGGTACCTTTCCTCAAAGCCTGGGGAATATTGGACAATTCAGCGTATGAATACAGCAGAGACGTCACAGAACTCATGCCGGGTGCAGACCATGCTCTGCGTTACATCCTCAGTCAGATGCCTGCCTACATGACGACGGGGTCCTATGAGCACCACATCATGAACGTCAGCGATATGACCGAGTTTCCGTTGCACAACATCAGTTTCAACCTTATCGCATTCGATAAACTGGAAATCAGCAGACAGGATGCCAAAATTCTGAAGAACATCACTACAGAAATATCCAATCTGAGAGTGTCCGATGAAGCATACACCGTAACTGAGAACAAGTACCTCAACAAAGACGATTCAAAACTCGTGGATTACTTTGATGACATGATTGAGAAGGAACTGTCCAAGATGGAGATCTACGAAACCGTCAAGAAGATGACCATGATCGGTGCCAACGAGAAAGCATACGCAGTACTGGAACTCTGCAGGAAGAACGATATCGAGATGAGCGACACTGTGATGGTAGGTAGTGACAACAGCGACTATCAGGCAATGGATCTCGTGAGAGACAGCGGAGGTCTTGCATTGGCATTCAACGGTGCTGAGTACGCAATAAGGGGTGCGAACGTCGCAGTCCTGTCGAAGAAACCGATCGTTGCCACCGTGCTTGTAACTGAATTCTACAACGGCGGAATCGAATCTGTGTACAACCTCATCAACAACTGGACCAAAGAAGGACTTCAGACGGTGTCCTGTGCGGACCGTAACCTTATGAACAGGATGCTGGAAGAATTCCCCAAGAAACTTCCGGAAGTATACATCGTCGAAGAGGACAACATCAACGACATCGTCACCATCAGTGCCGAATACAGGAAGCACATATTCCACTGATTTGGCAATTTGGCATGTACCGGAAAAAACGATACTTCTGAACAATTACGGAAGTGTAGAAAGATAGTGCTCATGCCGGGATTCGAACCCGGGTGTCAGCCTCGAAAGGGCTGAATGATTGGCCGCTACACTACATGAGCAGTATGACTCGGGTATCAATAGGTCTTTAAAATACTTTGCTATGATTCAAGGCACTGATTTTTCATTCCCTATTATAATCGCCCATGCGAAACGATTAATATAAGGTGAAAGTATGGTTCTGTTATAGGAGTGCTAAATATGAGTGACAACGAGCCTATGGAGAGTCCAGATGAGGACGTAACACGTGTACGCCTTCCCAATATCAAAGAAAATGAGATGTTCGGCATTGCGGACCAGTTGCTCGGTGCATCCAAGATCAGGATTATGTGTGAGGACGGAATCTCACGTGTTGGAAGGATCCCGGGAAAAATCAAAAAGAGAATGTGGATCAGAGAGGGAGACCTTTTGATCATATCAATCTGGGATTTCCAGCCCGACAAATGTGATGTAAGGTTCCGTTACACCAAGACACAGGCATCTAACCTCAGCAAGAGGAACAAGATCCCCAAGAACCTTGACATTTTCTAAACTGAGGTGCACCCATGGTTTCCTATGAAGAGATGTACGCTCACGTAGAGAGACACGTGGATGCGCTGAAGACAAACAAGACCGGAGACGAAAGACAGACCACCGATGAAG